>JBCBWU010000024.1:0-45656 GCA_039816955.1 Bacteroidota bacterium
CGTGAAGTACTGGAAGAAGTATTTGAAAAGCACCCCGATATTGCCGCTCGCTTTGCCAATGCCAAACTGGAAGGAAAGGTAGTCGGTTATGGTTTACCCCTGGGCTCCAAGCGACGATCGCTATCCGGTGACAACTACATGCTCCTGGGCGACGCCGGCCACCTGATAGATCCCCTTACCGGTGAAGGCATTGGCAATGCCTTCTACAGTGGCTTCATAGCTGCAGAGCAGGTACAGCAGTGTCTACAAGAGCAACGCTTTGATGCGACCTACCTGCAAGCCTACGACGTGCGGGTAGACCGCGTGCTGAGAGCTGAAATGCGACTGAGTTATCAGCTACAGCGCATTATGCAGGTGCAATGGCTCACTAATCTGATCACTGGCTTCATTGCTAACAATCCGAAAATCATAGAACTCCTCTGCCGTATGTATACCGACTTTGATTTGCGCAAGCAGCTGGTACGGCCCTGGTTCTGGTTGAAAATGTGGCTGGGAGGAAATGGGAGGTCGGAGGTCGGAAGTCGGAAGTCGGAAATGGGAAGTTAGAAATATAAAGGAAGAAGTTTGCTAGGCCCTTTCTATTTTGCATTTCATCCTTCATACTTCCTATTTAGCCAAGTGGGACGTCGGAAGTTAGAAATGGGGAGTAAGGAGTAGCTGACCTGGCGGAAATGGGTGAAGTAAAAGCGCAATTGTATCGCACTAGCCCGATCAACTACCTAAAAGTCAGGAAGTGGAGATGATCCGGCCTAGCGATGTGGAATAGCCACGCCTACGGCGGGGGACCTACAGGGCCGAGCGAATAGCGAGCTATGAAACGTAGCGCCCACGCCCATAGCGTGGGAGGCCCCACAAAAACAAAAAAATCGGGAATAGCCATACAACCGATCCATCAGCACGCTACTCTTTAAGGCATAATGGCATTTAACCCCAAAGAACTGTCAGCCAAGGTACTTTCTCGGCATTTCTGTCTTAAATCGATAATTCCACGTAACATTTTACGATAGAAAGCAGTTAAATCTAATGTTGGCTTAAGTTTCATAACTAGTGAGTGTAAAGTGGAGTCCTGCAGCAATCGTTGCAGGGCTTCTTTTTTTGTCGCTGGCCAACCCCTCTCCAGGTTCCATTGTTTGTAGTAATCAGTAGTGTAAGTCAGGCAATGACATGCACAAGGCTAAGCCTTTTCGATTATATTTGTTTACACCAGAGCAACTGAGACAAAGGGCTATAACGACTCACTATGTTGAAACCTACAACAATCCTCGCCGCTACTCTAGTGTTGTTGAGCGGCTGCGCTAATTATCATCTGAATTATACTGCTGAAGTTAAAGACTGGGAAGAGCAACGCACCCCTACCGAAGCCCCCACCTATTCGGTCTACCTGATCGGCGATGCAGGAGGAGGAACAATCAACTGGAATCCGCCGGCTTTGCAGGCTTTACGGAGCACCTTAGATGCGGCTTCGGAAAACAGTGCGGTGGTCTTCTTGGGAGATAATATTTATCCGGATGGTATGCCTCCGAAATCGGAGCCCTACGAGCGTACGCTAGCGGAGACTGCACTAAACCGGCAGTTGGAAATTATTGACGACTATTCTGGTCGCGTATTTTTTGTGGCTGGTAATCACGACTGGCAGGAATACGGAGTGAAGGGTTTAAATCGACAGCGCCGGTACTTGGATAAGCAATCGGATGGGCAGGTCAAGCTACGCCCTCGCCCAGGTTGTGGTGACCCGGTAGAAATAGACCTGACCGATAACATTACCCTACTGCTTCTCGACTCACAGTGGTGGATGGCCAACTGGAAGGGAGAGAATGACATTAACGACGGTTGTGAAGCTAAAAGCCGGGCCGATTTTGCCTTTCTACTACAGGAAGCCATGAAGAGCAACCGCCGCAAGGAGTTGATCGTGGCCATGCACCACCCCATCTATAGTAATGGCCCGCATGGTGGTCGATTTACCTTTGGTGAGCATTTGTTCCCGCTACGCGAATTGGATGACAACCTCTATGTACCCTTACCGGTAGTGGGGAGTTTTTTCCGGTTCCTACAGTCTTCAATTGGCACCCGACAGGATTTGGCGAATGCCACGTATAAGGACTTTCGCAACCTGCTGCTTGGCCAGGCCAACACCATTGGTGATGTGATTTTTGCCTCGGGTCACGAGCACAGTCTACAATATTGGGATAAAGACGATCAGCACTTTATAGTAAGTGGTAGTGGCTCGAAGACCTCAGGTGCCCAGACGGGAAATGGAGCCGCATTTGCTTACGGTGGTTACGGTTTTGCTCAACTCAACTACTATCCCGACGGGCAGGTGTGGGTACAGTACTACCAAACGCTAGAAGACAACCATAAGCGCCTGGTATTTCAACACCAGTTGAAACCCAGCTACAAAGAGAGAGGAGATGTAGAAGTGGAAATCATAGAAGATGATTTCAGTGAGGAGCGTCGCCAGACCAAGCCCCTGAGTGAGGTGGATTTCTCGAGAACAAAAACCGGGGAAAAGATTTGGGGTGAACACTACCGCGATGCCTACAGCAGCGAGATGGAGGTCGAAGAACTGGATCTGGCCGCTAAGGGGTTGGTGCCCGTGAAAAGAGGGGGTGGCTTCCAAACCAATTCACTGCGCCTGGAAGATCCGGAAACGGAAAGGCAATACACCTTGCGTTCGATTGATAAAGACGCCAGCCGAACGGTGCCGTACCCGCTCAATACCGATCTTGTGCTGGATGTGGTGCGGGATAACTTCTCAGCCTCGCATCCGATAGCGGCCATCGCCGTGGCTCCCTTAGCAGAAGCCGCAGGAGTGTACCACGCCAATCCCAGTCTGGTATACCTACCGGAACAACAAGCCCTTGGCGATTTTAATTCGGACTATGCCGGAGCAATCTATCTCTTTGAGGAACGCCCAGACGATGATGCCTGGGAAGAAGGTGCTCCCCATTTTGGGAACCCCATAGATGTGATCAGCACTTTTGACCTGCTGGAGAAAATACGAGAAGACCAAGATGAGCGGGTAGATCAACGTTGGACCATCCGTTCCCGCTTATTTGACTTGGCCATTGGTGACTGGGACCGCCACGATGATCAGTGGCGCTGGGGTAAGCACAAAAAGGGGAACGTCAATTATTACCGCCCGATCCCGCGGGACCGTGACCAGGCCTTTGCCAATTACGATGGTACGGTGTTTGATATTGCCCGGATTGTTTCTCCGAGGAGTAAGCAATGGCGGCCTTTCACCTCCGAACTAGGGCGTACACACTGGGCTACCTACAACGCCTTCTTGTTTGACCAAACCTTTCTGACGGGCCTGAGCTGGAGCCAGTGGGAAGAGGCTATTCAGCACTTGCAAACTACCCTGACCGATGAAATCATTGACCAGGCCTTTGCGGATAGCTGGCCAGAACCGTTCTTGAGTAGAGACGCTCCAGCTATTCGCCAAACGATAAAAGAACGCCGCGATAAGCTGACCGCTATTGCCCGCGACTACTACGAGTTTTTAGCGCGCAAGGTGGACGTAATGGGTACCGATAAGAAGGACCTCTTTGTAATTGAAAGGTTAGATGATGCCCACACGCGGGTGCAGGTCTTTGACACCAACAAAGACGGTGAACAACAAGGCAAATACTACGATCGCGTATTCTTGCACTTGGAAACCCACGATGTGTACTGCTACGGCTTGGGTGATGATGACATCTTTGAAGTACGAGGCGACGTAGCTTTCGGAAGCACCATTCATCTCATTGGTGGAGAAGGAAAGGACGTATTTGATGACCAGTCGACTACGCGTAAGAGTGGGCGCTTGATCAAGGTTTATGACTTCTCTACCGAGGAAAATGAAATGCGGAATATGAATGACAGCCGCGATCAGCGCAGCCGTCGGCCAGAGGATAACCTTTACAACCGGCGCAGCCCGGCCTATAATCATAACTTCAATGCTCTCCTACCCTTCTTTGGCTTTAACCCCGATGATAAACTGTTTGCCGGCTTCAGCGGCACCTATACCCGCTACGGCTTCCGTAAATCGCCCTACGCCAGCCAACACCGTTATGGTGCATTAGTGTCCTTGAGCACTGGCGGCGTGAAAGCGTACTACGAGGGAAATTGGTCGAATGTAATCGGACGCTGGGGTTTGCAATTTGCTACCGAATTGCAGACACCACTCTACGCCAGCAACTTCTACGGCCTGGGTAACGACAGTGAGAACCCCGAAGAAGAGTTAGGCTTAAATTTCAATCGCCTGCGGGAGCGCCGGGTAGAAGCGGGCCTAAAACTAGCCTGGAGACCCAATAACCAATTCCAATTGTTGCTAGGGCCAAGATTCAGTTCGATTCGAGTAGACAATACGGAGGGTCGGTTTATTGCAACAGTCGCCGATCAATTCCCAGACGAAATATTTGATGGCATCGAGATGTTGAGCCTGGAGGCCGGGCTGCACTTCAACAATGTAGATCAGGTAAGCTTTCCTACCCGCGGCATTCGCTTTAGCCTTGACGCCGGTTGGACGGATCAAATGGACGAAGAGGACTTTAACTTCCCCTTCCTGGAAAGTGAGCTGGCCCTTTACCAACAGTTGGATGGACGGGGCAAATTGGTACTGGCCACACAGCTAGGTATTCAGACCCGCTTCTCCAATGACTTTCCATTCTTCCTGGGTGCCACGCTGGGTGGGGTGGGGCCGGATGGTAACTTACGTGGCTTCCGCCGGGACCGCTTTATCGGGCGTACCGCACTGTACCACAATACGGACTTACGCTGGAAAGCTTTCTACTGGAACAATAATGCCATTCCGATGTCGGTCGGGTTTTCCGCCTCTTTTGACTACGGTAGCGTAAGCATCGACGATGTAGAAAGTGACACCATCCATTACAGCTACGGTGCAGGTGTCTTCTTCGCCCCCTTCGATTTGCTGACTATACATATCGGCGGCTACCTGGGTGATGGTGAGGACTTGCGTTGGCTGATTGGTGGTGCGTTTTTCTTTTAGAGATTTGGAGGGATCCAACTACGCTAAAGCTTCGTTGGACAAGGGAATTAGGGTGAGAATTAGAATAAGAGTAAGAATTAAGATTAGAATGGGGGCTAGGCTGCTAGGGCTAACTCCTATTCTTGTTTTTTGCGGGCAGTAGCTCAACTGATGGAGGCAATGATGATTTGATCGTTTTCAATCGCTTTTTGCAAGCTGGCCCTAATCTGAATGATATGTTGCTTAATCTCCTCAAGATCCGACTCCATGATCGGGTACATGACCTTACTATTCATGCTTTCAACGTCCACTTTTGCAATCAGGTCTTCGATGGAATGATTTTCCATGGCGTTAAAGAGCTCTGCTATGTCAGACGCATCATGATACCTTATGCCTTCCGTCATATATTCATCTTGATAGGTCACAATAATTTTCCGGGGCATGAATAAGTTGGTAATGGGTAATCTTCCCAAATGCCCCTTTCCCAACACATACATAATGGGTTCCCAAAGCTTATCCACAGATATTTCTTCCGCGAAGGTTTTCGGGTACTTTTTGGTTCTTTCCACCTTCTCAAATGCGGTGCGTTCAACTCTAATTAAGCTCGCTACTTGTCCCATCTTAGTATTTTTTAAAGTGTAGTATCTAGTCTTTAGGCAGTCAAGCCCATAATTAGTTCAATTACGCTATCTAGCTAATTCCCGCTAACCAGCCAGCCGTTAATAGGACAAGGCCGCCGCAATAACAGTTAGGATTAAGGCTACTAGGAATACGATAGCGTAAAGGAAATTCATAATCCCAAACTTGAGAATGGTCTTGAAGCGGGATTGCTGGTATACATTTCGTAATGATTTGTAGAAATAGAACTCCATGCCCACCAAGCCTCCAATCCAGAACCACCCCATTTGATCAGAGATAGCCGGATAGTTATCTAGCAGCATCAATACGATGAGTACAAAAAACAGGAAGGAGTGTACATGAAAGGAGAAGATCAAATGTTCGACATAATAGTAGGGGCGGCGAACATAAAGAAACTTTAGAAAAAGAGCGAGCAGCGGCATAATGAGCATCATCATCCAGATGGTCTGATTCAGCATGTAGGCCGCAAAGTTTTCACCTTGATTTTGTAGCCGTATGTTTTGCCGGGTGATCAATCGCTCAACAAAATTGGTCACCTCATACCTTGCAAGCAGCGTATCAATAGGTAAGTCAGCGATATCCTTTTTAGCAATCTGGAAGTTGGTAAGTTGCTCTTCAGTTGCATTTAAATTGATCCGTACGCCGATCCCCAGTGAATCCTCATAATCTTCGGTCATCCTCATCATCAGGCTATCCAGGGCATGATGCTGATCCGCTGGAAGGTCGTCCTTTAAGTGGACAGTAGTTGTATCCAAGTGCTCTAGAAAAGCGCTGTAGTTGATTTGTGACTCAAAGGCATCATCGATATCAATGAAGAAGTCTTGGGCGAACTCGGCTTCGAAGAAATTAACCGCCGCGACAGTGAGGATAGCAAAGACAAAAAACAATCGGAGCGGGCGAAGATAACGTTGCTGTTTTCCCTCAAAAAAAGTTTTGGTGAGTTTACCCGGGACAAAGAGAGCTCCCAGGGTACGCCATATTTTAGCGTCAAAATTAAATGAGTCCGCCAAAAATTGACGGATCAGACTCATGACAGTAATTCGCCCATCGGTATACTTCTGCCCACAATGCGAGCAGTACTGCCCAAAGCGGGGCAGAGGGTAGTAACAGTTGGGGCAATTTCGCTGCCGGGTAGTCTGATCTAAACCAGTATTTCCCTTAGATTCCATTTTCTTCAATCTCCACAATCGCAGCAACGTGAGCATCAGCAACTTGCTCGCGTACTTCTTCCTTCATCAGGTCGAGCGCTTCAAAGCGATTGTTGTAGAAGCCGTTTTCAGTGAGTACTGCTGGCATTCTCGTTTTACGTAGAACGTAGAATTGCCTCTCTGGCCGCGATTTTAGGTGGCGGTTATTGAAGCCCGTAAAATCGACGAGGTGGCGCTGGAAAACAGCCGCAATACGTTGCCCTTTTTTACTACCGTGGAAGAACCAGGTTTCAATCCCCTTGATACTGTCGGTAGTCCAGTGCTTGCTACTCTTAGCGGGGCCAGCATTGGCGTGTACACTAACAAATATCTTCGGTAGATCAGAAGCCTTTTTATTGGCCCGATCAACGCGGCCTTCCAGGAAGTTATCGATGTCTACTTCTGGAACCACATTAAAAAACTGGATACCCTCTGCTTCCAGCTTTTCGCTGATCCGGCGTACGATATCCCGATTAAAGCGATACTCCAGAAATTGGGTTACCCCGTCGTCAAAAACCGGACTGCGCTTGCCTGCGGTTTTACTACCGTGACCATTATCAAGGCACCACAAATAGCGGGGTTGGCGACCAGTAGGAGCAGGAGATGGAGCTGGGGCAGGTTCTGGCTCAGGGTCGGGTTCCGGAGCAGGCTCTGGTGCAGGTGGCGGAGGAGCAGGTTCATTGCCCTCCGGATTATCAGTGAAGATATCTTCGTCAAAATCTCGATCGGGTTCTCCCGGCAGTAGAATCACTTCTTCCATCTCGTGGGCCACAATAATCACTGTATCTGGCTGCAGCTCGGAGGCATCCTGTGGTTCATCCGGAGCAGGAGGAGGAAGTGTAGTTGTGGGAGGGGTAGGAGTTGGGCGCGTAGTACCGCTCCCTTCGTTAGTTGCGGTTGGGGAGCTTGTTCCAGTCGTTTTTTTCTTCGTTCCAAATAAAGACGAGAAGAAACTAGACAATGCGGCAAAGAACTTACCAAGCATATGGGTCGGTCAATTAGTGATAGATTCAAAGATAAGCGAATATTAGAAAACCACGGACGGGGTCCTACAGGGCATCTAACATTCCCTTTTGGCGCTGACTGAAGTTGAAAGCCTCGAAGAGCGTCAAGGAAAGGGCGCTTTCCAGATCGCCGTACTTATGCTCATAATCCAGCTTACTGCGGCGGATCACCTCGTGGGCCTCCTCACGACCGTAGACGTGCGTAATCTCACACTTGGGAGCTTCACCGGGAAGTTGCTTATAAGTGAGGAAGTAGTGCGTCAAACGATCCAGAACAGTCTTGGGCACATCACTAATATCGCGCCAGCTAGAGTATACCTCATCCTTATCCATCACAGCGATGATCTTATCATCGGCCTCGCCTCCATCAATCATGCGGAAGCCGCCAATGGGTACTGCATTCACAATGATGTTACCATGGGTTACCTCTCTTTCGGTAAGCACACAAATATCAAGGGGATCATCGTCACCAATAATATCTGTACGGCCCGTTTTCTCCATGCAATAGGCCGCCACCTGTTCTTTACAGTAGGTTTGTGGTACAAAACCGTACAAAGCAGGAACGATATTAGAAAACTTCTGTGGCCGGTCAATCATCAGATAACCCGACTTTTTATCAATCTCATACTTTACCGTATCAGAAGGAATCACCTCAATAAAAGAAGTAACCACCTCTGGAGATTTCTCGTGGGTATCTATGCCATGCCAGGGATGCGAGGTATATCGCAACCCAATCATTTTCCAAATTTTATCAAAAGACTGTTGGCTCATTAGGGGTATTTTGGGCGAAGATACGGAA
This sequence comes from Bacteroidota bacterium, assembly GCA_039816955.1. Taxonomy (GTDB): domain Bacteria; phylum Bacteroidota; class Bacteroidia; order Chitinophagales; family Saprospiraceae; genus Lewinella. The sequence goes on from JBCBWU010000024.1 coordinate 8,599, forward strand.
TGTGGAATAGTCCCCTACCCTACTACCAACCGCTCCACCAACATCCACCCTGCCATTACCAAGGCCACTACACTCAAGCCCATACTCCACCACTTCCGTTCTACCCGTAGTACTTCCAGCGCTATGTAAGCCACGCCTAAAATCAGCAGTACAATGATTACTTGCCCTGCTTCTACTCCCAGATTAAAGGCCAATAGATACCACCACAAGTCCACCTGTTCGTCTGCGAAGAGCATTGAACGGAAGGTATTGGAGAAGCCCAGTCCGTGTATCAGACCAAAAACCAGGGCCATGAGATAGATTTGCCGGCGCTCTTCATCCCCACGCAGCCATAGGTTATATATGGCAGTGATCATGATGGTTGCCGGAATCAAGCATTCAATCCAGATAGCCGGCAGACGAACCCAGTCCATACCGGCAACAATTAAGCTAGCACAGTGGCCAATCGTGAAAGCCGTCACCAGCAGAAGTACCTTGCGCCAATCCAGAAGCGTGTAGATGGCACAAAGCGCCACTAAAAAAAGGATATGATCGAGCGCTGCCCAGTCCAAAATATGGGTTAACCCAAAGCGAAAGTAGAACAGAAAAGTATTCTCCATAGCTTATCCGAATCTTTTACCGGCACGAAGATAAGATCAGACAAAATAATGTCCCAGTAGACCCAACCAAATCGGCTTAAAACCCAGTCTGAGCAGGTCAGATGAAGTTTTGTCATCAAAATGTCAGGTAATCTGTGTTAAAATGACGATCTTATTGACCACGAAGAGGCTGTTCCAGCGTTTTCTAATCACTAAACTCCTGTTTCCATGAAATTCTCTCTTACTACCGCGCTCAGCACATTGATGTGTGTCTTCGTACTCTCTTCTTGCTTGAAAGACGATGTAGACGTACGAGTTACTCATTATACAGATGAAGAACTCCAAACGCTGCAGCAATACTTAACTCTACCCTCTTATCGCGATAACTATGCGGTGGAATTAGCTGAACACCTAAGAAGAATTGGTGCTACTCCGCCCGTTCTCAACGATGCGAAAGCTACCCTGGGCCGGGTACTCTTTTACGATACCAAGCTCTCGCTCACACAAGAAACATCTTGTGCCAGTTGTCACGATCAAGCACTAGCTTTCTCAGATAATAAAGCCTTTAGTGAGGGCATTAACGGACAATTCACTAAGCGGAACTCACTGCCCTTGGCCTCCGCAGCCAATTTTCAAGCCTCTTACGATACCGGTCCAAGCTTTGGCCGCTCAATTGGCTTCTTTTGGGATGAAAGAGCCACTACCATTAGCGGGCAGAGTGAACTGACAATTGAGGATGACATTGAAATGGGTATGGACCTCGATGAGTTAACGGTACGCCTTAGCAGTGAAGACTACTACCAGATTTTATTCCGTAAGGCTTACGGTGATGAAGTGGTTACCAAGCAACGGATCCTCAGTGCGATTGAGGAATTTGTGAACGCTTTTGTTTCCACCAGCTCTCCTTTCGATGAAGGAATGAACAACGCAGGTAGCGTACACCAGGAGTTTGACAATTTCACCATCCAAGAAAATCGGGGTAAGGAATTGTTCCTAAATAATTGCGCGAGCTGCCACGCCGCAGACATGAGTAGTCCGATTGGACAGAGCGTTGCGAATAATGGCTTAGATCTCGTTTACGAAGATAAGGGCATGGGCGAGCTAGCTGGGGAGACTGGCCTAAACGGTGTCTTCAAAGTTCCATTCCTCAGAAATATTGAGTTGACAGGCCCTTACATGCACGATGGCCGCTTTGAAACCTTGGAGGAAGTCATTGAACACTACAGTACGGGCATTCAGGATCACCCTAACTTATCTCCAGAACTAAAAACATTGGCGGGTGGCGAACCACGCCAGTTCTTCTTTACCGAGCAAGAAAAGAGCGATCTGGTAGCCTTCTTAAAAACGGTAACCGATCCATCCTTTGCTGAGGATATGCGCTATTCTGATCCTTTTAAGCAATAGTAGCTGCCGAAGAATCATGTAGACCTACAGGCGCCGCTCCACGACTTATTCGTAGAGCGGCGTTTTTTATGATAGCATCAAAGAATTTTGATCAACTTTATCCTCCAAATTTCCGTTAATTTGGTTCAGGAAATCAGCAAATATGTTTACCGGAATTATTGAAGCCCAGGGACGGGTAGAACGAATAGAACGCGAAGGTACCAATGTACATTTTACCATCTCCAGCGCAGTTAGCGATGAGTTGAAAATTGACCAGAGTATCGCTCACGATGGTGTCTGTCTAACCGTTGTTGCCCTGGCTCCTGGCCAACACACCGTGACGGCTATTGAAGAAACCCTGCTACGCACCCGTCTGGGAGAATGGCAGGTAGGTACTACCATAAACCTGGAACGGGCCATGCAATCCAATGCTCGCCTAGACGGTCATATGGTACAAGGTCACGTAGATAAAACAGGAGAATGTATCGATGTAGATGATCGTGATGGCAGCTGGTACTATAAATTCCGCTACGAAGCAGCCCCCGAACATCTACTGGTGGATAAAGGTTCTATCTGTGTCAACGGCGTAAGCCTCACTGTGGTAAACCCCACCGTAGATGAGTTCAGTGTGGCCATTATTCCGTATACTTACGAGCACACCAATTTCAATCAACTGCAGGTTGGTTCAACAATCAATCTGGAGTTTGATATCATTGGCAAATACATCGCCCGGCACCTGGCTTTGTATCAGCAGGCCTAATCCATCTTCGCTATGCGTACCGCTCTTGGTTTCCTTATTAGCACGCTTCTAATATTGGCCTGTGGCCAAGAGCAACCAGCTATCGAATTCATTGAAAATAAAAAAATGCTGTCACCTGAAGAACGCTGGGGAGAGCTATTCACAGCCGTGCAAACAGCAGGCGTATTTCCCGACGGTAAGACCTTTGTTGATTGTGAACCCAAGTACCCTACCGATCAAATTCTTTCGAGCTACTCCGTTCTGAAAGATGAGGCCGAGTTTCATCTGCGTGCTTTTGTACTCGAGAACTTTGACTTGCCGCCCGATTATGGCTCAGATTTTACCGCTGACCCCAGCAGGGCGATGGGAGAACACATTGGAGCCCTGTGGCCTGTTTTGACACGACAGCCAGATGAAGCCAACAATGGCAGTCTTATTCGACTTCCCCACCCTTATATTGTTCCTGGTGGTCGCTTCCGCGAAATCTATTATTGGGACAGCTACTTCACCATGTTAGGCCTACAGGTAGATGGTCAAGATGACATGATTGAAAACATGGTCCGTAATTTCGCGCACCTTATCGATACCATTGGCTTCATCCCCAATGGCAATCGCACCTATTTTCAATCTCGCTCCCAGCCCCCTTTCTTTGCCAGTATGGTAGGCTTATTAGCAGAGATAAAAGGGCAAGATTATTTGATAGCGTTTCTTCCACAACTTATCAAGGAATACGAGTTTTGGATGCGGGGGACCACCAAAATCTCAGCGGATAATACTACCGCCGAGCGAGTGGTACAATTGGATGGAGAATATATTCTCAACAGGTACTACGATAACCGGAACACCCCACGCCCCGAGAGCTACCGCGAGGATGTAGAAACGGCAGAGGAGACCGATCGCCCCGCTAACGATTTGTACCGTGACCTGCGAGCCGCCTGTGAATCGGGCTGGGACTTTAGTAGCCGTTGGCTTTCTGATGGAAAGAGCTTGCACCTTGCGCAGACTACCCTCATTATTCCTGTGGATTTGAATGCGCTGCTTTACAACTTAGAGAAAACGATAGCTCAGGCCTACGCTATACAGGATGAAACCGCTGCGGCGGAAACCTACAACGCAAAAGCAACGGCCCGCGCCGAGGCGATTCAACAATACTGTTGGGACGAGGAAAGTGGCTTTTATCGCGATTATAACATCCTTACTCAAGCGTTTACACCAGTGCTCAGTATGGCGGCCGCCTACCCACTTTTCTTCAAGATTGCTAGTCAGGAACAAGCGGAGCGTATAGCACAAATCCTGGAGGTCGATTTTCTACGACCTGGTGGTTTTACCTCTACGCTGGAAGAGACTGGACAACAATGGGATGCCCCCAATGGTTGGGCTCCGCTGCAATGGATGGCTTACCAGGGACTGAAAAACTACGGACTGGATAGTCTGGCCAATACCGCTCGTGATCGCTGGCTGAACAACAACGAAATTGTGTATCAGCAAGCGAATAAAATGGTGGAAAAGTATAATGTGGATGACCCCGCCGCTTCCGCTGGTGGAGGTGAGTACCCGCTGCAAGACGGATTTGGCTGGAGCAACGGTGTCGCCAAGCGTTTTTTAGTCGAAAAAGCTGGTGAATAACCGTATTTTAAGCCTACATTTAACGCACTATTCTATTCATTCTGATCCGCTTTGGAGCGTTTGAATGAAGCATCTATACCGAAGCCGAAGTGGTTTATTTCACTCCAAACACAATATTGTATTTGCCATCTATGGCGGCCATTGTTAACTGTAACACAATGGCTCCACCTTAATTCACATCCGTATGTACGAGCTTTCTACCGACCAATTTGGGCCTTTCGAACGCTACACCCTACAACATACCGTCTACCCCCAACAAATACAGTTCATACCTGCCCGGGGTGGGTGCCTGATTAGCCTACGGGTAGAAGATCACGAATTACTGGATGCGTACAAAACACCAGAAGAAGTAGAAGCAAATAGCTGGAGCAAAAGCGGGCTATTGTACCCTTTCCCCAATCGTTTACGCGACGGTGCCTACGAATGGGAAGGCCAGCGCTATCAATTCCCATTGAACGATGGTCCATTTAACAACGCTCTACACGGTTTTGGCATGGAGCGCCCCCTAATTGTCACCGACTCCCACTTGTCAGAAAACCAGGCAGTGATTCGGATGGCGGGCCACTACGATGGAGGATTACCTTATTACCCATGGCCCTTCCGGGTGGAACTAAGTTATCACCTGTACGCGCCAGATCAATTTTGGGTAGAAATAGCCATTGAGAATACGGGGCAAAAAACAATCCCCATGGGTATGGGCTGGCACCCCTACTTCCAGCTGGCAGATCAGGCCTCCTCTTGTGACCTCTGCCTTCCTACCATACAAAGAGTAAATGTGGATGAGCGACTAACACCTACGGGAAAACGAGAGCAATACGATGAGTTTACCTATAAAAAAGCCATAGACGATACCGTCCTTGATAATTGCTTCGCGCTGGAAGATGACCACCTAGAGGTAAGCGCTAAACTAACTGGTACCAAGGGCACCATTCGCTACTGGCAAGAAACCGGACCTCGTAAATTCAACTACTTACAGGTCTTTATGCCACCCTACGGCACCTCCATTGCACTGGAGCCCATGACCTGCAATATCGACGCCTTTAACAATGGTGATGGATTAGCACCCTTAGCACCCGGCGAAAGCTTAAGGGCAAAAGCGGGGATTCAATATTTTGGCTGGGAACAAGCCTAGCAGAAAAAGAGTACACACACGGTATTCTAAACGCTATTATTGACTGATGTATACCTAGTTCATTGAGCGTTCGCTTCCGTATACTTCTTGCCCGCTTGACTCAATTCAACCTCACTTTCCAGACATTTCGACCCTAACTTTGATTTGGTCAGCCCTACCAACTCTCACAGATAGCTAATTCAAAAATCATGATTAGCAAAGAAACGGCTCTTAAGATCAACCTTGTCGTTCTTTTCCTGGCTGGTTTAATGGACATCAATCGAGGCATAGCTCACACTTTTCGGGTGCGGCATTCAGCCATCAACTTGGCCGGAATAGCCCCCATCCCAGATAGCTTAGTCCTAATGGGAGCGTTCGGTATATCCAACTTTCTCACCGGCTTTATCTACTTTCTTATCTTTTGGAAAGCCAAACATTTAGCGCCCTATGTCCTCTTCTTGATACCAGTCAGCTATTTGATTGGTGGAATGGGAATGACCTACCAAAATGTAAAGGGAGAAGGACAGTTTATTGGTCAATACATGATGGCAGTGTATCTCGCTATTTGCCTCCTTGCGAGCCTTATTTACTTGCTAACGCGAAAAAAGAATGTTAACTAAATTCATCCAAACAGCAATTGGTGATAAAGCGCAAAGTTCTCCTGATCAAAGCACACAAAAATGACCGTTTCCACGGTACCCGCCGGTGCTTCATTGACGGCTTTGATAGCTACACTAGCAGCTGCTGCTTTGGGAAAGCGATACACTCCTGTACTGATATTTGGAAATGCGACCGTTTTAAACTCATGCTCATTAGCTAGCGCTAAAGAATTAAGATAACACAAACGCAGCTTATCAGCCTCCCCGGCATTTCCACCGTTCCACACGGGTCCTACGGTGTGGATGACGTGGCCAGACGGTAGTCGCCCTCCGGTGGTAATCACGGCTTCTCCCACTGGGCAGCCACCTTGTCGGGCTCGAATTTGCAAGCACTCCTCTAGAATAGCGGGGCCTCCTGCTCGGTGGATGGCACCGTCTACCCCACCGCCGCCAAGCAGACTTGTGTTGGCAGCATTAACAATCGCGTCAACTTCAAGTTTTGTGATATCGCCTTGTTGGAGTTCTAGTTGCATGAACATTATGTTTTAGAGTGAGACCGTCCCAATAACCGTTGATTCAGCTCCCCGAGTTCCAACCTTTAAGAGCGAATACGTTCCGATTTGACTAAGAAACGGTCCTTGGCAATAATAAAATCGTTCGCCGTAGTACCGAATAGAATGGTCTCTTGCCAGTCTTGCGTATTGGGAGTGACGGTGATTTCCTTCTCACCATTCCCAATAACAACTGGCATAGCGAAGTCTTCAACGTCGGCCGCCCAGCGGTAACGCACTTGTAAGTTTTTACCTTTCTCCTCCAACTGGTACTCCAGTACTGGTGGTTGAGGATAGCGCAAATATTGATCGAAGAAAGCTTTCCAATCTTGCTCCGTTTTTTCATTTACATAGTCGACAAAATCCTCGGTAGTGGTCAAGCTTAAGGTATTCTCTTGGTAGAAGCCCTTCAATATGGGCCACCACTTTTCGTCTGCTCCAATTGCGTGGCGAAGTGTATGCAGCACCCACGCCCCTTTGAAATAGTGGTCACTCCCCGACCAATGATCCCAATTCACGTCCTTTGGACCAATAATCGGCTCTTGATTGGAGATGTACAGCTTTTGGCGGTCCAGGTACCGCACCGCATCATCGTAGCTCATGGTATATTCCACGTACACTGCTTCAAGGTAGGTTGTGAAGGATTCCTGAATCCACATTTCGGCCATGTCATAACAGCCAATGCTGTTGCCAAAGTACTCGTGCCCCGTTTCGTGAACAATGATGTAATCCCAATCCATATCGCGTGGGATCATGCCCCCCAGATAACCGCGCATAAACTTATTACCGTAGGCAATAGCTCCTTGGTGTTCCATCCCCAAATAGGGCGTTTCCACCATCGCAAACCCATCGTCCCAGAAGGGGTATTTACCCAGGTATTCCTCGTAGCAAGCCAGCACCGTTTTGGTTTGCTCAAAGTGCTTACGGGCGCGTTCCTCGTTGTAGTCGATCACGTAGTAGTCCAATGCTAGTGTATCGCCATCGGCGGCATAGTACTCATCGGCAAAGTGTGCATAGTGACCAATATTGAGCGTCACATTATAGTTATCAATTGGATAAGAGATCAGCCAGTCGTAGCGGGTAGTACGATCATCTTCCTCTACGGCTTCCAGATTGCCGTTAGCAACAGCCATAAACTTACTGGGTACAGTTAGGCTGATCCGCATACTATCCGGCTCATCGCTCAAGTGGTCTTTATTGGGCCACCAAAGACTAGCACCGGTTCCTTCACATGCTACCGCAATCCAGTCCCGCCCCCGACGATCCTCCGACCACACAAAGCCACCATCCCAAGGCGCATTAGCCGCTACGGTGGGCTGGCCATGATAGTGCACCCTTATACTGCCACTGCTACCTGCTTGCTGTTCTTCGGGAAAATTAACAAAGACGGCGTTGTACTCCCGCTCATATTTCAATTCTTCTTCCCCCTGCAGAATACGATTGATCTTCATGTTCTCAAACAGATCAATTTGCAGGCGGTCAAAGTTTTCTACCACATTGTACTCAATATCTACATAGCCACGAATAGCCTTCTTATTGGGATCTACTCGCAAATTCAAGGCGTAGTAATGCACGTCATAGCAAGTACGCTCCGGGCGTAGTGCACCGCGTAAAGTGTCCGCACGGGTGAATTTTTTACTACCGTAAAAATCGGGTTGGGCTACCAAACTGCTTGTACTAGTGACAATAAAAACCAACAATAGAAAGGCCAGGCTAGAGCGGCTTAAGAATAGAAAAGGCTTCGACATGGTCTGTTTAGTTATCCAACGCAAAGATACGCCATGAACTGACTAGAACAGTTGTTACGACAAAAACGAAAGGGTGTATCTTAAGAACGCCCGCCTTTCGCTGATGTTTTCTCAACGGAGTAAATGCTCATCTAAAACTACTGCTAACGGTTCTACCCCATTAGGTTTATTGAACGCCTGGTAGAAACCGTAGACCAATAATACTATATTGATGATGAAACCATATAGAAAGGTGGCAGCAAGGGTAAAATCAACTCTAAATACCACTCTAAAATCATGTCTCGCAAGATCATCGATGGCGGGCAATAGTCGCCCCACAAAACTGTCGGCTGGGCCATCAAGCGCACTCCAACCTTCGTAACAGTATAGCGGTAGCATGAGCAGCACTATAGTTAAGCTTAAATGTAGGTAGAGCCAAAAGGGACGCCAATTGGAACGAAGTAAGCGCTGCACTAAAAAGGAGAATACCAATAGAAACCCGGCCGCAAGTATCCCCATAATCAGTACACTGGCATCCAAGTATTGTGCGGTAGGTAGGTGATCTAATAATCCAAAGAACAACTCTTTATCGCGTTCAACGCCCTCACCAATGACATAAATTCTTCCGCCATGCTCTAGAAGGCTCCCCACTAGAATTACCCCAGCCAACCAACGGCTCCATTTAGGAATACGATCTAGCATGACATCTATTTTAGTCTCACCTAATCAATGTAATATCTCCTTTTTTCTCGATAGTAGCTCCACCGGGGAAGGTTGCCTGGCACCAATAAATGAGTACACCCGACGGATGCTCCCGCCCACGGAAACGTCCATTCCAACCTTCATTGGGATCATTACTTTGGTATACTTGCCCTCCCCAACGGTTATATACTTCTAGCGTAAAGCTTTCTGGTGTACACGCATCACCGAAGAACGCTCGAAAATCATCGTTTACACCATCTCTGTTAGGTGAAAAAGCGTTGGGAATCATCAGCTCGCAATCTTCTGGTGGAACACAGTTCAAGATATCCACCACAATACTCCTTTCGGCGGTACAGCCATTGTCCCAAAAGGCTTCTATAGTTATCGTTTGGATACCGGGAACTAAAAATATGACTTGTACGGGATCGAGCAAGAGGAGCTCTCCTGATTGTAGCGTCACAATAAAACTATCGGGTGGCGTGCTGAAGACCGCATCCAGCGTGAGTAAACTATCCACACATAAGCGCCCCTCAATAAAGAAATCATCAATCGTAAATGCAGAACAGTCGAGTGGGCAATCCTCAATAGTCACCACCAGATTCGTATCAATAAGACAGCCGGTCCCCAACTGTAGGACCTGATAATTGATTTCATAAGTCCCTACTTCGGGGAATGCCTCCTCAGTAATAACAGGGGATTCCACAATTTCTCCAGTTTCGGCTACTACCCATTCCACAGCAGTTGCAACGGTTGTATTGAAGGCACCAGTTATGGTAAAATCAGCCCTCAAGCAGACATCACCAATGAACTCGAATCCGCCAAAGACAAAATTTGAACAATCGGGCTCACATTCTTCCGCCAGTACCTGGAGCTGGGTGGTGTATTCACAACCATTGACATCAAGTGCTGACAAACTAATTAGCTTAATACCAGGTGTATCGAAGATGAGTGGGAAAGTGCTTTCCGTAGTCGTTTGGCCCGCAAAGGTCCACGAAAAGCTCACTAAATTTGCTGTACTCTCAGCAGTGTAAACCAAAAAGGAATCAACACAAACGGAGATGGGGCCACCAATCTCCAAGGGTGGCAAGTTGGTGCAATCCTCCGTACATTCTGTTACGTTCACCACAATATTAACTTCGTAGTCACAGCCTTCAGCATCAATGGCTTGTAAGGTCAGGTCTGTCTGTCCCTCGTTTTGGAAAGTGACTTGAAAAGCCGCTTGATTGCCACTTTGGCTACCGGTACTCCAGCTGTAGTTGACCAGATTAGCACTGGTTACCGGATCGTAAGTGTAGGTTTCCCCAACACAGGCCTCCAAAGGACCAGCGATATCTAGCGGTGGAAGATCAGCGCAAGGATTATCACAAGACTCCAACGTAAATTCCAGAAAGCCTTGATAAAAACAGCCTGCCGCATTAAATATAAATAGCTCTACCTGGTAAGTTCCGGCAGCAGCAAAGGTGACCATTGGATTCTCCTCAATCGCAACTTGCCCATCCGAGAAGCTCCACTGAATTTCTAGAATGGGAATACCTGCGGCTAGATAACTACTATTAAAAGCGATGGACTCTCCCGAGCAGAGGGGGCCTTCAATGCTCAAATCTAAGGCGGGGTCGTCTTGGCAGGGATCACAACTTTGAATATCTATAAGTATATTTTCGGTGAATACACAGCCAAGTTCGTTAGTCATCGTTACCGTCACGGTATAGGTTCCAACTGTTTCATAAAAGTGTTGCACTTCCAAATCACCACTTGCCGTATTCCCATCACCGAAGTCCCATAAAATCAAAGTGGGCGTGAAATCGGTTAGCGCGGTGAAGGTCTGTAAAAAGAGGGCACATCCATCTCCGGTCACACTAAGATCAAGCTGTACATTGTCCGGTGAGCATGGATTATCAGAGCAATCCACTACCGTGAATATCAGGTTGGCGGTCAGGACCAGTCCGTTGGCGTCACTGGCAGTTAGGATAACTTCGTAGGTTCCGGGCTGACTATAGATATGAGTGGGTTCGGGTAGCGTGCTGTTGTTGCCATCACCAAAATCCCAATCAAAGTTGACCAAATCCAGATTGCTAGTATAAGTAAATTGCTGCAAGGAATCTGCACATAATACCCCCTCCCGCTCGATTTCCAGGCACGCAAACGCTTCTGGTGTAGTCTGGGTGTAGCCCAAATGATTGGTATAGGCATCCGCAAAACCAAAGCCGTAGGAATACACTTGGACCGCCTCCGCAGCAATGAGTTCATGCGTCCCGCCACTGATTTCGAGTCGGGCGTACTCCCATTCCGGATTTCCAGAAAAGGGGGTAAAACTATTCACCGCCACACCATCCAGGGCTACGCCATCAGTCGCGTCGGAAGATGCAACAATCGTAACGAAGTGTCGGTCAAAATGCCGCCCGGAGATCGCTGAGGTATTGAGTCGATCCGAGGACAACCAGCGAAAATTATTGCCACGAAAATCTGCTGGCAGGTAGCTAATAGCATTAGGGTCACCGAGCTGGCTAGGCTCACAACTGAATCCATTATTGTACTGAGTCAGACTGATGGCTTCCGTACTGCTGATCACGGTAGGCTGGTCTAGAAAGCTTTCGAAGAACTCTCCTTCGTCCAGAGTAGCTACCAGGGCACAATCAAAGAAGACCCGCGTATTATCGGCGCCAGCTAGTATTCGGATACGGTCTCCTCCCTGTCCCAGGAAGGGTACGAAATAGTAGAGGTCGCGCCAATCATCTACTGGTAGGGTTTGATCCCAAACATGACTATCCGCTCCACCCGAGCAAAAGCCGTCGTTTATATTGGCCTGCTGCGCACCGCCAAAAACGGCAATGGGTTGGCCACTCGCACTCCGTATTCTAGTACCTGTGAGTTCTCCGGTTGATTGCACCTGATACAACTGCCCTTCATCTAGCGTAATGGTAAATGGTGTGTTGGCGGGTCGCAAGCCTAAAGTTAGTGCTGCCGGAGTAATCTCTACTTCTGTATTGTCAGCGGTAGCTACAATGACTAAACTTGAGGGTTGCAGTCCCCCTTCGTCGAGCATGGTGGTGACGAGATAATCGGTACCCAGTTCGCCGGTAGGCAGCAAGGAAGTGCTTTCTGTAAAATACAATCGATAATGAATGGCCTGCACGCTGATCGGGGCATCCGCTGAGATGCGTATGCCGATGTTCTCTATTTGCTCAGAATCTTCGCTGTAGTAAATGGCAGAAGGCAGGAAAACCTCTGTGGTCCCAGCCCCTACTGAAAAGGGTACATTGAGTCCGGTAGTAGGCACCTCAATACTTCCATTGGTGGGGCCATTTGCATTAATGATAATGGCAAAAGCCGGCTGATCATTGAAAGCCAGGTTGAGATTCTCCATGTAGCCCAGCCAGAATTCCGTACCAGTGGTGGATTGAGCACGGAGTGCTAAAAGGGGGCATAAGACAATCAGAAGGAGCGTAACAGTGCGGTTCATAACAAGTGTGATTCGGGTGATTCGTTGATTATGAAACAGTAGCACTATCGGTTTGCTCAACTTGAATGGGTCGTTTCCTGTCTGCTATCTGGCAGAGTAAGCTCAATCAAAATTGCATTTGCAAGGGCAATGACAATATCTGGGCGGATTCTGTAGATATTGCATAATTCACCTCAACGCACTCACTTCCATCGTCACTTCCACTTTCATTTAATTTCACCATTGGGCGTTTTGCTCACTCACACAATTAAACCTACCTTCGCAGCTGTTGCAGTTAAATGCTTAATCTCATATGAAACTACTACAGGATAAAGTAGCCTTGATCACAGGCGGATCGCGCGGAATTGGCGCCAGTATTGTCAACCGATTTGCGGAAGCCGGAGCACAAGTGGCCTTCACTTACCGCTCTTCAAAAGAAAAATCGGAGGCCTTGGCCGCTGAGGTTGCTGCGGAGCATGGTGTTACCGTAAAGGCTTATCAATCAGACGCAGCTTCATTTACTGCTGCTGAAGAATTGGCCAAAGCCGTTATCGCTGATTTTGGTGGTATTGATGTACTGATCAACAATGCTGGAATCACACGCGACACGCTCATTCTACGCATGAGTGAAGAGCACTGGGACCAAGTAATGGACAACAACCTCAAGTCAGTCTTTAACCTGACGAAGCAGGTTGTACGCCCAATGATGAAAAAGCGGGCGGGCTCTATCATCAATATCTCTTCTATCGTTGGTATTACTGGTAATCCTGGCCAGGCTAACTATGCTGCCTCTAAGGCGGGCATCATCGGCTTCTCCAAGTCGATTGCCAAAGAATTGGGTTCACGCAACGTTCGTTGTAACGTTGTCGCCCCTGGTTTCATCGCTACAGATATGACAGATGAACTAGATGAGAAAACTCGCGACGCTTATCTTTCTAACATTCCACTGCGCCGCTTCGGAGAAGGTAATGAGATAGCGGATACTTGCATTTTCCTCGCCTCTGACCTCAGCAACTACGTAACTGGACAGGTGTTGAGTGTTTGTGGAGGATTGAATACGTAGTGAATTAGAGTCTGAATTAGAGTTAGAATAAGGATGGAAAATTCTAACTCTAATTCCGATTCTAATTAAATCAGGCCTTGTTATTGACCACCTGCTTGAGAAAAATCCGCCCACGTTGGCGTTGATGGTCAAAGATTTCTTGGCGTATTTCCTGCCAGTAGCCATTGATTGAGCTGCCGTTGATGCCGCGGTTCCAGATGAGTTGATATTTGCGTAGAAAATCTGGTAGGGGTTCACCTTCCTGGTGGTTGACAAATTCTACCTCATCGATATAGATAGAGAGGTCGTCGTAGAGGCGGCCTTCCAGGCTCATTTCCACTACATTGGTTTCACTGATGTAAACGTAGGAGCGGCCACTTACCTTCTTACCGGTACGCTTAAGGTATAATTGCACTGGATACCCCTTATTGGATTCTATTCCTCCAGTGGTGATCGTGCCTTCCCAAAGGCCGTCTAGGGTAAGTTGAGCAGAAAGCGTACAAGTGCCAGCAAGCGCGAGCAGTAACAGAAGGGAACGCAGCATGATTGTTCGTTTTTTCGATCTGGGTAGATAAAGATAGGAGTTTTGTAAGAATCCAAAGTAGGATGATGCAATCCTGCGCTATTAGGTTGTATGCGCTGGGGCACAATTTAAAAATGGCCAGTTTACCAAGTGCCAACTGACCATTTTTAGATTACAAGTTGTAGCGTCATCCCCTACCCCACTGCCAACGGCAACTGGAAGAAAAACTCCGCCCCAGCCTGTTCTCGGTTACGAACTTGGATGGTGGATTGGTGGATCTCCAAGATTTTCTTGACAATAGCTAAACCTAAGCCACTACCCTGTTTCTTGTTCTCTAATTGGCGGTAGCGCTCGAAGATATGCGCTTGTTGTTCTTCTGGAATACCGGGGCCAGAATCGGCAACGCGTACCTGTACACCAGCGTCGGCATTATCTAAAATGAGGCTCACCTTTCCGTGCGGTGGCGTATGCTTAAGCGCATTATCCAACAAATTTTGGAGTACGCGCTCCACTAAGCCAATATCTGCGAATACCATCGGTAGATCCCGCGGTGCTTCCCAGTCCAGGCTAATTGCTTTTTCCTTGGCTAGTACCTGATACTTAAAGACGATATCCTGGCATAGTTCCTGCAACAGGAATGGTTCTTTCTCTGGCACAATCTGATCTGCCTCCAGCTTCGAGTACTCAAAGAGTTGGGCAATGAGGTGAGACAGTCGTTCGGAGCTATTCATTACCGTCTGTAGGTATTTATTGCGTTGCTCTGGCGTTAATTCATTCTCCTTCATCTGCAAGGTCTCTACATACCCTTGCATAATAGCCAAAGGTGTACGCAGGTCATGCGAGACATTAGCGATCAACTCCTGGCGCAAACGATCAACGGATTTGAGCTGCTCTATACTTTCCGTCACCTTTTCTGCCATCTCGTTGAAGGTCTCCCCAAGAATAGCCAAGTTACCTTGCTCTTGTTTAGAAATGCGGGCTTCGTAATCTCCTTCTTGGAAACGCTTCACCACTTTGACTACCCCACGCAAGTTCTTAGTCAACTGCCAGAAAGCAAATAAGCCAATCAGCAGTGCTGCCGCCAAGATCAGATAAAACAGGCGGCCACCTAGGCGCATAATGTAATGCTTTCGCAAATCGTTGGTCACGGCTACTTGCGGTTCACCCGCTAGAATCACGTAGGCGTATCCGCTAAGTTTATCATCTTCGTAAATCGGTGCTGCAGAAAAGATATTCTCTGTACCAGGAAGCTTAGGGTCATCACCAACGATCATATGCGCTGATTCCTTACTAATAAACTGTTTAACTGGGTCCAGATTTACCCGATCCAGTTTCACTTCACTGTAAGGAACTACATAGTCGATGATTTGTCCTGTGGTATCCAGTAGGTATACTTCTAAGCTCGGGTTGATGACCATCATACTATGCATGATATCATGAGTAGCGGAGGTGTCTACCTGCCCTTGCTTGAGTGGTTTTGTTTCTTTTACCAAGTGTTTGGCCACGTCGCCGTATAGTTGCTGATTGATCTCCTGCACATAGGTACGCGCCGCCATCGACGTGATGATCATATAACCAGCCCCTAGCCCTAATAGTAGGAATAAGAGCGTCAATGCAATGTTCCAATACAGCGAAAATTGGGTATTCTTCTTTGTACTCATTACCCTATAGTTCTTCGTTAAAGCGGTAGCCGACCCCCCACGTTGTCATAATGTAGCGGGGCTCTTCTGCTTGTGGTTCAATTTTGCGGCGTAAGCGATTGATATGCGAATTTACGGTATGTTCAAAACCATCAAAGTCATACCCCCAAACGAGGGTAAGTAGTTGTTGCCGATCATAGCTCTTACCAGGATTGGCCGCCATCAAAGCAAGCAGTTCAAATTCTTTGGGCGAAAGGTCAACTCGCTTCTGCCTTAAACTGACCTTGCGCTTCTCTAAATCAACCACCAAGTCCCCAAAATCTAAGATATTCTTAGGGACTTGTTTTTGCTTGGCCTCTAATAAACTACTCCTCCGGAATATGGCCTTCACCCGGGCGATTAACTCCCGAATGCTAAAGGGCTTGGTGAGGTAGTCATCTGCTCCTGTCTCCAGTCCTAGTACCTTATCAATCTCTTCCGACTTGGCAGTTAACATCAAAATTGGCGTATTGATTTGCTGCATCCGTAAACGGCGGCAAACTTCTAAACCATCAACGTAGGGTAACATCAGGTCCAGGATAATCAAATCGAAACCGCCACCTTCTGCTGCGGCAATGCCTCTCATACCATCTTCCGCCCGGCTCACCGTGCAGCCAAGATCGGTCAGGTGAATCTCAATGAGGTCAACAATATTTGGATCATCTTCAATGACCAATACCTTTTTCATAAGCTCTTCTTTCGCTTAGGCCACGAGCAAAAAATCAGTTGCTGCGGGTCTAATCACGAAAATCGCAATTAAGTATCACAAATATATCACAGGGCTTGGATGAAAAGGGGAATTTGGTCTTCTAGTTAGATTAGTTGAGTTGGTGAATTTGGTTGAGTTAGTTGAATTGGTTGAGTCACCTATACTTTGAGCTTCGACGGCTGTAGTGAAAGCGTTTGATTGTTAGATTGTTTTTTAAAGCCTCTTTGCAATCTACCGAGAATGAAGTGACACAATTCATATTGCGACAGAAGCACCTAAATTACTTTCACCGTCATTGTCACTATCATTCTCATTTCCCCGCTCGACGCGTTCCTCCGCCATGCGCCTACGCTGTAGCTTTGAGCGCAAGCGTAAGGCTTCAGCCGCCAGTAGAAGCTTTAGCATAGTCGGATCATTCTAACTCTAATTCATATTCTAATTCTAATTGATTCAGACCGTCCCTGCTAACCTACTTTTCTGGTACACCTCCGCCACGTGGGCTTGCAGTTCTTCCAGGCTATCAAAGCGTTGGAGTAAATCTTGTAGGGCTTGCTCGCCCGGAGCGGCAGAACTAGGTAAGACAAATTGCTGCACCTCCCGTAGACTAACGATATCCTCGCTTAAAATCAGTAGGCGCTCTACTACATTGCGCAATTCGCGAATATTGCCGGTCCAGTTGAGTTCTTGTAGTTGTGCTATGGCATCTTTTGCCCAGCGTTTTGGCGATACGCCGTATTCCTTGCAAACCTGTTTGTTGAAATGCTCAATCAGTAGTGGAATATCTTCGCGGCGTTCATTAAGTGCTGGCACCTGGATCAAAATAACCGAAAGGCGGTGATAAAGATCTTCACGGAAGCGACCGGCCGTAATTTCCTGGCGCAGGTCCTTGTTGGTAGCAGCGAGTACGCGTACATCTACCGTTAGATCCTTGTTTCCTCCTACCCGAGTAATCTTATGCTCCTGTAAAGCTCGTAATACTTTGGCCTGCGCCTTGAGGCTCATATCACCAATCTCGTCTAAAAAAAGGGCACCACCGTGTGCCTGCTCAAATTTACCAACGCGTTGTTGTGTCGCACCAGTAAAGGCTCCCTTTTCGTGACCAAATAGCTCACTCTCGATCAGCTCAGCGGGAATAGCTGCGCAGTTGACTTCCACCAGTGGTTTCTTCGCCCGAGCACTTTGGTAGTGTATCCAACGAGCCACCAATTCTTTCCCAGTACCATTAGGCCCCGTGATGAGAATCCGAGCATCCGTAGGCGCTACTCGTTCAATCGTTTCCTGAATGGCTTTCAGACCAGCTGACTGACCAATCATTTTTGGTGTATCCTTGCTGCGGACCTTCTTCTGCAGCGCTTTTTTCTCACCGATGAGCGTAGACTTGTCGAGTGCGTTACGCAGCGTAATGAGCAAGCGGTTAAGGTCCAGCGGCTTACTGATAAAGTCAAAGGCACCTTTCTTGACGGTCTCAACCGCAGTATCAATATCTGCGTGGCCAGAAATCATGATTACCGGCGTTTCGGGTGCTAGTAAGCTGATCCGATCAAGGGCATCAAGGCCATCCATCTGTGGCATCTTGATATCAAGAATGATCAGATCAAACTTGCTTTGCTTGATCTTTACTAGACACTCGGTGCCATTGGTAGCTTCAACTACCTCGTACTTTTCAAACTCGAGAATATCGCGGAGAGCCCGGCGAATGGCTACTTCATCATCTACAACTAGTACACGCGGCATAGGGCAACTGACTTGGAGGGAAGATTAGGAATGACTTTTGTTGCCCTTGTATACGTACTTAAAAAAACAATGTTTCAGCATAAAAAGAGGCTACAAATCTCCCGAAAGAGTCTCAGAGTCTCGATGCCGTATTATGTTCATTTACCGGTGAGTTTGACTATACAGACCAGTTTTCGTTTAAAAAATCTAGTAAAATCTGAGTTTCCGTAAATCGATGTTTTAAAATTTAGAATAATATAAAAAGCACGCTTACCTACGGCAGAAATACCATCCGGATATACCCCTCTCATGGATAGTTTGAAGTGGTAACTTAAACTATCCCACAATGCAGAAAAACCTATAATAGTACCAGGGTCAACCGCTAGCAGATTGACTCAGAAATACTCCAGTTGATGTGGTTTAATTTGGGTGTATGCTGTTTGCGGGAACAAACGTAATATAGGGTTGCTAGTGCAGCAACAATAGATCGGGTGAAGTCTTAGTTAGGAAATGCTTTCTATCTTTCTAATCGAGAGTCGGACAACCGTAAATCCGACATAGGTAATGTAATTTTTTTTGGGGAAAGCGTAAAAGCTGAGATTGTTTTTGCCTCAATCGAGGTTCAACAAATTACTATCTGGCGAATTATATGTTACACAAATGATGTAGTAGCACTCAGTCAATCACCATGCGAACACATTATTAAGTCATTGAAAAACAAATCTTTATCATTTGACCAACTGCTGCTCTCGCAAAAATTCATCAATCAGCTCTTTGACAGCGGGTTTCAATTCTTGGACTCTTCCTCCCCAGGTATGCAGTTCTCCTTTATAGTCCATTTCCAGATAGTCTGCCGTGAGGCGAAAAGGGGTAAAGAAGTGCGGAATATGTTCAGCTGTACTGCTACAGCAAATGGCCCACATCCCCTTACCGGTAATAGCAGGACGAAGCTCAGGATAATAACGCAAGACATCCGAAAAGCGATCGATAAAAGCTTTCATCTGCGCACTCATCGTATACCAGTACACTGGAGTAAGTAGTAGCCACTCGTCAAAGGGTAAGATTTCCTGGAGTGTTGTGAAATAAGCATCCGTCTCTGGATAATCATTTTCATACGAAAATGGCGCAATGGAGCGAGCTGATACATCCAAGGTAGGCGCTTGCAATACTTCGCCCAAATAGCTGGCAATAACTGCAGTGTTACCATCTGCGCGAGCACTGGCGTAGAGAATAATGCGAGTAGGCATGTATACTAGCTTATAAAAACAATGCCGGTGGCGGCTCATCGAAAAAACCTCCACCGGCAGTTGTATTGGCTAAACAATAACTATACTATCCTTCCAACACTTTTGGATTCATTCCCATCATAGAAAAACCTCCATCGTGATAAAGGTTTTGCATAGTGACGTAGCGGCTCAGGTCACTGAATAGCTGAATACAATAATCAGCGCAAGCTTCACCGGTAGCATTACCAAGTGGCGACATTTTATCAGCGTAGTCAAAAAACTCAGTGAAACCTTTCACTCCTTTACCTGCCGTGGTCATAGTCGGCGATTGGCTAATGGTGTTCACACGAACTTTATTGCGCTCTCCAAAGTGGAAACCAAAGCTACGGGCAAAGCTTTCCAGCAGGGCCTTACTTTCTGCCATTTCGCTGTAGTCCGGGAAGGTGCGCTGCGCAGCGATATAGGTAAGGGCTAGGATCGAGCCCCAATCGTTCATAGCATCTTTTTGCCACAGCACTTGCATCATCTTATGGAAAGAGATGGCTGATACATCAAAGGTCTTTTGCATCCAGTCGTGCTTCAAGTCTGTATAAGCACGGTTCTTGCGCACATTAACGGACATGCCGATAGAGTGCAATACAAAATCCAACTTACCGCCCAGTATTTCTTGACTGTTGGTCACCAAGTTTTCCAGATCCTCCATATTGGTGGCATCAGCTGGAATAATTTCGGCACCGAGTTTTTCACTTAGTTCTTTGATTGCACCAAAACGCATAGCGACCGGCGCATTGGTCAAGGTAATTTGTGCCCCTTCTTCCACACAACGCTCAGCCACTTTCCAGGCGATACTTTGATCGTCGAGTGCACCGGAGATAATGCCGCGTTTACCGGCAAGCAGATTATTTCCCATAATATCAGATCTGGTTTTTTCTCAGCCACAAAGGTAATAGACATTGTAAAATAGCAAGTAGAAATTTTATTTCGTCTGCTTGAAACACTTGCCACCCTTGTTCAACTGCACTCAATGGTGGCCGAATCCGTCTCTCGGAAGGAACATGAAGTGCTACCTAGATTGTATCTTTCGGTATGGAATCCATCTTAGCCACTAAGCCCAAATGGCTTATTCTCACCTTGCTCCTAACGCTGATCACACCACTTATGTCGCAATCCATTCAACGTA
This sequence comes from Bacteroidota bacterium, assembly GCA_039816955.1. Lineage (GTDB taxonomy): Bacteria > Bacteroidota > Bacteroidia > Chitinophagales > Saprospiraceae > Lewinella. Next base: position 29,126 of record JBCBWU010000024.1, read on the forward strand.
CTGCTCTAAGCAGAGGCTGGTCCATTAAAGCCAGTGCATATCCAGATGCAGAGGCTCTCAGCACTACGGTACCAAGTGTAGTACAAGAGGTACTTTCGCGCTCTGGCCTGATCCCCGACCCTTATTATGGAACCAACGAAGATGTAGTACAGTGGGTAGGTGATCAAAACTGGGAATACGAACTTGAGTTTGCGGTGCCAAATCTAGCTCCAGAACGTCAGTATCGTCTCAATTTTACAGGCTTAGATACTTACGCCAAGGTTTACCTCAATGACAATTTGGTACTAGAGGCTAACAACATGTTTCGGTCATGGAAAGTGGACGTAACGGCTTTACTTCAGCAAGAGAATAATCAGCTGCGCGTCGCATTTACAGCACCTAAGGAGGCCCTAGCGGAAACGATTGCCAACTTTCCCTACGCCCTAAACATGACCTCAGTAAACGATACTGGCACCCCCCGCATGGCCAACTTTGCGCGTAAGGCGCAGTTTCTTTTTGGCTGGGACTGGGGCCTGCGATTGGTTACCCAGGGAATTTGGCGCCCCGTTTACCTGGAGAGCTGGGAGGATGCTCGCTTAGAGGATATCCAATTCCATCAAAAAGCTATCACTGACAATTACGCCGAGCTAAGTCTAAATGTGCAGCTGCAGCGGGAAACAGAAGGTAATTACGAACTCCGTGTGCGCGGCGTAGACAACAACCAACTCTACGCCAAACGGCAGCTTACGGCTACAGAAAGGGAGGTCGACCTTAACTTTCGCATTGATCAGCCCATCCTGTGGTGGCCCAACGGGCACGGTGATCCACATCGCTACCATTTGGTGTGTGAGCTATGGAAAGACGGTGAGAAAGTGGATGAACGCAGTAAGAAGATTGGGCTGCGAACTGTAGAGTTGATACAAAGATCTGATACCTACGGTACCAGTTTCTTTTTCAAAATTAATGGCCGCCCTATCTTCACCAAGGGCGCTAGCTATATTCCGCAAGACGCCATGCTCACCAGGATTACGCCTGAGCAAAAGACCGAGCTACTACAACAAGCCAAAGATGCCCACTTCAATCTCATTCGTGTATGGGGTGGTGGCATTTACGAGGATGAGCACTTCTATGACCAGTGCGACTCGCTGGGGCTGATGGTCTGGCAGGATTTTATGTTTGCCTGTGCGGCCTATCCCGCCTATCCCGCCTTTTTGGAGAATGTAGAGGCGGAGGTGAGAGAAAATATCCGCCGTTTGCGTGATCACCCCAGCATCATTACCTGGTGTGGTAACAATGAAGTATCACTGGCCATGCGCAATTGGGGTTGGCAAAAGCAATTTAATATCCACGGGCAGGATGAGGAGCACATGTTCCGGAGTTACGAACAGCTATTTCAAGAACTCATTCCTAAACTGGTGGACGAAGAAGATCCAGCACGCGCCTATACCCATACGACACCATTGCGTAGCTATACCAAACCCACCGAACGTGGAAATGGTACACTACACTACTGGGGAGTGTGGCACGGGCCCGATGATTTCAGTGGTTATGAGACTAAGGTAGGACGCTACATGAATGAGTATGGCTTTCAGTCTTTCCCAGCCATGTCTACCATTGCCACCTTCGCTGATAGTTCGCAGTGGGCGTTGGATAGTCCGGTGATGGCTCACCACCAAAAGAGCTATATCGGAAATGGGTTGATCGGAAAATTCACGGAGCAGTACGGTGAACCAGCGGATAATTTCCAGGATTTTGTCCACCAGTCTCAAGTGGTACAGTTTGAAGGTATTCGCCGGGCTATTCTTTCCCATCGACTCCGCTGGGGCTACTGCATGGGGACCACCTTCTGGCAGTTAAATGATTGCTGGCCCGCTCCAAGTTGGTCCGCGATTGATTATGAGGGGCAGCCTAAAGTATTATTCCAGGAGATGAAAAACCTATATGCTCCAGTCGTAGCAGCGGCCGTTGGTAGCAGTAAATCACCACAACTAGCCATCCTATCTGATATGCCGGGCGGTGGAGAAGTTAGCTTACGCTGGGAACGCTTAAGTGAAACGCAACAACGTTTAAGTAGCGGAGAACGAAAAGTAACACTCTTAGGGCCAGGTACTCAACTCATAGAACCACCGGCGGGAATGGTGCCGAGCAAAGGGGAACAGACCATTGTTCACATCAACAATGGAGAAGAGGCAATATCCACCTTCAAATGGTCAGGTAAACAACCACCGATAAAACTACCAGAAGAGGATTGGAGCAAATTTCCTGAGCTCGTGAGGGATTAATGGCTTAGCCACCAGTAGCTGAGCGTAGACGATCTAGTTGGGTATCCCACAATTTTTGTTGGTCGTCCACTTCGTCATCATCCGCCCAATCGGTGAGGGTGAGGATAGTTTCGCCCGTCACTGGTGAGCGCTCCATTTTGAACTCCAGGTATTCGCCCTCATCGGCGTCTTCCCATTCAAAACGGAGGCGTTCGTTTTCACTATCTTCAATAAGGAGTGCAATTTCTTCTTCACCTTCCCAACTGAAAGAATACTCCTGGCCATTAATATCTACTTCATCGCAGAACCAACGGATGAGGCAATCCGGCGTGGACAAAAACTTGTACATGATCGTAGGAGAGGCCCTAAAAAGCCGTTCCATTGTAAATTTCTTTCTCTCCATAGTTAGGGCATAGCGCTGAGAAGCAGTGAATTAGCTACCAATTTTTAGTAGCAATTAGCTAGTTGGTTCGACACAATAAAAGAGAAACAGACCATTTTTCCAAATCTTTGCGGGTGTTTGGTATAATTTCCCGCCACACAATGTAAAATACAACTATTCTAATACTCAGCTTGTTAGAAATCAGTAGCAAATAAACTCGGCTAGAGGCTTGACAATTAGCTGTTTTGGGACTATTTTTGCATTTGGATTTTTTGAAATATTCTACAACAATAACCTGTGACAGTACCTCAGTTCTCCAGCCAAGTCCTCTCCCTCCCTATTGGCGGTCAATTGGGTCCTGTATAAAATCCGAGCGATAATCCGGCTTGTCATCACGCAGGGCGGGTTTTTTATTTTGAACATGATACTACAACGAGGCTAAGTAAATGAGACAACTAAAGATCACAAAATCGATAACGAATCGCGAGAGCCAATCGTTAGAGAAATACTTGCAGGAGATAGGTAAAGTGGACCTTCTCACCCCGGAAGAAGAAGTGGAACTGGCCAAGCGAATCAAACAAGGTGATCAGGCTGCTTTGGAGAAGCTGACGAAGGCGAATTTGCGTTTCGTAGTTTCTGTAGCCAAGCAATACCAAAACCAGGGTCTCTCCTTGAGTGACTTGATCAACGAAGGAAACTTGGGTTTGATCAAAGCCGCGCAGCGATTTGACGAAACTCGTGGTTTCAAATTCATCTCCTACGCGGTATGGTGGATTCGCCAGTCGATCCTACAGGCACTGGCTGAACAATCTCGTATTGTGCGCCTACCATTGAATAAAGTAGGTTCCCTGAACAAGATTAACAAAGCATTCTCCGAACTAGAGCAAGAATACGAACGTGAGCCTTCTCCGGAAGAGTTAGCGGACCAGCTGGAAATTTCTACCGAAGAAGTAGAAACAACTTTGGGTGTAGCTGCTCGTCACGTATCTATGGATGCGCCATTTGTAGAAGGTGAGGACAATAGTCTACTAGATGTACTGGAGAACACGGCAACACCAAATACGGATTCCGCGCTAGAATATCGCGAGTCATTGCGTCGCGAGATTGAGCGCTCGCTATCGACGCTTACCGAGCGCCAGTGCGATGTTATCAAGCTGTACTTTGGTATCGGTGTAGAGCACCCCATGTCTTTGGAAGATATTGGCGATAAGTTTGGCCTTACGCGAGAGCGTGTACGTCAGATTAAGGACAAAGCGATCAACAAGTTGCGTTCTGCTAACCGTAGTAAGCTACTGAAGCACTACCTCGGAGCATAAGTAACTTTTAGCCTGATGCAGAAAAGCCGCAGCAAAACGATTTTGCTGCGGCTTTTCTATTTTAAGTTTAAGTTATAGTACCATATAAGTACATTTAGTCAGTATCTAGCTCTGCAGGCCAATTTTGGCTCCTGCTTTAATCACCGCGCCTTTCTTAACTACGATGATACCATCTCTAATAACGTAAGTATCGGTTTCCATATCCTCCAAGGCTGTGGACCCATGGATACGAACATTATCACCAATACGACAATCCTTATCGATAATCGCATTACGTACGTAGCAGTTTTCACCAATACCCATTGCCGGTTGATCACCCAAAGCCTCTAATTCCGCCAAGGTCTCGTAAGAGTCATTACCCATGAGTATCGCATTGGAAATCTCTGTTCCAATGCCAATCCGCGAACGTAAACCGATTATGGCGTGGTCAATCTGCTTGGCGTGGATGATACAGCCCTCGGCAATCACCGCCTGATTGAAAAAAGTGCCGAAGACCTTAGAAGGTGCCAGCATGCGAGGACGGGTATAAATTTTTTGCTCATCATCAAACATGTTGAACTCGGGAATGGGTTCCGTCAAGGCGATATTGGCATCAAAGAAGGAGCGGATGGTACCGATATCCTCCCAGAAACCGCCGTAGGCATAGCTAGCAACGCGAAATTTATTGTTGATGGCGTAAGGGATAATTTCCTTACCAAAGTCAGTAGCATCCGGATTTTCGTCAAACAAGCGCTCCAAGAAGACCCGAGAGAAGATATAGATCCCCATAGAAGCCATCCAGTGCTTGCCTTGTTGGGCATAGGTTTCTGCCACTGGCGAAGTCCAATCTGGTAGAATATCAATATTTGGCTTTTCAATGAAGCTTTCGATCATGGCGTCGTCATTCTGCTTAAGAATACCGAAACCGGGGGCATCCTTATCCGTCACAGGAATGGTGGCAATGGTCAAATCAGCACCTTTTTCGATGTGATAACGCGAAAACTCTTCCAAATCCATTTGGTACAACTGATCGCCGGAGAGAATCATCACATAATCATGATCATGATTTCTCAGGTGGTGCATACACTGGCGCACGGCATCTGCCGTACCCTGAAACCACTTATCGCTATTCCGGGTCTGTTCCGCCGCCAGGATATCAACGAAACCATGAGTGAAGTGATCAAAGTTGTAAGTATTCTTAATGTGTTGGTTTAAAGATGCACTATTGTACTGTGTCAGCACGAACATCCGACGGATACCAGAATTAAGACAATTGGAGATCGGAATATCAATCAAACGGTATTTACCGCCTATGGGAACAGCCGGCTTAGAACGTTGCTCAGTCAATGGATAGAGTCGCGTACCGGCGCCGCCGCCGAGGATAAGGCTGATAATCTTGATCATATTAAACTGATATGGATTTAGCTCTACTAGTAGCTGCTACAAAATGAAAGATAAATGTTATAAAAATTGTCCTGCAATCCTAATTCGTACCTGATTTATTTGCGCTGGATGTCCGATTCTTAAGACAGGATTAACGAAAGGGAGCAAAACACCGGAAATTGAAATCACATCGCACCACGTCTAAGTCATGTTAAGTGAATCAGTATCAGACTCTACCCCAATTTGATAAGTGCTGATAGACAGCTCTAAAAAGCTCTGGTTAAAAAGGAAAAAGCAAGCTTTCAGGAAAGGAATAACAGGCAGACTATTGCGTGTGAATCAAAATGGCATTATATTGCGTAAGTACTTACGTAATCAATGACATGGAACCTGAATTTTACCAACGAGCTAGCATTATGGCAATCGGAAGTAGACTGCGCAGGCTAAGCGAAATGATCACAATTGATAGTTCGGCCATCTTTCGCATGCAATCTATGGACTTTGAGCCGCGGTGGTTTCCCGTGTTTTATATGCTCAGTCAGGCCGGCCCTATGCACGTAACAGATCTGGCACAACGCATTGGCCAGTCGCACGCCTCCGTAAGTCAGATTGCGAAGGAGTTGGAACGAGATGACCTATTAAATAAAGTCCGCGACAAGGCCGATGGACGAAAAAGCATGCTTTCTTTATCGGAAGCGGGCCTGGCCATGGCCCAGCAGATGGAAGGTTTTTACGATGATGTCTACCAGGGAGTAGGAGACCTATTAAAGGAAGTGGACCACAACTTCTGGGAAGCCATGCAAGGTATAGAAGCAGCACTGGAACGCAAGAGCATCACCCAGCGAGTGGCTGAACGTCGTAAAACGCGCTTGCGAAACGCTATTGAGGTAGTGCCCTACACGCCAGAATACGCCCAAGCCTTCCGCGACATTAACGTAGCATGGATTGAGCAGTACTTCACCATGGAGCAGGCCGATTATGATGCATTGGATCATCCAGATAGCTATGTGCTAGAGAAGGGAGGATACATCTTCGTAGCCCTCTTTCAGGACAAACCAGTAGGTGTAGTGGCTATGCTAAAAATGCCAGAGGACGCCTATGAACTGGCCAAGATGGGGGTAAGTCCTGAAGCACAAGGTATGGGCGTCGGTTATAAACTAGGCCAGGCAATCATTGAAAAAGCCCGAGCGATTGAAGCCAAACGGCTCTATCTAGAAAGTAATACCCGGCTCAACCCCGCCATCCAGTTGTATTACAAGCTAGGCTTCCAGAAACTCCCACAAAGCATTCCCAGTCCTTACCAGCGGTCAAATATCCAAATGGAGCTCTGGCTGTAAAGATTTGATTAGTATTTGCGTAATTAACGGAGTCACCCCCTGTTGCAATTAGGAGCAATGGGGTGATTTTAGTTCAAAAAGTTTAACTTTTAATTATTTTAAAAATATTTGATTTTATTTACACCTAACAGGAGAATAACAATACTCCAAGAACGCATACCCCATAAGTAGTAGACATAATATCCTTTCAGATAAAACAGGTATGCAATACGATGAATCCCAATTATCTAAATTGGGATTTTGATCGCTAGTCACTCCGCGGGTGCTAGGGTTTCAAATGGTTTCTCCCAAAGGATGCAAGAGGATTATGCTGGCCTTTTTAATGTGTAAACATTGGAAAGGGTGTGAATCCCATGCTGTTTTCCAGGCTTGGAAAATGGTCATGACTTGGCCCTGGTAAGGGTGGGCTCTGACGATCGAATAGAATTCGATGTCAGAATCCTGATATTCCACCTTAGTGGAATCGTCAGGGCCCGCCGAAGGCGACATGTCCCAAACCGAAAACTCAACACTCCTAGTATCACCCCTCACTCCTCTACCTCTCCACTCCTCCAATTAATCCCTATTTTTGCCCTGCTACATAAATCAGCTCTATGTCAACGACTAGCATTCCTAAACGCAATCGTGCTCAGGTGAGCCGGGCGGCCATTGAACGGCTCTACATCGCCATGCGCCACCTCTTCATTAGGGGAAGTTACAAACCTATGGGAGTAAGCGGTGAAGCCATGATTTCTGCCCTCACCGAACTCCGGCCCGAGATTTATGGTAGTATTGCCGAGCCAGAGCGAGTGGAGCTCAACGGTTTACTGTACATCTTTCAGCGCTTGCCGCGCGGTATTGAGGAGTGTCGTTTTATCAAACTTATCTCCCGGGAAGGCTACGAAAAAACAGACTTCACCCCAATCATCCCTCCCAAGCGCCGTCGCAATGCCTACCGGATTGACGCAGAGGAGATGTATATTGAAATGACTCGCGGGCGTAGTGATATTTACGATATTCTGACCCACCTGACCTTCATGTACATCGAGTCGGAGAAGATCAGGCGGAATAGTGAAAATCACCGCGGAGAAAAACGACGCGAGTGGAAAATGCTGGAGGAAATTGTGAGCCGGGAACAAGCCGGCCAAGAATACAATAAGGAAGTCGCCTACACCTATCTCAGTACTTTACTGGGCCGGACTTACGAAGAAACAATTGCCGCCTGTGAGCGCTTTAGTGAGGATCCTAACGTCAACAGTATTTTCCATATTACCTACTGGTTGGGCCACATTTCTACCCGTGAAGCCTTGGAGAAGTTAGACCGGGAAATCTCATTTTCCAGTACACTGCGTGATCGGGTTGGTCATCATGTACACGGCGAAAAGTGGGCGGCATCCATTAAGCGGGCCCTGCACGAGAACGGATTGAATAATCGCCCTCTACACGTTATTAGTGCTAACCTGCATAGCGTAATGAACCTGCTGTACGCCGAAGCAGCAGTGGGTAAAACCAGCACCAAGCGAAAGGAAATTGATCTGTTCCCGATGCTAAGCCGCGCCGAGAACGGTGATATGCGCAAGAAAGTCCGCCAATATGCCCTCAAACACGGGATGGTAGAATTGGACGATACCAGCGGCACTAACATTTCGGTGCAGCTATTTGACCTGGCCAAGGTAAAACAGGCTCCCAGCCACCTGGAATGGAATTTACCGGAAGATCCAGCTCAAACACCCGTCATCTTTGTCATGGATTATGCCTTTGGCGAACAGGCCTACGAAACCATGGACGAACTCCTACGTCGGCACGAGACGGATGGCCACGACCATGATATGCCGGTCCAATCGATCAACATTATGGGTAAGGCTGGTATACTGGAGGGCGGCAAAGGGGACATTATGGTACCTAATGCCCATGTCTTTGAGGGCACAGCGGACAACTACCCCTTTGAAAATGACTTGAGAGCCACTGATTTTGACAATGAGTATGGCCTCCAAGTATTCGAAGGTTTAATGATTACTGTGCTAGGTACGAGCCTACAAAACAAGGATATCCTGCGCTACTTTAAGCAGTCTTCCTGGGAAGCTATTGGCCTCGAAATGGAAGGTGCTCACTACCAAAAAGCCATTCAGGCAGCCAGCCGTATCCGACACAGTGTCAGTGATGAGATGGTATTACGTTACGCCTATTACGCTTCGGACAACCCCTTGGAAACCGGGTCTACACTCGCCAGTGGGAGTTTAGGTTTAGAAGGAGTAGCCCCTACCTATCTTATTACCCGTATCTTCCTGAATCATATTTTAGCCCAAAAAATTATCTCCTAAATCCATGCGCCCCGATCTGTTCGACATTGATACTGCCATTCTTACTACCCGCACCCTCACCCGCCGCATGCGAGAAGGTGATGGTGCCTCTTTCTACGAGTTGGTGCAAGCCAACCATAGCTATATTGAAGAGCATTTCCCAATCCTCGTGGAATCCGTGCGTAGCCCAGAAGATGGGGAGATATTTGCTCGTCAAAAACTAGCCCAGTGGCTGGTGCAAAAGGAATACTCCTTTGGTATCTGGCGGGTAGACGAAGCAGACATGATTGGCTTTGTACACTTCCGCAATATTGATTGGCAGACTCCGCGGGCTGAGATCAGCTATTTTCTCCATCAGGAACAAGCCGGAAAAGGGATCATGACGGAAGTCATGTCACGTATGATCCAATTTGCGTTTAAACAGCTTCAACTCAACAAGCTCGTCCTTAAAACGCTGATCGACAATTATGGTAGTCAGCGCTTAGCCCGTAAAGTAGGCTTCCGCCGGGAAGGTGACCTGCGGCACGAGTATCGCAAGGCTTCTGGTGTGTTATTGGACGTGATGTTGTTTGGGTTAACGCGGGAAGAGTACGGGGAGTAAAAATCCTTACTTGCCCCTTTCCCAAATTACCTCTACTTTGTGGGACAGATAATCCAACCGACATCCCTCATCCAAAAAACCCGGATCTGCACATGGCTATGACCGCCGAAGCGATCATCTTCGCTATTAATTCCGCCATCAGACTTGGACGAAACGCTCAACGAGCCTACGCGAAAAGTCTTACCTCCAAAAGTATTGTTTTACCGTTGCCGCGCTTTAGTGGTACGCCTAATGCCTTCACGGCACAAAGCTTCTTTGATAATGAGGACGAACGCACCGGAGGCGCTCAGTACTTATCGAAAATGGAGCGCCTGAAGGACGTACACGAGCGTTTCAAAAATGGTACAGGCGACCAAGTTCCTACCAATGAGGAGCTAGATATGTACGTCGACGCCTACTCCCAACTCAGCATGGTCCTGGAACAGGAGGCACAAGCCGACTTTCAAAACGGCTTGGACGACCGGCATATCAATGCGGATGAATTGGTAGCCTTGCTCAGTATACGGCAGTATACCCACGATAGTGCTAAGCACACTAGTTCTCTACAGATGGTAGCGGGTACTTTGGTAGAAATCGGTATTGACTATTTCAATCGTACGCCGGGTGCGCTGAATGAGCAATCGGCTACTGGCCGCACCCTGAAATATTTTCTCAAAGCTTTGGACAATCTGGAGTTTAGTGACAATGCGGCACTCCGCCAGCAGTCGAAAAAGATTATACCACAACTTTTCATTGCCGCCGCCGAGACGCTTAGCGACCTTGGCCAGGAGGCGGTGAATGACCCTAAAATACAGGCTTTTGTCCACGCTGCGGGTAAGGGTATTGCGGAAGATCTGTTTACGCGACTCCAAAACATTTCCGATAGTGACAATCAGGATGAAGCCGTTAATTGGGGACGTTTTCTTCTGCGGAGTACCGTGTCTAACGCCGGAAACTATGTCTTCGCAGCACCACAACAGTTCTTTGACACCAACTCTGGTGCGAGTGCCCTCATACAAGCAACCAGTTCGGTACTAATGGATGCCATTCTGCATGACCCCGATCAGCTGGACATCAAAAATGGGATCAATGCCGAAACCTTAGATAGGCTTCTACAAACTAGTTTTGGCGTCATTGCCGAACACCCACAACTGATCCAGAATCGAAACGGATTTCGGGAGATTGTGGTGGGCGTTAGCAGTGCCCTGAAAGATTATAACTTCCGTCGACCAGACCTGTTCCCGGAACTGGTGCGGCTGGTCATGCAGCAATTGGGACAAAACTTAATGCTGATCCGTCATGAATCTACTGATCCTGGACCAGCCATTAAGGACGGGAAAGACCTCTTGCTCACAGCGCTCCAACTTATTTTCAGAGAGCTATCTCGCCCAGTTCGTAATGGTGCCTGGAAGCCGCGCTTAAGTAAAAGTCAATTGCTTGCTATTACCGAAAGTTTGCTGGACCAAGTCATTGCCAGCCCTTCCTGGATTGAAAATAAAGTAGACGAAAAACCACTGCTGTCAATAGTGCTCCGGACTACCCTGGATAGCCTGGCCCTGATACCTAGCAGTGAGCGCCTGAGTGCTCATACTTTCAACTCTCTCCTAAAGTTAAACCTCCGTACAGTAGCCGCCAATGAGTTGGTACTGCAGAAAATCCGCTGGAGTGATGATCAAGAAGAGGAAGCTGTTTTACAGCAATCCTTGAGTCTGGTTTTCACCTTTGTATTTGATCGTGATAAGGTAACTGCTGCCGACCGTTACGTCTTGCTCGGCGACTTGCTGGACTACATCCTGGATGTGATCGTCAGTCGTCATCCAGATCGCCGTGGCGTGTTATTGGTAGACCTCTTGCTTTCGGCTAATAGTGGACTGGATTACTCCGGAGGGTTCAACCGAAAGTTTGCCAATGCTCTGGTAGATGCGGCACTGGATACTTTAGCCGCTCATCCAGATCTCATTAGTCGCAAGGCCGCCCTGGGTGAAATTGTGGCCGGTATCGCTGCTGCTTTGGACACCTCTAGCTTCAAGCAGTCCGACCTACTAATTGAGTTGGTGCGCCTGAGTTTAGAAAACACCGCACTGAACGCTCACCTGATTGTGGCGAGCACGGAAGACGAGCCTAGTTACATCTTGGTCATCTTCATCCGTGAACTGCTCATGACGCTCTCTCATAAAGAGGAAGATGATCAGGTATGGCAGCCCGAATTAACGCCACAGGAAGCCCTGGCAATAGTAGACCAGATGGTGGATAAGATCATCCTTCATCCAGAATGGATTGTCAGAGGTTCAGACGGGCAGATCATTTTCCGTGATGTCCTCCAAGCGGTACGTAACGCCATGCGCGAGCTACCCGCTGGCACCAAAATGACACCAGAGTTACTGGAGTCTTTCATTGCCCTGGCCATGCACGCCGCCGTAACCAGTCAAGCGGTTCTGGATGAAATTCCCTGGGGAGATGATACCGAGAAGAAGAGTATCCTTGAGCGAGCGCTTGCACTAGTGGGCACCTTCATCTTCAGCGAAATGCAGGTCGGTGGCGCCGAACGCTTGGGCCGCTTCGCCGATTTCGTAGAATACGTACTAGATGTCATCTTAATCTATCACCCAGATCGGAAAGGCTTGTTGCTTACCCAACTGATCCTATTTGGAGAACAAGATATCGATTACAGCCTGGGTATTGATGAAACGCTCTTGACGGACCTTGTCGAGTCAGCACTCCGAGTTATGGAGCAGCACCCAGACCTGGTGAGTAATGATCTGGCAGTGCAAAACATTGTGAGTGGTATTGCTGGTGCGTTAGAGGCTGGTGATTTTCGACAAAAAGGAGTGCTCCCAGATTTGGTTCGACTCGTTTTGGAGACGACCGCGCTCAATGCCCAGTTGGTAATAGTAGGAGAAGCCGGTTCACTCGAATTCCTGGTAGCCGCAGCGCTCCAAGACCTCATCACACCACTGATCCGGAAGGGTACCGAAGAAGAATGGCGGCCACAGCTCAGTGGTGACGACCTATTCCTATTAGCGGAAGAACTATTCGAAGAGTTGGAAGCCAATCCGCACTGGATTATCCCTACCTCTACCACCGAGTCCACCATTTGGCAACAGGTAGCTCCGGCAGTGCTAAATGCGTTGACTTTACTACCACCAACTACTCGACTGGCAGTAACGGATCTCGAAGATTTATTCATTGAATCTCTACAAGCTACCGCAAACGGACCACAGTTGGTACAACTCATCCAATGGGATGAAGCCACCGAAGAAAAGCCGATCCTGCAATGTATGTTGGAAGTTCTAGTCCGACATGTTTATCCAGCGGATGCGGGATCTTCTGCTCAGCAGTTGGAGCGATTCTTAGAAATCCTAGACTTTGCCCTAGAAGAAATCATTCATCCCTATCCAGACAAGCGCGGCTTACTGCTGATACATCTAATCTTCTCTTATTACGAGGCTAATTTGGCCGAAAGCTTTGCCACCGGCAAGGCCTTAGAAGTTGCCGGTACCGGACGAGACCTCCTAAACGCTTACCCTATTTTGGTAGAGCAGGAAGGGATTTTTCAAAAGATACTCCGCGATACCAACCGAGCCATGCGTGCCGCAAAGACCACGGTGGATCATCTTTGGCTGGACTTTGTGCAATTGGTCTTCCACCACGGTGCCGGTCATTTAGAACGTTTAATGCGTCTGCGCCTGAACGGTCCTCGTATAGTCCTGGCTACGGCACTAGAACAAACACTGAGGGTGGTCACTCAACCCGCAGGCCGCGGGCGTTGGCGTCCGAGCACTACTGATGAGCAATTGTTGGATATAGTGGATATGATTTTTCAGCGGGTAGTAGAGCGCCCCAACTGGGTTAATGGTGATATGCTGATCCGGAAAACATTGGAAGCACTTTACGTCTCTTTTGATGACTTAAAGCGAGAACAAGCACTGCCATTTGAGTCTGTCACCTTCTTGATCAACAGTTCACTTGAAGCCGTTAGCATTCGCCGGCAGCTAGTCCTTCCCACAGAAAACTCAGAAATAGAAGCTGATCAGACGGTCTTAGCAACAGCAATACGTGGAGTTTTCACCGCACTATTTGCGACCCATGATGACACCCCTGGCTCGTGGGCATTATCGGAAACAGCTAGTCTGCACTTACTGATCGATGCAGTACTACAACGTTTGGCCGAAGGGCCCGCCGACCAGGCATTTGTAGACCTACTACTGCAGATCATCGACGATGCCATCATCCAAATTAATAACAACTCAGCCTTTACCTTAGAGGATCTATTGTCAGATATTAATCAGGCGGAACCCGCTACTACTTAACTCAAAGTCATGAAAGCCAAATACATTGTCTACAGTCTTTTCTTGGCCATTCTCTTCACCGGGTGCCAAGCCACGGAAGCTTATCGCAAAGCACAGACCGCCTTCAGCCAGGGAGCTGCCATTGAGATGCGTGACCGTTTCGCGGATGCGCAAGTAGAACTCCCCAACAACTTCTTCTACTTTAATGACTTTTATCGAACCAATACGGAGGTAGACCCCAACCGTACTGCCCCTAATTATTACGCGGAGGCGCTAAAGGAAGCAACCGCTGCCCTGAAAGGCAAAAAACAGTTATCTAAAAACCTGGCCCTCGATAACACCTACGCCATTCAAGCTTTGAGCCTGTGGCGTTTGGGCAAGTATAAAGAGGCTAAAGAAGTAGCCGCAGTAGCAGTACCCTTACTAGAAAAAAATGAGGGGGACGAAAGTGATTTTCGCGACTTAGCAATGATGCAAGCGCTACCCGGCTTGATCAACATCGACGAATCCTATACCGCAGTGGAGCAGATCCAGCGTTTGGGAACCGCCCTCACAGAAGCGGAGGACGAAGAACAACGCCAGGCCAACTATCAACAAATTAAGACCTTGTTCAACGATCATTTCTTAAGTGATGCGGATGGTGCTCCTTCCGTCACGAGGGGTTTGGCCATTATTGAGCGCGCAATCACGAATGCCGAAGATGAAAATGCCGTAAGCCTCTACCTGCGTAACGCACAACTGGCCGGTATTGATAACTGGGGGGATGCCTTCCAAGTCGTCTTCCTCAGTGCTCGCCGCTTGGATAACAACTCAACAGAAGGAACCTGGGTACTGGAAGGGCGGGACACCTACAAAGACCTGCTCAAAGAATACATGCGCAAATTGGAAAGCAGCCTACCAGACGGCCAAACCAATAAGCTGTATCAGTACTGGACTCGCATCCTGGGTGGCACCATGTAAGGCTACTTAAACCAGCCTTTGACAGCAGTACGGTGGTTTTTACCAATTGGCAATAACTCACCGTTGCTCATCTTTAGTTGATTACCCTCCACATAATCAATGCACGCCCGCTGAACGATGTACGATTTATGGATGCGGGAGAATAGGGAGGGTAATTCTTGCTCGAAGCTGGTCAGCGTACGGGGAGTCAACAGGTACTTATCCGCCAGCCAGACTTTGACGTAGTTACCGTAGCTTTCCACGTAGATAATATCCAGTACACTTATCTGGACCTGACGCTTATCTACCTTGACAAATATCTTCTCCACCGCAGGTTCTTCATTCGCCACCACGGATGCAGTAGTTTTGGTTTCCTTCACCTTCATCACGGCCTGTAGGAAACGCTCAAAACGGAAAGGCTTAAGCAGATAATCAGTCACCTGTAATTCATAACCTTCCAGCGCATACTCTTCGTAGGCCGATGTAACAATCACGGCGGGTCGATCAGTCAAGGTGCGGAGGAAGTCCAATCCTTTTAGCGTGGGCATATTGATATCGAGAAACAGCAGGTCTACACCGCCAGTTTGCAGAAGTGCATAAGCATCAGTAGCCTTGTATACTTGCCCGACAATTTTCAAAAAGGGTAAATCTTTGGCGTACTGGAGGATCACTTTATGCGCCAGGGGCTCATCATCAATAATCAATGCCTTGAGGATATTCATAGCATTAGTTTTATAGAAGCCGTAAATCGCTCGGCATCTTCAACCATCTGAAATTCGTGGCGATTGGGGAAGTGAACTGCTAATCGTCGTTTAAGATTACTCAGGCCTATACCCGCATCAGCTGGCACTGCAGGCTTGGAGGCTTTAGAGTTCGCACAACTAAACTCCACCACCTCATCTTCCTGTCTTAAGGTCAGGTGAAGAAAAGCAGGTTTTTCCGCCGGTTCGATACCGTGCTTGAAGGCATTTTCTACCAAGATCACAAACAGTAATGGGGGGATGCGGCATTCCCGATCCTCAATATCAATATCAAATTTCAGGTCCAATCCCTGATGCAAACGCAGGGACTGTAGATCCAAATAGCCTTGCAGGTAATCCAGCTCTTGCTGCAGGCTCACCTCCTCTTTTTGGCCTTGATAAATCACATAACGCATCAGATCGGATAACTTGAGTACCACCTCTGGCGTTTCTCGCTCTTGCGTCAAGCTCATGGCGTAGAGATTATTCAAGGTATTGAAAAAGAAATGGGGGTTAATTTGCTGTTTGAGCAGTTGCAGTTCAGTGGCGGTCTTTTCTTTTTCCAAAACGGTAATCGCTCGCTGTTTCCGGTACCATTCCACCACTATAATGAAGGGTAACGTAAGCAAAAAGAAGATTGATGCTAAAGTGAAATTAAGGTCATTTAGCACCTCTGGCACTATCCCTACGGGGTGGATTTTGTATTGATGAACCGCAGGAAAAAGGGATATAAATAGGTTTTGCAGGGGCACAAACAGTAGAAGAAAGCCAACCGCCCCCAGTACGTAGTGTAGCAGCCCTCCTTGTTGTAACAAGCGATTAAACAACCAATGGTGATGAACGTAATAGATCACATAATACGTACTGAAGATGATAAACACCTGTAGCACCGCCCCTAGATATAGCAAGACAGTAGTCGCTGTGCCCAGACCTCGGACTGCTTCTTGAAAATAGTTGCTCACCAAGACGATACCAAAAGCAAACAAGGCTAAAACGATCACTGCTAAACGCCGGATATTCCAATCTGCTATCGAACGCAAGCGCGGCCGTGCACGCCAGCTTTCATT
>JBCBWU010000250.1:0-9508 GCA_039816955.1 Bacteroidota bacterium
CCTTTTTCCATCTCGCTGCTTTGAAAAGCCTCGCCTTAGCTCAGGCTATGCCTACGTTTTTCGCCTTGCGAGCTGAAAAAATGACGTTCTCAGCTTTTCACAAATCCTGCCTTGGAGGACTATCGGTTGAGCAATGGGTAGAATTAAAAACCAAGGCTTACCCGCTTATCCACAGTAAACGGAATAAGCTGGGTTTCACAATAGATAATGCGCATTCGAGGCACTAAAAAAGTTTCATCTTGCCGTTCGAAGGAGAATTTATCTTCTGGTCTATGCGTGCTCAGGATATCACCATCCTCGTCCAGAAACTCGATGGCGAGAATAGGAACATCATTTTGATTGATAAAGCGAAACTGTGGAGCAGTTGACTCTGAATAGGTATTCTCCTGGTAAAACGCCAAACGGTTGTTTTGCAACTCGTAGGTGTTTTGAAAATTGTACTCCAAAAAGTTACTCTTGACCTGCTTCGCTGGGTATTCTTGCGTAAGTAGCTGATCAGAGTAATACTTCAAGTAGAGTGTGCCTTGTAAATGAACGGTGTGAGCCGTTGGTGCAGGGAATACATAACTATGTGCCTGAGCAATGAATCCATCTTGTTCTGTTAACTTAGTATAGGCCAGGAACCAACCTGGGGCAGGAATATTAAAGTCTTCCTCCTCTTCCGAATGAAGTGCTCTATACTCGTCCATTGGAAATAGCCGGCCTTCCCCTACTAGTACCGTTCCCAGGTTATCCATCATAATCAGGTCACTCTTGTCCATTGCCAGGCCATAGCAGTAGGGAGAACTGGGTTGTACTAAAAACTGAATTCTCAAGCCACGCGTGCGAACATTGGTCTTCGTTTTGGCATCGTCTGACAAGTGAATGGCGGCTACAGACATATCTACGCTGGAGTCAATAGAGGGCGTCGAACCTGCTTTTACTTGCTTAAGATATTCTGCCGGCCAGTCGGTGTGAATATAATTTACCGGAGGGTTATTACTGACTGCGGAGCGCGTAACAGCGGACGGATAATCCGCTCGAAAAGCTTGCAGCATTTCCACATCTTCCGGCGCAGTCGCTTTCCCCGTCTTCAGCACTTCACGCAAACGGAGTGTGACTCCTTCGTGTTCAAAATCGAATTGCATACCGCGGTAGTCTATACGCTCTAGCATATCGACTAACTGAAAGGCAAAAAATCGCTCCATCTTTATGATGTGTAGCCATTCATCACGCAGTAAAAAGAGTGTAACGGAGGGATCTAAATCAAAACCCGGAGTCAGGTTCCAATTGGGCTCAAAGTTAGCCTCCAGGTCTATCCCGTAATACAATCGGGTTTGACCATCTGGCAATAACTCCTCAGCCAAGACATCACTGAAACGAGCGGTGTCTATACCGGCCTGGTAGAGGGCATTTACGTCCTCGGCAGTCCACCGGCGCCCTCTCAAGGATAGTGAAAATAATTCCGATGGTTTCGTGTAATCCCCGGAGCCAAGTTGTAACCGAAACCCTTCCAGGGTATCAAGTATCGTTATTTCCTCTTGCTGACCCAGGTTGACTACGTTTGAACCAGTCCGCTTCAAACGAAAATTGTCTGTCAAAATGTAAGAAACCGGATTATGGTGCTGTTCCTTGCGAGGGAAAATCTGCAATACATTGCCAGGTGCTTGTAAGCGCAACTGGTCATAGGGAAGGTTGTAGTGATAATGAGGGCCCTGGTCTGTATACTGCGTCTGGGTCCCAAATGCCACGGAGGGGCGTTTGTCGGCTTTTGTCAGAGCTTGCTCAACTTGCATATTGAGTACATCCAACGGGAGGGCTTGCGTAGTCTTTCCTGGACTACCATTCACTTGCCAACCATTCGCTTCTGACCAACTAAAATCCAATTTTGTGCCGTTGATCTCGATCTGGTTGAGGCTATTGGGCAATTGTGCTGCCGCCTCGGTGTAGGTCCATTTGGCATCCTTAGGCAAGACTGTCCAAAAACAAAGCACTTGCTCTCCCACTTGTATGGCAAAACTACCAATAGGGAGGTACTGAGTCTGCCCTAGCCTATGCTGCTTCTCAAATAGCAAAAACGCTTCTGGCAACCAAACAGTGGTCCCCGCCGCCAAACTATAGGTTTTGAACTGAGATGACCGCCCAGTTAAAGGATTACGCATCAGGTGTGGAATCAAGTCTGCTCGCTCGCCCAAACCGGGGAAGGATCTCAAAAATATTCCACCTGTTTCAGTTTGGATTTGGTATCCGCCCAAGGCTCTAGTTAATGTTTCTGGTTCGGTCTCGTCTGATAATATCATATAGGAGCGATACACATCAACAACATCACCTTGCTCATCTTGCAGGAAAATTAGATCTTCCCACATATCGAAACCATTCGACACCCCACTACTGGAATGGGGTATGGCGTAATTATAAACTTCGTTGTGGAGAATGAAAGTGCTGTCTTGCGCGCTTGCCAGTCTGGCGCAGCAGAGTAGGGTTAACCAACAGAGAAATCGCATCTTTTTGCTAGGTGCATTAGTTTACAGCATGGCAAGATAAGGTAAAGTTGGGATTTGTGGTAGAAAGGAGGAGATTGGGGAATGCTCGGGGAGTAATATCCACACAAACGCTAGGTTCTCAGCGTTTTTTTTCTTTGAAGAGTTACTACTTCTTTCAGCGAAACGCTAAATATCTCTTGGGGTTCCTGGGGGCTCGGCGGGAGGAAATAGCAATCAAAATAGTCGTGGAAAGAGTACTTGGTACCGATGACTATAGTCAATTATTATTGCCTTATCCGACAAAGCCTTGGCGGAGTCGGGCCATTTTGATTGTTTTATCCGACGGAGCTACAGGCGTAGTCGAGATTTTAGAATTGATATTTTGATTGCAATTGAAATTGATATTGCTACTGTATCCCCATTCTATTTTCGACCCGCTGACGCGGGTATCCAAATGATAAAAGAATAAAAAGGCAAAGTTTTAGCAGCCCCCTACCGGCGGCTAGCACCGGGATAACCGAAAACCAATATTGACGTTGCGGTAGCCCGTAAAGTTCCAGTACCGAGAAGCGACACGGCAGTTATCTGGATCGTAGTAGTTCCAGGACCCGCCACGAACCACGCGCCTAGTCTGCTCTTTTTCCTCGTATGCGCTACCATCACGCGGTGCTTGATCATAGTTATCAGACCATGCATCCGCGCACCATTCATACACATTGCCACTCATATCGTACAAGCCCTGTGCATTAGGCCGCTTACGGCCAACAGCTACGGTACTACTATGACTATTATCATCGTACCAGGCTACCTCTCGCAAATGATTGCTCCCGCCGTATTTATTCGTATGAAAAACGGCAAAGCGCCCACCCCGTGCCGCGTATTCCCACTGCGCCTCCGTGGGTAGGCGGAAGCGCTTGCGTTGCGTAGTATTCCGCTGCTTAATCTCTTCTATAGCGTTCAACTGGTCTAAAAAAGCAGCCTGTTCTTTGGTTCCCTTTACAATATCGTCCCAACTGACTCCCTCTACCGGGCGGTTGTCTTCCCGAAAAGCTAGGTGTGATGGGTCAGTGCCCATGACCGCACGCCAAAGGCCCTGGGTAACGAGGATTTGGCCCAACTCAAAATCAGGGACGTTTACCTCGTGTTTAGGGCGGCAAGCTTTCCAAAGATCACCGTATTCGTCGCCCATTTGGAAGGGGCCGCCTTTGATTTGGACCATTTTCAGCACTTCTCCGTTGACGGGATATTCTCTGACCTTCACACAATATGGATGCAGATGGCGTAAAGTAATTTTGGCTGGTGGGTTTGGATTCAAGTTTGCTGGTTTTGAGAATTACTTTGTGTCATTTCGTGGAGGTCTGTACATATGGTAACCCTTGATAGAAGCCTTTCTCTTGATCTAGTAGGGCATTAATTTTATTTTGGAGCTGCAAGAGCAGGTTATCAACGTTTTTGTACTGGTAAGGAAAATGCTCCTTTGCTCGTAGGTCCGTTTCAAACTGCCGTAGACTTGTTAGCTCTTCTACGGTAATACCTTGTGGTGGTGCTACATCTTTTTGAAAAATGAGTATTCGCGGCTGTCCGTTTGTAGTAAATCTTTCTTCGGCCCGCCCTAACTCTTCAGCTGAGTACTTACCCAACTTCGAATAGAACAACAGTACAAATAGATCGCACTCGTCTACTTCCAAGCTGTAATTATTCTGTGAGCGAATAGAGTCGCCGGGATTTTGCTCGTTCTCCCAACTTAGTACCTGTACCAGGCAATTATCCTTAATCCAGTGGGAAATTTGATCATTGACCATCTGTTTGATTGCGCGGCGCTCCTCAGCTAACTCACTGGAGGAGGCCAGGAAAATCCTTAGGTGCCGCAGCCGGCGGTCATCCGCAACGGTGGATGACGTGGATTCATTAAAATTTTCGACACTTTGCGAGGCTATTGCCTTCTGATCAACAGACAAGGCTTCTATGGCCTGGGTTTCTTTCGGTAGAAAAACGAGATAAGGTGATACGTCTACGACGGTCTCATTATCTGCGGCTACCATTTGCGCTTCCTGGGTTTTTTCCCGCAAACTTTTCAATTGTACAGGCGGCAAGTCATTCGTACTAACCAGAATTTCGGTCTCATCCTTCGGTACGTATTCGAATTCTTTCTGGATGCGGAATAATACGTCAATACCCGAAAGAGGGAGCACTACTTGTACCTCTCCGGCCAGTTGGTCTTCGCCTTCAATGGCTTCAATGATGGCGGAGGTACCTTCCACATTAATCAGCACGCCATTTTTGTAGATATTCTCCACTTGAGCAAACTGATACGTACGTGCGATGAAGCGCTGAATAATGCCGTAGTAAAGGAAGGGGTGGCGATACGTCAGGCGAGCCCGCGGTTCCTGATACTGCTCCCAAGTGCGCTCTTGCGTGGCGAAACCCGGTGGGCGGCGAACTGGTAAGAGCTCAACCGCAATAAATTGCCGTTCATCCCAACTCACCACTTGACGCTGGTTATGATGCCGCTCCTCGGTGATCTCAAAGACCATATCGGCATTGCGCAATAACTGCAAAAATAGCTGGCGTTCACCTGGGCCATATTCCGCCCAATAGCGAGCAAGTAATGCCCCATCAAAGCGCCCTTGATTTTCCTTAATTTCAAAGTATCCGCCCCCACGCTCTTCGTTGCGGTCAAACAGCGTATAGATGGCCCGAATGGCCCAACCCTGGTTGAGAATAATTCTTTGGTCAAACAAGTCTGGATGATAGAATACGACTCCAGTGGGTACCAGCCAATTTTGGAGCAGGCGATCAACCGTTTCCGAGCCCTCCCCGTGGCGTACGGCCAGAGATACAAACTCCTCATAGGCTAAGGTATTATCCTCAATTGAGAGAAAATCCCCCTGACTAGTGGCAGTATCAGGTGGTCGAAGTGCTTCCAGAGCAGTACGGATTTCCACCCAGTGCTCCGGCAAGTATTCCTTGCGCTCGTGGCGTTTAATGGCTTGCCGAAGTTCGTCAAGCAGGTCTTGATAACCATTGTGTTGTGCTCCCAACTCCGCATCTAAATCCAGAAAGGGTGACAAATAAGCCAGCCGGTCTCCATATAGTTCCCGCAACTGTTTTTCTTCGGGGTGGGATGGGTTGGCATTGCGCGGCGGGCTAGCCGTCTGAGCAACTACTACAGGGCTATCTTTACCCATTGCGTAAATATAGCGGAGCCAGTAGCGAAGCTTCCGATTGGGCCAGTGGTGTACCCGCCGCCCCAGGGTTTGGGGGATACTGTCCTTGTATTCCGTTTCCTCATTCCACAGTAAGACGTAGGTCGTATTCTGCTGCAAAAACAAGCGGTGCGTACTGTGATAGATGGACTGGCCACCAAAATCCCAGAGATTGAGCAAGTAGTTGGGAAACTCGTACAGTCCTTTGCTTTGGTTGTCAAACTGATCTACTGCGATGCCGTGGGTAGAATCCCAGGCCTGCAAGTAGTCATCGTGCACCAGACGATGAACCAAGCAGGACTTACCTGCTTTTCCATCCCCTACAATAAGTACTTTGTATTCCTTGTTTTCCACCCGCTCTCCTTTGGCGAAAGCGTCGCGTAGTGCACGTAAGCTAGCCAAGTGATTGGCATCTTCTCCCGGTTGGCGGTAGGCCGTGACTGATTCATTGAGTGGATTACCATCCAGATAGAGGTATTCCAAGGCTGGAAAGCGATCAACTACTTCCGCCGTCCAGTTTTTGATTTGATTGTGCGCTAAATCCAGTTCTTCTAAAGCGGGATAAGCCGCTTTCCCCGCAAACTCAAACTCTTTGAGTTGATTACGGCTCAAGTCCAATAAGTACAGATCAGGCATTTGCTCTGGTAGGCACACATAAGCTAAGGTATTTACACTCAGATCTAAGTGCTGAATACTCGGCCATTCCCTTTGCCAACTGATCTGTCGCAATTCCTTATTGCCGCTGATACAAGCGTACACCAACTTAGGTAAGGCGGGGAATTTGATGCGCCGCACCTCCGTCTCCCGGACAATCAGGCCCAAGACTGATCCGTCCGCATCCAGCAGGCAGCTCTGCGGATTATGCTCGCCGCGAAAGGTTTGCCAAGTGAAAAACCAGCGGTCGTTTTCCTCTTTCTTGTCCTTGTCCGGCTCCTTGTATTCCAGCTTGTATTCCTCCTTAAAAGCGGCCCAATCGAATTGAATTTCCGTTAGTTCCAGGCCGAGTGCGGCTTCGAGTTGTTGTTTTTCGCTAATTGGCATATGGGGTCAGGTAGTTTTTCTGTAAAGAGAGATTAAACGTAAAATGGTTGTCGACAAGACACATTGCAATGCGTCTTTACTAGGACTGGGATAAACCACGCTTTGATCTGATTTAAACTTTTGCAGTGATGGCGTTTTTCCATCATCTTTCATTCTGAAAATGGCAACGACCTTCCCGTTCTCAGGTACCAGCCGCTACCATTCTTTGATTCCTTCGCCTTATTACTGGCTGGATAAAGCTCGTACTAACCTTTGGGCACACTTAAGCGGAGCATTTTTGGTCCGCCTAACTCTGGCTACAGCCTGTAGGCTATGGCAGTACCGGGATAACCGAAAACCAATATTGTTGTTGCGGTTGTTCGTATTGTTCCTGTTCCGATTAGCGACACGGCAGTTATCTGGATTGTTGTTGTTCCAGGACCCGCCACGAACCACGCGGATGCTTAAACAGCTCTACCCCATGTTGACTAAGGTAGGAAAAAACCTCCTTTTCCCACCTTTCACTATCGCCAAATCGTACATGCCCGAGCCAGGCGTTTAAGCTGGCCTCCAAAGCATCTGGTGGCAATAAGCCTTTTCGGCGTTCAAGTGGGGTGAACAGATCATCAGCCGGAAACCACTGGAGTAATTTCTCTTGAGGGTTAGAATTATCAATTATCAGATCAACAAGCCAGAGCGTGTCGGCGCAGGCGATTTTCCAACGTAGGGCTTGTTTTAGTATTTGGTGATCCAAGCTGGGAAAAAACTTCCGTACATCGCATTTTAACACGTATGGAAACCTCTGGGCGTAGTACTGATAGCGCTCAATTGCCCGGTGTGTACCTTTTCCCTTCCGGTTAGCATAGCTATCATAGACAAAGGTGCGTTCAAAAAGCGGTTCGGTAATTTGGCAAAGCGCGTGATGGACTACCCGGTCATGGTAAGGGGCTGCACTGATCATTCGCCGCTTAGGATCATGAATGTAAAAAGTGTGGTAATTGCCGGGCTGATAACTTTTGTCCAATAAAGATGAGCGTAGCGCCAAGACTTCTTCTTCCAAACACTGATGAAAGGCCGCTACATTTGGTTTGAATCGGCGCCCTCGCTGCGATCTTTTGGCCGCTTGCAGGAGGTTCTCAAAAGAGATAATCTGTTCAAATAACCCTTTATACGTTTTCATATGACTACAAATCAAGCAACAATCACCCAAAAAGTATATGAACTACTCAAAAATGTTATTCCCGTACTGAATCGTTTCCCACGCAGCCAGAAGTTTGTTCTGGGAGACCGTATTCAGAATCAACTCTCAGAACTACTGGAAGTCTATATTCGCGCTTACTACAACAGCAATAATGCCACCAAGAGAACGTCTTTGGCTGACGCCAACATCCGCTTGGAAATACTGCGGCACTACTTCCGCTTAGCTTATGACCTTGGACTTTACCCATCTACTAAATACCAATACTTTGCCGAAAAACTACAGGAAATTGGCCGGATGACCGGCGGCTGGCTGAAAGCCCTTGAGCGCTAAAAAATGACCCGCTGACGCGGGTGTTATAAGGGTAAGATGTAAAAGAAAAAAGTGCAAGGCAGCCACCTACCGGCGGCTAGTACCGGGATAACCGAAAACCAACAGAGTCGTTGCGGAGGCCGTAGGGTCCCGGTGCCGACCAGCGACACGGCAGTAATCAGGATTGAGGCTGTACCAGGACCCGCCACGAACCACGCGGCCAGTCTGCTCTTTTTCCTCGTATGCACTACCGTCTAGTGGTGTTTGCTCATAGTTGTCAGACCAAGCATCCGAACACCATTCATCCACATTGCCACTCATATCATACAAGCCCAATGCGTTAGGCTGCTTGCGGCCAACTGCTACGGTCCTACTATAACTGTTATTACCATACCAAGCTACCTCCCGTAAATGATTGCTCCCGGCGTATTCATTTTTATAAAAACCGCCAAAACGTCCACCGCGTGCCGCGTATTCCCACTGCGCCTCCGTGGGTAGACGAAAGCGCTTGCCTTGAGTAGTATTGCGTCGCTTAATCTCTTCTACTGCGTTCAATCGGTCTAAAAAAACAGTCTGTTCCCCATTCCCCTCTACAATATCATCCCAACTCACCCGCTCTACCGGACGATTGTCCCCCCGAAAAGCTAAACGTGGTGGATCAGTGCCCATTATTGCTCGCCATAACTCCTGGGTCACCTGATATTGCCCCAGCTCAAAATTCCGGGCAATATCTACCCAATGGCCGGGCTTTTCGTCATCGTAATCTGATTCATCATCCCCCATCCAGAAGCGGCCTTTTTCCACTTCTACCATTTTAAAGCTTACGCCATTTACGTTATAAGTGTGGGTGCGTATGCAGTGAGGGAGGGTACGGAGCATGGTTTTATTTTGATTCTCTGACAATTTTTGTAAGATAGGGATTGGTAAGCGAATTTAGATATCCGTGTTGTCGCAAAGGGATTAGCTATTTCTCCCGATTGAAGTTTCACTACTTTTTTCAGCGAAAAAGTAGTGCAAAACGCCTTACCTCGCCAAGGGAACGGGATCGCACTTATAGCTTTGCGATAGCTTAGTAACTGGGTATCGTGCATAAGTGCTTCGTTTGCTATTTACCTGCTCTCGTGAAGGTAGGGTGTCAGGAGATAATTCAATGGTGCATAGCTAGCTTAGCGCCATTGATTACTACAACATTTGGTTAAATTATCCCGACCTTCAAAGCCGCTGACGGTAAATATCTCTTGGGGTTCCTAGAGGGCTCGGCAGAAGAATTGCAATCAAAATGGCGATTTCAGAGGGAGAAGGGCTCGACT
>JBCBWU010000251.1:0-9363 GCA_039816955.1 Bacteroidota bacterium
CTCATCTACCAAAGTTGGGTTACGTATCGCTAATTGCTTATTGGCTTTCCTTTGAGTATATCCACCTCCAGTGGGACCTCACCTGGCCCTGGCTCAACCTGGGTAATGGCTGGGCGGAATATCCCATCTTCATCCAATGGTATGAATACACGGGTACTTTTGGCGGAAGCCTTTGGGTTTGGGTGGTAAATATCCTGGTGTTTCAACTGCTCTATGGGAAACAGTCCACCATTAGTTTGCCAGCCTGGCGCCGCTGGACTCCGGTGGGGATTTTAATAGGTCTTCCACTTTTGGTTTCGATTGTTATGTACACGCAGCACGAAGAAACCACCGAAACAGCGGAGGTGGTAGTAGTACAACCTAACTTAGAACCGCACTACGAGAAGTTTGATCGGGTATCCCAACAAGAGCAGGTTGATCGTTTGATTTCCTTGAGTTTGCCATTGATAGATGTGAACACAGACTATCTGGTATTTCCGGAAACGAGCTATGGATTTGTCAAAGAAAAAGAACTATTTGCTGACCGTACCACACAAAAAATTCGAGCTGCTTTTGCAGACTTTCCGCAGCTGAAATTAGTTACGGGGCTTAATGCCTATCATGATTTTGGTCCAGATGAGACGCGCAGTCCAGCTACCCGTACCCGTCAGCGAGGAGGCCGTGACATTGAGTTTGAGGTGATGAATTTGGCGGCCCAGGTTCCAATGGCTGAGGGAGAGGCGGCCCAGACCTACCGGAAATCAAAACTGGTGCCAGGGCCAGAGAGCTTCCCCTTTAAGCGAATTCTCTTCTTTATGGAACCCATGGTAGATGCCCTAGGAGGGACCGCGGCGGGGCTGGGTATTCAAGAAAAACGTGATGCTTTTACCAGTTCGACTGCTAAGGTGGCACCGGTTATTTGCTACGAGTCGATATTTGGTGAATACTTCGGCGGATATATCCGGGATGGCAAAGCCGAAACGGCCTTTATCATGACTAATGACGGCTGGTGGGACAATACCGCCGGCCACCGCCAGCATCTGTACTACGCGAGCTTGCGGGCCATTGAAACCCGGCGCAGCATTGCTCGCTCTGGGAATACGGGTATTTCCTGCTTCATCAACCAGCGGGGGGATATTCGTCAGGCCACTTCCTACAACGAACCTATTGCAATTAAGGGGGAAGTGACGCTTAACCAGGAAATTACTTTTTATGTACGCTGGGGAGACATCATTGCTCGTATAGCTGGTTTTATTAGTATTCTGGCGCTGCTCAATGCCTTTGTGAAAGGCAGAATCAGCAAAGGAACAAGTACTGAAGAGGTATAACACAAGCAAAACGAAAAGTATAAACTAATCTGTGAGTGGACTATGAAAAAGTGGATTGCAATTGCACTAGGGGTAGCTTTAGCCATTTACCTACTGCTTCCAACGATCTTCAGCTTACTAGGCATTCGTACAACGCAGGTCCTTATCTATAATGGCAACAATGCCAATGTGGAGTGCCAGTTTAATGGTAGTACGATACCACTTGGCCCGGGTGAGGCTCGGGTGGTGAAGACTAGCCGCTATAGTAGTGCTGTAGTAATGGATTTGGGATCTGATCATTTTGAGGCCACCTTCGGCCCGGGTCAGTACTTTGTGAATCTGGGCTCCGCTCGCTTACACCTCATGGAGAAATACTACCCCTGGGATGCCGAAAAAGGGAAGTTTGAAACCCAGCCTAAGGCACCACGCGACCGCCTGCTTTTTGATAGGGTACTAGAGAATGGATTGTATCAGCTAGACAACTGCTGGGACTGCTGTGTGTTGATGGGGCCCACGGAGCGCCCTTACGGCCACTTTAAACGGGAGAATAAGGATAAGCGCTTCATTTTGAGTTCGAGGATGTAAGCCCCAATACCGCGAGTAGCTTAAAACTCCAATATTTCTAGTACAGACTTTATCACGGGAACCTCCGGATCAAAGAGGCCTGGAACGTGGCCAGATGCTGCGTAGCCAACTACCGTAAAGCCGCCTGCTTGAGCGGCCCGTATACCGGGTAAACTGTCCTCAACCACTAGGCAATTCGCTGGTGGTACCTCTAAAGCTCTGGCGGCGTGTAAGAAAAGAGCTGGGTCAGGCTTCCAGCGTTGTAGCTCATAAGCGCTGTAAACGTGTGGCTCGAAATGGTGGAGTAGCCCGGTTAGTTGCAAATTGAGGCGCGTCTTGTGCAACGGACCATTGGAAGCAACTGCCACGGGACAGCTGAGCTGATCTAGCAATTGATCAACCTGAGGAATGGCTTGCAAGTGCTAATCAAACAAGCGTCGACTTTCTGCTCGATAATCCGCCTCGAAAGTAGCAGGAAGTTGTATTTCTAACTCTTCTTCTAGCAGGCGAAAGAGTTCCTGTAATTTTCGACCGGGATACTTATGCAGCAAGGGCATGACCTGATCGGCAGGAGCCCAGCTAGCTAGTATGTTTACCAGTGCTTGATCTCCCAGGCCAACGCTGTCTACCAGGACACCATCACAGTCAAAAATGATGGCTGTGAAATTTATGCTACGCTTTGAATTCAGAATGGATGCTGTGTTTTAGAAGTCGATCACTTCAATATCGAAAATCAGAACAGAATTTGCTGGAATTGGTCCAACTCGCTGACTACCATATCCCAGTGCAGAAGGAATAAGTAATGTGCCCGCACCTCCGCGGCCATACTTGGGAATACCGATTTCCCACCCAGGGATGAGATCGTCTAGTAAAAAGGTAACCGTAGTATCAGCCGGGCTGGCGTCAAACTGAAGGCCACTGAGTAAAGTTCCGCGGTAAGTGATTTCAACAGAATCAGTCAGCTGAGGCTTTTCCTCACCACCAGGAGCGTCGATGGTGTAGAACAAGCCACTTGGGTCCTCTTCGGCTTGTAGATTGTTATTGTCGATATAACCGAGGATTAAATCACGATCAATGTCTGCCTGATCTTCTTCGCCACAGCTAAATACAAGACTGGTAGTGAGAAACAACAATAGAAGGAACCTGCTCATAATGAATTAATTCTGACGATTTGGAGAATTTGAGCGCAAAGAAAACCAAAAAGCTGTAATTTGACGATTCCTCTTTCATCAAGTTGACGACTAATGGTCAAAGATTTCCTTGTTTTTCTCGACGCTGGCCACGGTGGCCTCGATGCTGATGGTAATTACGTAACGGCACCAAGTAAGCAATTCAAGCACAGCAGTGGAACGTTCCACAAGGACGGATGGTTCTACGAAGGTGTTTTCAATCGTACCCTTACCAATCGAGTAGCCCAAAAGCTGCGCGATCTTTCTATCCCTTATTATATGGTGAGCCACGAGTATAAGGACATCCACCTGAGCTATCGGGTAGACCTAGCCAACTGGTACGCCAAAAAGGTGCGTAAGTCGCTCTATATTTCTAATCACGCCAATGCGGGTGGGGGTAGAGCCAGAGGCTACGAAGTATTCACCAGCCCTGGTGCAACAAAATCAGACCAGGTAGCGACGCTGCACTGGGATAATGTAAAGGAACTCTTAGGCGATCGTATTAGCCGTTACCGCAGCGACACTAGCGATGGGGATGTAGATAAAGAACAACGCTTCTTTGTACTCACCCGCACCAGTATGCCTGCCATTCTGGTTGAACACCTCTTCTTCGATAATCTAGAAGATGCCAAACTCCTCATGGATGATGAAATCGTAGAGCGCTTTGCCGAGGCCCAGGTGCGGACGATTATTGAGGCGCAGAGTATATTGTAGCCTCAACGAAAACACCACAATAGCTTTACACATTGCGGTATGGATGCCAACACTATAAGTAACAGGGACTTAGAGTACTTGATTCGTCGAGTGCAGCAAGAACGTGCTGTATTGATCCTAGGTCCACACTTATATTTAGACGAGGCTGGTGTGACGATGGAAACGCGACTATCAGAACATCTATCAGAATTGGATAGTAAAGAAAGTGGTTTGTTCACCCGCTATTATCCGGCATCCAATTTGTACTTGCCTTATCGAGATAATAGTGCCGAAATTCTGCATTGGGAAATTAGCCGGTTTTACCGAAAGCAAAAAGCTCCTGGCATATTGCGTAAACTGGCCGCTTTGCCCTTTCACCTCGTCCTTAATTTCTCACCAGAGAATCTATTAAAGGAGGTATTTATTGATGAAGGTTTTTTCTGTACTTCTGATTATTTCGCACCTGGTCGGCGTTCATCATCCCTTGCCAAGCCTACAATAGAGGATCCACTAATCTACAATGTGTTTGGTTCTGTTGATGACGCCCAGTCATTGGTATATACCTATGATGCTTTGTACAACTACTATCGAAATGTTTTTGGCGCAAGTACCCAGTTGAACCCGCTACGCTCTCTCTTGCGGACTACCAACTTGGTGATCTTTCTCGGCTTCCCGTTCGAACGTCGGTTTATGTCCATGGTCTTGAAACACTTGGGGGTTACACAGCCGAACAACCAATTACTAGCATTTGGCTATCCTATCCAAGAAGAGAACCGTTTTTTTTGGGAGGATTATGCTAGAATTCGCTTCTACGAAAACTTAGAGTATTCTCTGGATGAGGTATACGAAGCATTTGCAAAGGAGGGTTTACTTCGCGTTGCAAAGCAAGAACGTGCGGATTTATACGAAGCCGTATCCTCTTATATTTCGGAAGGGGAAACGCGCAAGGCGATCGATCTAATTGTTGACCAGGCGGCTGATTCCGAGATTCAAGAAGAGGCATTGTTGCTATCAGGTCGAAATATTGCGTTAGAAAGGCGTTATCGCTCTGGGATTATGCTCGAGGAACAATATCAGACGGAGTATAATCGGATCAGGCAAAGTATTCTAACCCTTGCAAAAGAACTCAAGGAAACAAGCACATTTTCCCCTACTAAGCCTTTTTCTGATACTCGGTCTGTAGAGGTAGAAGAGCGGACAAGCCAGGAGCAACTCATCCAGCGCCGTAAGCAAGAGGTAAGTGCTGAAGAGCGCCAACAAATATTGGTGCTTAACACGGAACCCCTTAGCACACCGCTAGGGGAGAGGTTACTGCATAAGACAGAAAGAGCTGAAGAAGCAGAAGCGATTAAAGACTGGGAAGAGGCCTTGCGCTTATACGAGAAATCTATTGGTGAAAGTGTCAACTATCTAGACAGTTGGAAGGGTTTGGAGCGGGTAGCAGCAGAGCTCGGCGACCAAGAAAAACAAGTAATTGCTGCTGATAACGTTAAACTCCTGGAGGCTATAATCCAGTTTGAGAAAAATGCACGTTTGCCGATCTACCTCAAACGTATGGACATTGTGGAGGTAGCCTCATATGGTCGCTTTAGCTGGGAATTGCAAGCACGTATGAATGTTCTGCTGGGGCGAAATGGCTACGGGAAAAGTTTTTTACTACGCCTTTTAGTCGCTCTGTTGCAAAACGAATATGAGATTACTTCCCCTTATTTCGAGCAAAATGATGTGGATGCTTTTGCTCGCTTGCTGGTAGAGCGTGAGGGAGAGTCCTTAGTCATTACCAGGGATAAGCTAGTTTTCCGAGAGCAATTTGGAAAAATTCCAGTCCTTGCGATTTCGGATTTACGTTTTTTAAATCGAGCCACGAGTGATATTGGTAGGGTGCAAGGGCCAAATGCTGACTTACGCGAAAACGGAGCCCTTCATTTCTTACAGAATATTCCTTACTCTGATCTTATCCAGACCTTCCTGTATGAACTCTGTTTCGAATATGTAAACAAAGGAAGAACCTTCGAACTGGGTATATTCGATCTTATGCACCATGTCATCCAACAATTGACGGATGATGAGTTTCGTTTCCACAGTATAGAGCCAAGAGACGGTGCACGTTTTCTGATTAAAGTGATGACGGAAGGCAATCCTGAACCATTACCGATTCAGTACGCCTCCCAAGGAACGCTTTCTGTACTAGCCATCTTTGGACTAATCTATAAATACCTCCGCGCACTAAACCCCGAGGTAGATGAGTCCAAAGTCACACGTTGCCCTGGAATCGTGGTTATTGATGAAGTGGACGCTCACTTACACCCCACTTGGCAGCAGAAAATAACCATGCTTCTGAAGGAGACGTTTCCCATGGTACAATTTATCCTAACCGCTCATAATCCATTAGTAGTGGCTGGATGTAGAGAGAAAGAAGCCGCTGTGTTTAGAAAAACAGAACAAGGGTTCCACATTCAGCAATTCGATCGGCATTTCATTGGGGCAGATTCAACTGAGATATATTGGTCCATTTTTGAAACGGAAGAAAAGGACCCTACGTATTTGAAATATGCAGCAATGCGGCCATTCAAACAGAAGTATGAACAAGAGTTAAATGATCTGATGAGGAAGTATCAGCTAGAGGAGGAGGAAAGAATTCGCCTCAACCAACTTACGGAAAAGCTAGAGCTACATTTAGCTGGTTTTAATCAACCTCCAAAAGTGGATCAAGCCCTTGTTGCTGCCGCTCTAAGTACTGAGGAACTGGCAGATTGGGATCATCTTAACCGCAAACGGATACCAACCACAGAAGATAATGCACGAATTAATGAGCTCAATGACACTTTGTTCTACATTGGTCAATTTGAGCGTGTAGAAGAAAAGCAGAAGGAGGAGCGACGTCGTAAATTAAAACAGGGTCGCTAAGTGCCTGTTAATTAGCAAGTAGTATAGGATGGAAAACATACTGAATCCCATTATTGAGGTTTACGGCACCTACGGCGCAACAGCTGTTGAGACCAATGGGCAATATATAGAAAATGCCTTTGCTAATAATGGTGGTGTAGATTTGATGCAAGATAGCCGTTATCCACTCCTAAAGGAATTTGTTAAGCAGGTACAGGAAGATATTGAATATTATACTGCTGATAATAATCTAGACAAAGACAAAGTAATTGCTTGTTTGCAGCTTGTCTTATGGTACGCCGAATCACCAAACTATCTGGTTCGTATCAGCCATGATGATTACAAGTTCAAGTTAGAGGGGTGCCGCAGGATAATGCTAAAGAATTTTGCTCGCTGGGGAATTAATGAGGCACGCCTTATTCAACACTTTGAATTTTGGTTTCCTAAGCTTCGGG
Organism: Bacteroidota bacterium; assembly: GCA_039816955.1. Taxonomy (GTDB): domain Bacteria; phylum Bacteroidota; class Bacteroidia; order Chitinophagales; family Saprospiraceae; genus Lewinella. The sequence goes on from JBCBWU010000251.1 coordinate 7,054, forward strand.
ATTGGAATTTCTACTTCATTTCTTACACCAATAAAGGAGCTTACGAACTGAATAATGCATATCAGGACCTATTTCAACAGTACGATGACACCTTAGATGCAGCTGATCGGATCATGGGGCACAGCAATAATTTCTCCAAGCTGCTACACCTGTATTTCGAAAAGGAGAATATTCGGAGAGGCTTCTTTGACAAAGACAATCTACGCGATGGTGATGACTTTGCCCAGGAAATAGATGAGCATTTGAAAAACAGCTTTGTCTTGATTCAAGTAATGACCCGTCAGGCTTTTTGGAATGTCCAGCCCAACTGGCCCTTTAAAGAGTATAGGCGATTTCTAGAGTTGAATCAAGAGATTATCAATGAGAATGAAGCCTATCGTCCAATTTTGGAGAAGCGTTTTCGCTTCATTGCTTGTTCAGAAAATGTCAATAGTGTGTACCCAGCTGGAGGCGTGCCGATATGGTTACACCGCTGGCGAGATCATTTTGAGGATATACAGCACGGTCCGTTAATCACGCCAGAAATTACCAAGCAGCAGTTGGATCAACTTCTTTATCAACTCTGTGAAAACGTGATCCAGTTTATTAAGAAGGATGTGATTACCACTATACCCGCAGACTAAAGCCCCTATTCGAGATGTCTAATAGATACCCTGGCCTACGACCGTACCACATTGATGAGAGCGCTATCTTTTTCGGTAGAGACCGAGAAACTAGGAGAATTATCCAAGAACTGCACCTAAGTAATCTTGTTGTCGTGTTTGGTCGGTCAGGGGTGTATTACTAATCAACATGATCTTTTATCGTTCCTTTTAAAGCAGTAATAACCTAAGGTCAGTGCTGCCACTATAGAGGGTATATTAATCATTTCGATCAACATACCCTCTACACGTTTAAATCACTCCCACAAAGCCGGCTCATCCAAAGTCTCCTCCTCTTGCAGTGGCTTTGACTCAGCTGTTGGTTGTTGTGGTTTTAGATCACCATACCGTTCTACCGCCCAGATGCCCATGGCGGCTATGAAGGCCAGGGCGCACGCCAGAAACCAAAGCGAGCTAAAGCCATGCTCCTCGGCCCAATACAGCCCCAGGCTGGGGGCAATGATAAAGGCTACGGCCCAGCCGATGCTCTGGAGTCCCATGTATTGGCCACGCCTACTAACGGGTGCTATTTCGGCGGTATAGGTACTGGCAAAGGGCATGCTGAGCATCTCGCCAATGGTAATCAAGACCATGAAGACGACGGCAAAAATGGGCGCCCATACCGCTCCTTGTAAGACAAAGAACGCAATGGACAGAAACAGGTAGCCGGCGGTGATGATGCCGAGGGAGCGAAAGCGCTGCCCAAGCTTGTGCACCAGCGGCATTTCCATCACTACGATCATGAGCCCGTTGAGCGTGACGAGTAGGCCGATCTGTGCCTCCGTGTAGTCCAGTTCTTCCTTGAGGTAGACGGGGAGACTGCTGAAAAACTGCATGAAGGCTACGGCCCCAAGCATGAGGAAGAATACAAAGGTGACGAACGAACGGTTTCGATAGGCCGATGGCCCATGCTCCGCCATTTCTTCCTCCTCTTCTGGTTCTTGGCGCCCTGGTGGCAAGAGTAAGCGAAAAGCTAAAGCTGCACCCAGGCAGGAAAGTCCGTTGACAATAAAGAGCCATTCGTAGCCCAAACCCGCAATGAGCAGGCCCCCTAGTACGGGACCCATGGAGAAACCGAGGTTAACCGCTAAACGCAAGAGTCCGTAGGCACGCGCGCGGTTTTGCGTGTTGCTGTAGAAAGCCAGGGCCGCCTGGTTAGCCGGGCGAAAGGCATCGAGGACGGTACTCAAGATGAAAATACTGATACTCATGCCCCAAAAGGTGGACTGCTGTCCAAGTACCCAAAAGAGGAGCCCTCCGCCCACCAAGGTCCACTGCTGTACGCGGTAAAAACCGAAGCGGTCGGTAATCCAGCCTCCAACGTAAGAACCGACTACAGACCCAAGTCCGAAGCTACTCATGATCAGACCTGCATCGGCGTAGCTGAATCCACGTTGCGAAGTGAGATAGACCGTAAGGAAAGGAATGACCATTGCACCGGAGCGATTGATCAGTAAGACGAGGGATAAGTACCAAACCTCGCGGCGTAAACCACTAAAGGACTCGATGTAAAGTTGGGCGGTTTTTCGAAACATGATCTGGGCGTTTCGTTACACAACCGCATAGGAGAGGGCATAGTTCCGGGGAAGGGGGAATTAGTTGAGTTGGTTGAATTAGTGAATTTGGTTCAATTGATGGAATTGTAGAGACGCGATGAATCGCGTCTCTA
>JBCBWU010000252.1:0-9320 GCA_039816955.1 Bacteroidota bacterium
ATCCCGATAACCCCGCTGGTTCTGGCGCTGAGGTCATGAAGTATCGTTTCAATTGGAACTTCCCGGTTATGTTTAGTCCAAATGATCCAAACCGCCTGTACGCGACTTCGAATTACGTACACGTTACCACGAACGAAGGGCAAAGCTGGGAAGTCATCAGCCCAGACTTGACGCGCAATGATCCAGAGACGATCAGGTCCTCCGGTGGCCCCATCACCCAGGATAATACGGGGGCTGAATTCTACGCCAATATCTTCGCTATCGCGGAGTCCACGCTTGAACCCGGCGTCATCTGGACCGGCAGTGACGACGGCCTCGTCCACGTGAGCCGCGATAATGGCAAGACCTGGGCGGATGTGACTCCTAAGGATTCGCCCCGCCTGAATATGATGAACTGCATTGATGTACATCCTTTCCAGGAAGGTGGAGCTTACCTGGCCGCTACGCACTACAAGTTTGGCGACTACCAGCCCTACCTCTACAAAACGACCGACTACGGCAAGACTTGGACCAAGATCGTCAACGGCATCCCCGCCAACTACTACACCAGAGCACTGCGAGCTGATCCTGTACGCCCGGGCCTATTGTACGCGGGTACTGAATGGGGTATGTACATCTCTTTTGACGATGGTGCCAACTGGCAGCCGTTTCAGTTGAATCTACCCGTTACCGCTATACGCGATTTGCGCATCCACGGGGAGAGCCTGATTGCGGCTACCCACGGCCGGAGTTTTTGGATGATTGATGACCTGGGGCCGGTGCGCCAATTGGATAAAGAAATTGCCGGAGAAAATCATCATTTATACGGCCCTAAGCCTGCCTACCGCATGGCACAAGGTGGTGGCTGGGGAAGCCCTAATCGTCGTCTTACGGGAGAGAACCATCCCAACGGCGTGCTCTTCAACTTCTTTGTCAATGACCACGAAGGCCAGCGGGTGTCGCTGGAGATTCAGGATATGAAGGGGCAAACCATCCAGACCTTTGCGTCGGATGCGAAGGATAAAAAGCAAAAACTGAAAATTAAGGACGAAGAGAACCGCTTCGTTTGGGATATGCGCTACCCAGGCTTTAAAGAATTTGACGGCATGATCCTCTATTCTTCTCCTAATCGTGGGCCAAAAGCCGTACCGGGTAGCTACCGCGCCATTTTGCGGGTAGGCGAGGAGGAATCCACCACCAATTTTGAAATCCTGGCCGACCCTCGCTTGGAAACCACCCAGGAAGATTACGAGGCGCAGCTGGCCTTCCTCCTTAAGGTCCGTGACCGGGTAAGTGAATCCCATCAGGCCATGATCGATATCCGCAGCCTACGCGAAGACATCAACTACTTTAAGGGCAAATTAGCGGATAAACCCGATTACGAATCCATCCTCCAACTCTGCGACCAGCTCAACAAGGATATGAGTGTCATTGAGAACAACATCCACATGACCAAAAACCAGAGTCGCCAAGATCCGCTCAACTACGGTATCCGCATCAATAACCGTCTGGCCTTCCTCATGGCGGATCAGCAACGCGGTGATTATCGTCCCACGGACTCTGCGGAGGAGGTCTACCAGGCCGTTTCTGCTGAATTGCAAACGGAGCTAAATGCACTGGATACGCTATTAGAGGAGCGCCTGCGTGAAATCAATAACCAAGGTCGCGAACTGGGTGTGCAGATTATGACGGACCGTTTGCCGCAGAAGGTGGAGCCGTAGGATGATGGTAGTGCTATAAATTTGAATATTGACTGGTTCCGCGGGATTCATTCCGCTGTAAAATAAAGAGGGAGGCTATTTGAGTTTGCAAAAAAAACGTCCTTTGAGGAATGTATTTACGTCACTTCCTATAGCCAGAAAAAACGACGGCGGGATGAATCTCGCGGAACCAAAAATGGATAGTTGAAAATCTGTGCGGAGAAGCAGGGCGGGTTCTTTTGCATGAAGGATGCAAAGCAGCTCCGAATACAAATTTATGCGGCCACAGCTATTGGAATTGATGAAACAATTCAAGCTGGCTTACCAACTACCTGTTAAGGAAGAGTTCGTAACACTCTCGCTGCTACCAAATACCCATTGGTCGGTACTGCTTACCAGCAAGAAGTGTAAAGTAGTAAGGAATGATCTGCCGAGGTTATATTACCATAAAGACCATTATTCCTAACATATTTTGACCGAAAGCAGGCAAGAAGTACGCAAGCTTTAGGTAGCATTTTCCACCTCACCAAATCCCTTAACACCAGACTCAATGAAGCCCCTATTTCCCATTCTTCTGTTGTTACTACCTTTCTTCTCCTTTGCACAGCAGCAAAAAATCGAAATAAGACTACTGTAATGATTTTCTGATCAACAATATTGATGCCAGAGCGTACGGTATCCTGTCCTTGGTAAAGTTGGATAGCCCGTATTTCAAAGACTTCAATAAGCAAGAACTCCGAGTAGCGCGCAATGAACTTTTCGCCTGGCATGGCTACGACTTCCGTTCGGAGGATATGAAGGCTCATTTTGAAAACCAAGACTGGTATCAGCCTACTGATATTACTTCCTTGGCCATTATGCAGCAACTCTCTGCAATAGAAACTCACAACATCAAGCTTATAGAAGCGATTGAAAAGGAACGGTACTAGTTATCCTTAGAAATTTGCATCCATGAAGCACCGTCGCTAAGCAACCATAGAAGATATTCCAAGTCATTAATACCAGCCCATTCAAGCTATTTTTAAACCACCCAAGGCTCCTAAGAACACCAAGATGAATTTTGAACCACAGAAGACACATCAGGGCACATAAGAACTAACCCAACCAAATTCACCAAATCAACTAAATCCACCAATCTAACTACCCACCCCTTCGCTATGAATAAAACCATACTCCTCCTCTTAGTTATGACGATTGCGGGCCCTGCCTTCGCGCAAGATATGTTCCGAACTACTTGCCAAGGTAATCTGGCGCGACTGGATAGCCTTCTCGAGGGGAATTCCGTTAATGCTCAGGATTTTCGTGGGCGTTCACTGTTGCATTGGGCCGTTGCTTGTCGTCAAAAAGAAGTCTATGACTATTTGATTGAACAAGGGATTGATTTCAATCTCGAAGATCATGATCAGGAGACGCCACTGCACATGGCGGTGCGCTTCGATAATGAGGAGTACTTCAACCAACTAGTGAGTTTGCAGCCCAACCAAGATTGGATCGAAGCATACGGGCCTTCGCTCATGCAGAAGGCGGTTATGAAAGAAAGTCAAGTCTTTATTAAACTGCTACTCGCTAATGGAGTGGATATTGATGCAAAGAATGATCGCGGGAGTACGCCGCTTGAAATTGCCCGCAGAATTGGTGCTACCGCAATTGCAGATTCCCTTTTGCATCTGGGAGCTGATCTGGATAAGGTGCGCACTATCGAAGTTTTTGGAGCATATATGGGGCCAGATCGCCCCGAGGAAACGCCACTGATCTTCGCCCCCAACTTCATCTCCACCGAGGAGTACGAATTCGGTTCTGTTTTTAGCACCGATGGTAGCGAGTTTTTCTACGGGGTGGATGTCAACGGGAAAGCAGAAACCCGTTACTCCAAGCTGGAAGGTGATCGCTGGAGCGAACCAGTAACCATCCTGTCGCACGAACGCTACGGTTATAATGACCCCTTTCTTTCGCCGGATGAAAACCGACTCTATGTAATTTCACCAATGGCTATGGACGGAGTAGGAGAACCTAAAGATTATGACATTTGGTATGTAGAGCGCCTGGAGGAGGGCTGGTCCGAACCTATAAATGCGGGCCCCAATATCAACTCAGCGGGTAATGAGTATTACATCTCCTTTACAAAGGATGGCACCATGTATTTCTCTTCCAATACAAAGGCTCCCGAAGGGGATGAGGGTAATTATGACATTTATTATTCAGCCTACAAGGACGGTGAGTTTCAGGAGGCTGTAGCCTTGGGAGACGCGATCAATGCCCCTGGTTATGATGCGGATGTTTTTATCGATCCGGATGAATCCTATATTATCTTTTGCTCCACCCGTGAAGAGGGGCTTGGCCGGGGTGACCTGTATATCAGCTTTAAAAATGAAGATGGTAGCTGGACCAACGCCATCAATATGGGTGCGCCAGTCAACACCGTACACCACGAACTCTGCCCCTTTGTGACCAAAGATGGTCAGTACTTCTTCTACACCAGTGATCAAGATATCTATTGGGTGAGTACCACTATATTTGACGAATTGAGGGACCACAGTAAAAGATAAGGGCAAAACGAAATAAGTGATTTCTTCTAAATTAGAGGGTAAAGAACGATAACTACCCGACTTACCGCTACTTACCGCTTATTATATGGTAGTAGCAGGAGGTTGATTGAACCGAAACCGTGGAGAACATTTATTTCGTGGCAGCTATCCTGGGAGGTCTGCTCAGTGTGGCGCTGCTTTCTCAAATATTTACCCCGAAGAAAGGTAGCTTCTTCCTGGGCTTGGTAATCCTGCTCTTTTCCTTCGAGCTCTTATTGTCGTGGGGTGCGCTTTCTGGGTACAATAATACGCCAGGAGCTATCCCTTTCGGATTCTTTCTCAACTACCTGCTCATCCCGCCTAGCATTTGGCTGTTTGTCAAGTACAATACGGACCATAATTTTCGGTTTCAGCCCTGGCATTTTACATTGTTTATTCCTGTATTGCTAGAAATTGGATTATCACTTTTTGCTCGTGTAACAGCTACCAATTTACGGGAGTATGCCCTCTGGATTTTCCTGGTAGACTATTTACCGCTGCTAGGTTTTATTGCGGTGCTGGCCTACTTCTGGCGTACCTATTTTGGGCTAAGGCGGCAGAACGCGTTTAAAGCGAAGAGCAAACAGCCTATTCCGCAAATAAGGCTCCTGGTACTGATGTCCGCTCTTACACTTATTTGCTTGTGTTGGATAGTATTTTCCTTCGTCGGCTGGGCCTATTTTGAGATTATTGAGCTGACGCTGGTTTTGCTGATCTTTGGTTTTGCCTTCCTTAACTTTCTTGATGGGCAACAATTTCCGGCAGTAGTGCAGACCGAACCCGGAGGAGATTTTCCCAACTACGATGATCTCACCCAACTGAAGCGTTTGGAGCAGGCACTCAAAGAAGAGGCGCTTTTTCTCAATCCCAATCTTTCTCTCAAGCAATTGGCGAATGCCCTAGACCTCCCGGTGCGTTACGTATCCTACCTTATTAACCGCTACCATCATAAAAACTATAAGGAGTTTGTCAATGGCTTTCGAGTGGAGGCATTTCTGGCGAAAGCCAAATCTGGAGAACAAGAACACAAAACGCTGCTGGCATTGGCTTTAGAATCCGGCTTTAGCTCCAAGTCTACGTTCAATCAGGTTTTCAAAAACCATACGGGACAGTCGCCGTCGGCTTATTTGAAGCAAAGTGATTAGAGGAATCTATTCAATAAGGCCGGAAACAGGTTTTTAGATGTCCAGAAACGTGTTTTCAAGCGCTATTGCTGGGTTTCGCGCCTTTCTTTGTCGCAAAAACAAGCATATGAAAACGATTCCTTTCCTGACTGCGATTCTCCTAATATTCACCTCCGCCTGTACCACGAACAAGAACTTGCAACAAAGTGCCAAGACCAATCCGACCGCCAAGATCCACTTCAGTAAAAATGTAGAGCTTTTTGGCTACCTCATTCAATTGGCGGAGCCCGAAGCACACGACCCTAATCATCCGATTACACAAATACTGGCGCAAGGAGCGGATGATATTAATAATCCTGCCGTGGCAAGCATTTATGAGGTAGGTGGGCATTTGCCTTATGAGACCTTCGTCAAACTCTTTTATGCCTTACCAGAATTTCCCCTACCGGAAACCTATAACTTACCTACTGAAATACTGAGCCGCCAGGGTATTACTACCGAAGAAGAATTGGAAACGATCAAAACCTTGTTGGGCCACGTCAATCAGTTTTATCAAACCTCCAAATTTGAACAGGTCTGGACACAGCTTGAGCCACACCGCCAATCAACCTTGGAATTGTTAGCGGGTAATCTTCCATCAACTGCTTTGCTGCAGCAGGTAGAAGATTTTTATCAACAAGAGTTCACGGGCTATGAAGTTGTTCCCAGCCTGACGATTTGGTCTGGCCCGGGGTGGGGATTCCAAACGCCAAAGGGCAAGGAAAAAATAGCCACCTTTATTCTTGGACCTTTGGAGCCGAACTTTAATTATGCGGATGGTGCACGCTTTGAAAACTTAGCCATCCACGAATTTGGACACTCCTTTGTGAATCATGTTGTTTTGGGGACGGTAGGAGAACAGATAACTCAAACCGAAGCCCTATTTGAGCCCGTAAGAGAGGCTATGGCCCCTCAGGGATATCAGAATTGGGAAACTTGTGTGATCGAACACTTTGTGCGGGCAGGAGAAGTACTTATTCCCGAACTAATGGGTGATGCAGCAGCCAGTCAAGTTGCCCTCACCAGGCATACGGAAAGTAGCAGCTTTATTTATCTCCCTTTCATCGTAGATCAGCTACGGGCATACCGCGTCGAGCAAGACCTCTCCTATGAGGAAGCAGTACGGAAAACGATGGATGATCTGCGTGAGACAGTGATGGAAGGGAAAGAATAGAGTTGTCGTGCTGTAAGTGGAAGGGGTAAACCCAAATATTAGCATTTTCATTAATATTTAGGCTATCCTAGACAATAGCCCTTATCCCCTTCCGTTATTTTTATACTTGAGATAGTATCTCCTACCCCTTTTACTTTTCCCTCAGTCAAACTTTCCCCAAGTTATTTATACCTGGTTGTTTCACAACCTGTTAACTAGGCGTACTAGTTATTCATCGTTTTTTAGCGTATTACCATCGGGTGATCAACGGCGTTGAGGTGTAGTTACGTTGGCACAGCGTGCTTTACAATCAGGTGAATGATTTATCATAAACCAAAAACAAACACGATGTCAATGAGTCATTACCTGTATCTCATTTTATTTATTCTGGGGGGAGCCGTGCTTCCGGCCCAATCTGTTACACAGCTTGTACTGGTCGATGCGTCTACGGATCTTGATATTGGACCGCTAACGGATGGGAGTACGATTGATTTAACCGCTGTTGGTAACAGTCTGAATGTGCGAGCGGAAGTCAGTGGTACGGTAGGTAGTATCCGTTTCAGTCTAGATGGTCAGACCAATTTTCAGACGGAAAACGTAGCCCCATATGCGCTCGCCGGTGACACTGGTGGCGACTACAATGCCTGGACGCCTACCCTGGGAGATCATACCCTTACTGCAACTGCCTACACGGGCAGTGGAGCTAGTGGCTCGGTGCTTAATGCAGTTACCGTCGATTTTACGGTGACAGAGGAAGAAGTAGAAATTGAAACGCCAGATGATCCGGGTACCGGAGCTGTAACCGTGAGCGGCGAATTAAAGAAGTGGCACAAAGTCACCTTGTCTTTCGATGGACCATTTTATGCTGAATTAAACGCAGGAATTAATCCTTTTCTGGATTATCGCTTGCTTGCCACCTTCACCAATGGAGAAAAAACCTACGAAGTACCGGGTTACTTCGCAGCGGACGGCAATGCAGCGGAAACGAGTGCTGGAGAGGGCAATGTTTGGCGTGTACACTTTGCCCCCGATGAAGTAGGCACCTGGACCTACACCGTCTCGTTCCGTTTGGGAAGTCAAGTGGCAATCAGCACGGAACCCGAAGCAGGAACGCCGTTACCTCCCATTGATGGCCTGGCCGGGACACTAGAGATCGGTAGTACCGATAAAGTCATACCCGATAACCGCGCTCGCGGACGCTTGCAGTACGTTGGGCAGCGTTACTTGCGCTACGCAGAAACGGGTGAGTATTTTTTGAAAGGTGGTGCCGATGCTCCAGAGAACTTCCTCGCGTACGAAGACTTCGACAACACACCAAATGCCGGCGGACGTAGAAAATCCTGGTCGCCCCACGCCGCTGATTGGAATGCTGGTGACCCGAGCTGGCAAGGCGGAAAAGGCACCGAAATTATTGGAGCAGTAAATTACTTAGCCGGCAAGGGCGTCAATGTTTTTTCCTTTCTAACGATGAATATCCAGGGAGATGATCGCAATGTCTTTCCCTACCTAAACGATGCTAATTTTCGACGTTTTGATTGCTCCAAACTAGATCAGTGGGAGATCGTCCTGGAGCATGCGGATCACTTGGGCATGTATCTCCATTTCAAAACGCAGGAAACGGAAAATGATCAGCTTTTAGATGGTGGGGCACTAGGCGTAGACCGCAGGTTATACTATCGGGAGCTACTGGCTCGTTTTGGGCACCACTTGGCACTCAATTGGAATATGGGTGAGGAAAATACGCAGACGACCGCACAACGCATTGCGATGGCCGATTGGTTTGCCAGCCAGGATCCCTATCAACACAATCGTGTAATTCACACTTACCCCGGACAGATTGCTGCGGTGTACAGCGAGCTGGTTGGCGACCAGTCTGATTACACGGGTGTATCTATTCAGACGAATTGGAGTCAAGTCCATAGTCGTACCGCAGACTGGGTGGAGAACTCGCAATCGACTGGTAAGCCTTGGATTGTGGCAAACGATGAACAGGGTAACGCCAACACTGGCGTACCCCCTGATCCCGGCTATCCGGGCTATAACGGTAGCAACCCCAACTTAAATGATATTCGTCAACAAGTGCTCTGGGGCAATCTAATGGCCGGTGGGGCAGGCGTGGAATACTATTTTGGCTATCAACTGCCGGAGTCCGATCTGAGTCTACAAGATTATCGCAGTCGTGATTTAAGTTGGGATTATATTCGTCACGCACTATCCTTTTTCCGGGCACTTCCCTTTACTCAAATGGATGCTCACGATGATTGGGTGACCAATGGCTGGTGCTTTGCGCAAGAGAACCAAAACTACGCGGTGTATTTACCGGATGGTGGAACTACCTCCTTGCAATTGATGGATGATGGCACCTATGATGTCCAGTGGTATAATCCTCGCACGGGAAGCTTTCTTCCAGGGGCTATTGAAAGTGTTATCGGGCCAGGCTTGATAGATTTGGGAGAGTCACCCGCTGATCCGGAAGAAGACTGGGCCATCTTGCTTACACGGGAGACTGTGACTACAGTAGGGGAAGTAACAGAAGTGCCTGCGCTTCGCCTTTATCCTAATCCAGCACAAGAATACGTCTACGTAGAAGTGCCAAATATTGAGCAGGGCCAGATTCGCGTACTAGGCCTTGATGGTCAGCTATTGCAAACCCAGCTAGCACAAGAACAGATCAATTCAGTGGATGTATCACAGTTGCCTGCTGGTAGCTACATCATTGAGCTTGTCAGTGATACTGGACGAACACAAGCCCTTTTTGTAA
>JBCBWU010000253.1:0-9280 GCA_039816955.1 Bacteroidota bacterium
TTTGGTTTTACCACACCGAATGGAAACCAGTAGATAATGATCTGCAAACGCTTGCTTTTGATCATAATTTACTAAGCATTAATAATGGGAATGAGGTGGATCTTTCTGGCCTAAGGTACATTGGCCCTGAAGGATTAATCTACACAACAGACCCAACTCCGATATTGGACATTACAGTAATTGGTAATAACTCTACATACAACGATACCTACAGTGATACTTGGCAATCATTTACACCAACGCAATCAGGAGATCTTGCCCAGATTAATCTGCTTATCAACAATCCTCTTACATTCCATGACGGGCTACTTGATATATATGAAGGTCAAGGTGTTGGTGGTAATTTATTAGCATCATTTCCTATTCAGTCCTTAAATGCTGGAGTTCATCAATTTGACCTTTCAGCTAACCCCGTTCCTATTGTCGGAGGAATGGTATACACTTTTTCATTAAGTGATCAAGATGGAGAGTTCTCAATCCGCATAAAGTTTTTAAACACATATACAGGCGGTAGAGCTAAACATAATGCCTCACAGGACTTAAGGTTTCAAACTTATGTAATACCAAATGATAGTATCTCATTAATTTCTATTAACCAAACAAACGAGGAACAGGTCAACTTTAACATGCAGTTTTTAGACACTTTGTTCTTTGCCGATGGTACTTATTTCACCAATACCAAGCAACTTAATAATCAATGGTTGTCAAACGACGGTGGTAACGAAGGCATCCGTATCGACAATAGTGGAAACGTAGGTATTGGTGTTGAACAGCCACAAGTCCGGCTTGATGTAGATGGAGAACTACTCTTGTCCCACGCTGCTACCGAAATGGGCTTAATCACTGAATTAGAGAATAATACCCCTATCTTAAATCTAGCCCTTAATACCTTTACCCCTAATGTGGACGCTGCCAAACTGGGAGGGATGTTTCGCATAGATAGTAGGACCGTAGGTAACAATCCCTTGTTTCAGTGGATACAAAAACCTGTTGGTACTACTATCCCTACCAATTCGGATTTGCTGATGTCATTAGACGCTACAACTGGTTTGGCCGTTAACGGATCAGTAAGCGCAAGTGTTTTTACAGGCGATGGCTCCGCACTCACCAATGTGCCAACGGATAACTTAGGCAACCACACCGCTACCCAGAATATTTCCCTCACTGGAAAATATGTAAGTAACGACGGCGGCAACGAAGGCCTCTCCATTGATAACGACGGGATTGTCAACACCAGTAATCACCTTGGGATCGGTGGCCATGTCACTGCCCAAAACTATATCGGGATCGGGAACAATGGCCAAAGTTTAACCCTCGCTGCTGATGAACCCAATAACCGAATCATACTAGACGTAGGCGGCAGCGGACATAGCGGTGATGCTATTGTTTTCGGCGAATTAGGTACCGGAAGTCAAAATCCAGTACTAATGCAAGGTAATTTGGCAGTTGGGACGCTGAGTCCCCCAGCTAATTATAAACTCGTCGTCAGTGGTCAGCCCGCAGCGAATGGTTTTACGCAGTTTACTAACTACTCTGACCGTCGGTTGAAAAACGACATCCAACCCATTGGCAGCACACTGGACCGAATTACACAACTGCGCCCCGTCTCCTTTCGCTACAACGAAAAAACGGGCTATGATTCCACTGCGCTGGCCACTACATTCCGCGGCTTCATCGCCCAAGAGCTGCAGGAGGTCTTCCCCGAAATGGTGGGGGACGTACAGCTGAATGGAGCGACTTATCTGGATGCTAATCTGTCGTCTTTACCGGTTTACTTGGTGAAAGCAATGCAAGAGCAACAAGCGCTTATTTATGCATTGACAGCAATAAATCAAGCACAGGCAGTAAAGCTACAGCAACAACAAGAAGAGATAGAGGCGCTGAAAAATCAAGTAGCTAGAATAGATGAGTTGGAAGCCATGCTACAGCAACTCCAAGTAATTGATCTAAAGGTGATCTCTATCCCACTTTCTAGTAAATAATCTCCGCAGAATGTGGAGACTATGAACCTTAGCTACTTAAAAAGTACCAACCTACTCAAACAACAAAATCAATAACTACCAAAAACATCCGCTATCCCCCTCCCTTCCAGGGAGGGCCGGGGTGGGTCCCAATACAACATCATGAAATACCATCTCCTACTAATAGCCTTACTGCTCAACTACCATGCAGCACACACCCAAACCCAGTTCATCATCTCTAACGGTGAGCTGAAAATAAGTGATACCACCCAAATCGTACTCCACAACACCCAATGGGTCAACAACGCCAGCTTTAGTGCCGGTGAGAGTACAGTAGTCGTAAGTGGTGCTAGCACCGATGCCCAATCTGCTATCAGCGGAACAACTGAAACGAGCTTCTATAATCTAGAGATGAATAAATCTACCAATGGCTCCCAACTTCAGCAAAACATCCAGGTAGTTAACGAATTGATTATGACCAGCGGCAATCTGGATCTAAACGGAGACACCTGCGTGCTAGGAACTGCCAACGGTATACTCATCAACGAATCCGAGACTAGCCGGGTCACTGGAATTACTGGTGGAATCCTACAAAAGACACTAGATATGGATTCACCTAATAGCGAGAATCCGGGTAACATAGGTATTGCTATTACCTCCACCGAAAATTTAGGAACCACGATTATTGAGCGGGCGCACTCGCCGCAGGCGGTCCATGGGGGGAACAGTGTAGCCCGCTTTTTTCAAATCACCCCAAGCAACAACACAGGATTGAACGCCACCATCGAGGTCTTCTATTTTGATGCCGAACTCAATGGTAATGCCGAAGTCAGCCTCGGACTGTGGCGACGCGATGACGCTTTCTGGTTCAACCCCGCCAGTACAGATGCCGATGCTACAACCAATTTCGTAGCCACCGACAACATCAACACCTTCAGCACCTGGACCCTGGCCCCACGCGCACCGCAATTGCAAGCCCGCGTATTGCTACAAGGCCCTTACGATGACAACACCACCGAAATGACCGATGAACTGCGTAGCAGCAACCTCATTCCTACCGATGAGCCTTATGCTGCTCTCGGCTACGATCACCCTGCGAGCGGCGGAAATGAGAAAATCAATTCTACTGTACTCACTACCACCGGCAGCGATGCCATTGTCGATTGGGTCTTCGTAGAGCTACGCGATCCAGCTAATACCAACAACGTCTTGGCGGCCTGTTCAGCCCTCATCCAAAAGGACGGCGACATCGTGGATTTAGATGGCAAATCGCCCCTCTCTTTTCCGGATGTAGATCCAAACCAAACGGCCTACATCGCTGTTCGCCACCGCAACCACCTGGGCATTATCGCCGCTGGTGTTAGCGATTTAGCCACTACACCAATCGTACTGGACTTTTCCGTTGACCCGAACTTAGCAGTGGGTAGTACCGCCGCGATGAGTGACCTCGGCAATGGCCAGTACGCCCTCTTTAGCGGCGACTTCGACGGCAACGGCCAAATACAAAATACCGATAGTAATGCCCAAAATGCTACGCTAGGCGCCTCAGGCTATCTGCCCGGCGATAGCGATCTCAACGGGCAGGTGCAGAATACCGATTTACAGATCAAGTTGACCCCCAACCTTGGTCGGGGTACTCAGTTCAGCTACTGACCGGAAGAATGTATAGGGTAGAAAGTAGAAGGATTTTTAATTCCCTCAACACTCTTCTACCCAATCGATTTTCATCCCCCTTTAATCACAAATAAGTCGATTATATGGATTGGGAGGCCAAGGAGATAGAATATTAAAGACTGTCTTCTTCTCTTCTAACTCCTGGCCCCTTTTTACCAACAACTATATACAAGGAAGGAACGGCTTACACCAGCTAAGCCCTGCCCTCTCCTTGCCTAATAAATCAACAAAACCACTCGCACAAGCGAGTTCCACCGCGAGGCGCAAGCGAGCTTCCACCGTGAACGGAGTGAACTAAATCCGCGAGTGCTAACGAGCTTTTCCCGCGAACGGAGTGAGCTACTTCCGCGATCCCGATTTTCAATCGGGAGAGCCTAAAAACAACAACCATGAAAAAGCATAACTACCTCTTCATTCTCCTTCTTTTTATCACCAATACTAGTTTGTTAGCCCAATCTCTCGACTTCGCCATTGCGAACAAAACGGTTACAGCAACCGAGGTCACCTTTGATGTAACACTAGCCTCAGATACTCCATTCAAACTAGGTTCCGGGCAACTCTATTTCAACTTCAACACCGCCGCTTTTGGTGAATGGGTCATTGATAATGATGCCGTCACGATTTCTTATCCCGACGGTAGCGTCCTGGCCCAGTCCAACGGTTTCCCACTCTACACCAGCTTCGTAGAGAATGATAATACCGCCAGTCGGTTCTCTTTTTCTTGGCAGCAGGGGGTTTCTTCTGGTACGTATCCAGCTGATAATATCACCAGTACCCCCGCTGTCCTTTTCCACGTAAGCATGGCCTTTACTACTGGTGGACAATTCCAGTCTGATGACATTTGCTTTGAATCCAGCGACGTTTTTGATGATCAGACTTTTACAGCCTGCGGTCCGGCATCATTTGGCTTTGCCGATTGCTTAAACGAACCGGGAATCCAACTCACGGACGATAATTTTGACTGTAGTGCATTGCTGCCTATTCAACTCCTCGATTTCCAAGCGAAAGCACAGGACAACTATACCACTTTGCTCAACTGGCAAACGGCTAGCGAGTACAACAATGAGTACTTTACCGTGGAGCGTTCAGTTGATGGGCGCACGTTCTTACCGTTAGAAAAAGTGCCGGGTGCTGGCTTTAGTGATGCAGAATTGAGTTATCAGACGATTGATCCTAGTCCGCATATCGGCCTTAATTATTACCGCTTAAAGCAAACGGATTTTGATGGGACGTTTAGTTATTCGGACATTAAGCAAGTAACATTTCAGGAGAAAGGAGATTGGGACGCAAAGATGTACCCAAATCCAACCAGCGAACAAACGCAATTGATTATCCCGAATGATTTCAACAGTGGTAGCCTTACTATTTCGGATGTAAACGGCCGTATTGTCTTCACACAAAAGATTACTGATCACAGCGCCCCAATACCAATTGATACCAAGCAGTGGCAAGCTGGCACCTATTTGGTACAACTAGAATTGGATGGGCAGTTGATGAGCAAGCGTTTGGTGGTTGCCGATTAGGAACATGCTAAACATTAAAGTACTTTACTTAGGTCACACCTACGCAGATCAGTAAGGTTGACCATTACCTTAACACTATTCGGCGGATGCTGTAAATCTCGAAAGAGCGCATCAAAGTTCTGATAGATAGTTGTAAAGTGATCACTGTTGTGATGTAGGAGGAGAACGAGTTGAAACAAAGCTCTCCTCTTACTCAGCGACGTATATATTTCTTGTATTAATTCAAAAATCCAGCTAAGTCACCCCACTAAATTTGCCATTGCTATAGCGCTTTCAAACCAGATTAGCCTCGCTACTTCTTGCTGAAGAGACGAGCCTAATAGGCTGTCATTTAAAAAGCTAAGTAGTAATGCCGTCCTTAACAAAAACCGTTCTTACCCCCCTACTCTTCTGCTGTACGCTGGTGTGTAGCTTCGCCCAAGTCGGTATAAATATGGATCGTACTGCTCCCGATTCATCTGCCATACTAGACATCAGCAGCACGGAGAAAGGCGTACTGATACCAAGAATGACCACCATAGAGCGTGACGCTATCGTCGAGCCCGCCGATGCTTTACTAGTTTACGACACCGACCAAGGCAGCTTCTGGTATTATGAAAATAACCGCTGGAACGAAATCGGAACTCGGCCACGTATCACAAACTCGGGAATCGGAATATTACCAGCGCCAGAGCTGGTCAGTTTATTAGATATAGGGGGCTTGAATCTGGATATGGCCCGCCAAGGGAATGTCCTTTACCTTATTGATGATAATAACGACCAATTGCGGGCTGTGGACATGACCGATCCTACTAATCCCCAGACAATAGGCACTTTAGATATTGTGCCTGATAGCGATGATTATCTCATAGATATAGCTATTAAAGACAATTCTGCTTATATCGCTTACGACGATTACAACTCCTTCACCGAGGGTGGTATAGTCTTGGTTGATATTACGGATCCCGCGGCTATGACCCAAAGTGTGGTGAATCCGGATGGTTATTACACAAGCTGCGTAGTGGCAGGAGAGATCCTCTACGGGTTTGACGCCAAAGCGGAAGCATTCAAGCTCTTTGATATATCTAATCCCGCTAGCCCGCAGCTCCTTTCAACCATATCGAACTTAGACTCTCGACCCTAGTCAAATGGGAATAGTATACGTAGAAGGTGATAGTAAATCGAGGGTCACCTTACTGGATATTTCCGTTAAGGACCTACAAGTGGGTACCTATCTACTAGAGTTAGTCTTTGATGGCGAACGAGTGACGCGGCGCTTAGTTGTCAGTGATTAGCACAGATGCCGTGGCTGTAGATCACAAAGTCCAATACCAGACTCCGGGGCGTACCCCGTGCAAGTCAAATGGTGGAAGACGCCGTGCGGCGCACCGAATAGTAAATAATAGGGCTCCCATTACTGCTTCACCACCCGCTGGCTAATCTGCTGCCCCGACAAAGTCGTGGTAAGCCAATAAACACCAGCTGGCAGATCAGCGATATCCATACGCCCCTGGCTATTGACATTTTCCTCACGGACCAGCTGCCCATAAGAATTGAATAGACTTACCTTCTCGCCAACTGGAAGATCAAAATAGAGGATTTCGCTAACTGGGTTGGGGTAAATTTTGAATGTTGACCCAATACTTTCTTGCAGGTCGAATAGAAGGATAGTAGAGTAAGTAAAACTCCCATCCCAATCTACCTGACGCAGGCGATAGTAATTGGCTCCAATAAGGGGAGTATAGTCCGTGTATTCGTAAATGCTACTTTCGTAAGTGGTCCCCTGCCCCAGTACCTCTCCTAATTGCTGCCAGGTTTTTCCATCGGCGCTCCTCTCAACGGCAAATTTCCAGTTATTCACTTCGCTAGCGGTAGACCAGTTAAGCAAAACCTTGCCCTTGTGAACTTCCCCTTGAAAGTGCTCTAATTCAACGGGTAAACCTGCAGAGAAGTCATAAATGGAGACCCGGCCAGCACTAGTCCCGCCATTATCATTAAAGGGTATACCAACTGCCACTTGGTTTCCATCACTGGATAGGGATACTGAACGCCCCAATTGATCACCTGCCACCTCTCCATCAATAGCATTCCCCACCTGATCCCAGCTGGTGCCCGAGTACTCGTACACGGAAACCTTTCCAGAGCTAGAGCCATTGGGATCACTAAAAACTGCCCCGGCGGCGAAGCGATTACCATCATCTGACATACTTACGGACCAACCAAAACGATCTCCAGAATTAACGCCATTGACGCCAGATCCAATCTGCGTCCAAGTACTTCCCACTAATTCAAAAACCCGGACCTGACCGGACTCGGCTGCCGCATCATCGTTGCCAATAACAGAAATGACCACTCTTTTACCATCAGCAGATAAGGCTACAGAATAACCTACATTATCTCCAACATTACTCCCCTCTATATCACTTCCAACTTGGATCCAAACTCCTCCTATCAACTCAAAAATGCGCACGATCCCGGAGTTGGTTCCATTCCGGTCGTTCAGGGGTGCACCCACCGCTATCCGTTCGCCATTGTCCGAGATAGCAACAGCCCAGCCCATCTGGTCATCGGCAGCGTCTCCCAGTATGGTTGATCCTACTTGCGTCCAGACTCCTCCAGTAAGGTCATAAACAGTGACACTGCCGGCAGTTGTGGCACTCACACTATTGAAACGGGCTCCAACGATTACCCGGCTACCATCAGCCGATATAGCTACAGAATAACCAAATTCATCACCGATATTCTGGCCGGTTATATCTGAACCCAGCTGTGTCCAAGCTCCCCCGGAATAGGAATAGACTCTGACGTAACCGGATGTAGTGTAAGGGTCGAATACGGGCGGCACATTGGGACTTCCAAAGGCCACAGTATTCCCATCCGCAGACAATGCTACGGACCAACCCGCAGCATCGTAATCATCGGTACCGAATAAATCACTACCTAGCTGTTGCCAATTACCTCCGGTAAACTCAAACACTTGCGTTTTACCAAAATCCGGACCTAAATCGCTATTTTTTGGGCTACCGATAGCGACCCGGCTACCATCCGCAGATAAAGAAGTGGAAAAGCCGCTTTGATCGGCAGATGTGCCATCAATTGGGGTACCTAATAGGGTTTGAGCGGAAGTAAATGAAAAGCATAAGCAGCTCAGCAAGAAGACAAGACATTGTGAATATTTCATAGCTAAATACGTTGAATGTAGCACTAGCAAATTAACAGCAGTGCGGAAGGTATTCGGCTATGCAGGAGGGGGGCAGATTGTCCCAGGAGAGGAGGGATTTTGTTCAGAACTAAGGGAGAAGGGAGTATTCTGACTCGTAATATCATCTACTGTTATCAAGCACGCCCCAATAGACTTTATTTGTTCTCTTTTTTGAGACGAGATCTGATTACACCACGACTAACTCGGGCGAAGTGTGTAAACATACAAAGTGTTACTCATCACTCTTCCTCCTCCAAATAAGACCGCCTATTGCGCAGCATTGTTTTCACATAATGTCGCTGACGTTGTTTGGCTTTGCGTTTATTGGCTCGCTTACCGGTGCGTTTATCCTTGACCAAACGATCAAGGTCTTCGACGGTCTGTACTTGATGGGCATCCTTGATTTGCGTGCGCTTGGCCATAGCGAAAAGGCTGGTTTGGAATGGGGAAACGTAGGAGCTGAGGATTGGTTCTGTCACCACAGGGCTTTCCGTTTTATTTGACCCTCAATTGACGTTGTTCTTGCCATTGCGCCCAGCCCTGTTGTGCCCAATAACGAGCGAGGTACTCCTGTTCTCCTTGTCCCGGTGTGGGCACTAGCAGTAAGTCCTTTTGCCAGTACCAGGCATCCATTAAGGTACTGTAGCCAGAACGGCAGATAATGGTTTCCGACTGTTGTACGGCCTCTTCTAGTTGGTCTCCTAATAACCAATCTACCAAGTGTAATTGGCTGGATGTCTTGCGGATCTCCGTTTCTCCGGGCACGCCACGCACGAGCAGTGTGGGAGCATCCAGCTTTGAGAGTTGCGTACGGAGTAAGGCTTCTAATCGACTGCGTTGTGGTTCGGGACCAGATAACAATACGAGGTAGCGAAAGCGAATTATCTTGTCCTTTACTTCTTTGCTTTGGAAACGCGACTGTGGCCCTAAATAGCGGTAGG
>JBCBWU010000254.1:0-9173 GCA_039816955.1 Bacteroidota bacterium
GTATACTGGTAATAGAATGCCAGTGGAATGCAAATTAGAATAGAACTAATGAAAAAGATTAAGAAGTTACGTTCCTTGAGTAGGGTCAGTGCTTCAAATCCTAACAGGTCTCCAATGCTTGCGGCTTTAGTGCCCTTTGCTTTTGGAGGAGTCTTCGGTAAGCTAAGGCTAAATAGACCCAATGCAAGAGACGCGGCAGCGCACATCATGAAAGTGTTCCGCAAACCACCCGCCTCGACACTCTCTTTCGAATCCCAACCAAAGGCATAGCTGATCGCTAAACCAGCCACAATCCAACCAATCGTACCCCATACGCGGATCAGCGAAAACTCCTTAGCAGGGTCTTTCATTTGGTTGAAAGAAACACTGTTGACTAAGGCTAAGGTTGGCATATACGCAATCATGTAGCCCAGTACATAAGGATAGAAAGCACTGAAGTCACTGGCATTGGCCAACTGATACATCAAAAAGGCTCCTACTAAATGCAAAACCGCGAGAATGCGCTCTGCATTGAAGTAACGATCGGCAATGAGACCAATGACAAATGGAGCAATGATAGCTCCCCAAGATTGGGTGGAAAATGCTTTAGCAATTTCTCCGTCAGCAGCCTCTAATGTTACCCCCAAATAAGTACCTAACGTCACAAACCATCCGCCCCAGATAAAGAACTCCAGGAACATCATGATGGATAGCTGAATACTTGTACTCCTTTTCATACTTGATAGGTGGTTTGTTTCCCGCAAGGGAACTATGTTTTTCGTTTTGTCTCTTAAATCTCTGGCAAAAATCGCACTACAGCTCCCGAATCTTTATGTTCCGGAACCATACTCGATCACCGTGGTCTTGTAGGGAAATGTGCCCTTTACGTGCCGTACCAAAGTCTGGCATATCCACAAACTTACTCTTGGCAATCATATTCTCCCAGGCTTTGTCAAACATGGTGGTCTCCACTACCTTCCGGCCGTTCAACCAATGTTCCAATTGACCATCCTTGATTTTGATCCGTATGCGATTCCATTCGCCGGAAGGGCGAACGGTTTCCGGTACCGCCGAAATCAGATCATATAAATCACCGGCGCGGTGCTTAATAATCTGTGCATCCGGATGGCAAGTATTGTCAAGCACTTGCATTTCTGGCCCGGTGAGCCAGGGGTATTCGTATTTATCTGATTCCACCACATTGTACATGATACCGCTGTTACCACAGGGTGAAATCTTCCACTCCAAAGTCAATTCAAAGTTTTCGTATTCCCCCTCCGTTACAATGTCGCCACCGTCGGCGGCTTGCCAGCCACCATCTTGTCGGGCCACGACATCCAGCATCAGCGCACCATCCTCAACCTTCCAACTCGAACCAATGGTGTTCTTTCCAAAATTATGCCAACCCTTGGTGCTCTCTCCATCAAACAGGAGCTTCCAACCCGCTTGCTGTTCGGCGGCCGTAAGCTTGTTAGGCGCAGGGGGTGCCGGAGCCGGATTATTCATCCCTGGCTGATCAGCCGGAATTTGATTCATCGTATACCAAGTCTCAGTTGACCACAGACTACGCCCTCCCGTGCTAGTCCAGTAGTACGGCAGGCGAACATAAATCACGTGCTCTTCCTGCATACCGTCCAACTCCAGGAATACACGCTTGCGATCTGCCGACATGTGCACCGACTGTACCGGCATGCGGCGATCATTCAGTTTTGGTCCACCATATTCGTTGGTGGGTAAATAGTACCACTGCCGCACTTCGTATTCCGCCACATCCGCACCAAAAGCAGGATCAAGTGGCTCTGTAAACTCAATTTCTACGCCATTGCTCTTAGCTCGTACGGCTAGCATTTCAAAAGCAGGATCACCATTGTACTTCAAGCGCTGAAGACCATACCACAACTTGCCGCTATGCTGCCAGTTTCCGGTGGAACCAATCCCACCTACGTACAAAGCCGAATCAGGCCCCCAAACCAGACGATTCACGCCGGCCTCCAAGCCCTGAATAAAACGGAATACAGAACCCTGGTATTCACCATTTACCTTTTCTACAAACACCCGTTTCACACCACCGTGCGTTACCTCACCGTGAATCATCTGTCCCTGGTAAGGTCCATCATTCAGATAAGAGGGTGTAGAAGGAGAATTACCAATTTCATCTTGCGGTAGCCATACTACTGGTGGCTTCATCCGTAGCTGAGCCACCCGCGCTGAATCCACCGCCCGGGAGCCAAAAAAGGCATCTTCTGTGATGTGCAAAATCTTGGAAGAAGGCAACCAGTCACCCTGATTATCCGCTATAAAGATTTCATCATCTACGCCAATACCAACGCCATTAGGCGTACGTAAACCTTCGGCCACAATCTCCATTTTCCCAGTCTCCTGGTGAATGCGTACGGCCTTACCACGATCCTTTGGCTGGTTGGGCGCACTAGCACCACCAGGAAGAATACCAATGGCCAAAGCCGCGTAGAAGTAAGGTTGCTGATAAGCTAAGCCAAAAGCAAACTCGTGGAAATTGGCGGATACCTCCCAGTCGTTACTGACGGTACGGTATTCATCCGTCATCTCATCACCATCGTGATCAATGAGTTGGGTTAATTCTTGCTTTTGGAGGATATAAATAGAACCGTCTACTACTTTGAGACCGAGCGGCTCAGCCAGCCCGGTGGCGATTCGTTTGTATGACATCTGGCTCGCTTCTCCGGTACTCACACCATCTACAATATAGATACTTCCTTCTGCGTCCCAGGTGCTAATGACCATGCGGCCATCGGGTAGAAAGTCCATACCGCCTACTTTAGGCGAGAAGCCATCCGGACGGGCCTGGCTAAGTGTGTAGCTCGGGTGTACATCATTGAGCGAAGCGCCGTCGCCGGCAATGATATTATCTTTCGACAAATCAGAGCTCACTTCGTTAGGTTGATCCTGACGGCGGTGCATCATCACTGAGGAAGGTACCGGCTCAAAGCGCTGGGTATCGAAAGATCGCCAGGTAAGACGGAAGGTACGGCCGCCCAAGCCTTGGAAGAACAAGGCGCGAAACGGGTGGTAACCCTCAGCGAGGATTACTTCTCCATCGATGGATATATCGCCGTGGAAGCCATCGTTATTGATCACCTCTTCATCATCAATAAAGAGAACAGAACCATCATCACTAGTGAGCCGGAAGGTGTAATTATTAGTCTTTGGAATACGCAGATAGCCCGTTACCTCAATGGCAAAGTTCTCCTCCAGACCACCGAAGTCAGCAGCGTAAAAGTTGACTTCCGGCAGGATGCCTGAAAACTCTGGAATTGCTTCGTAATTAACATCAAAAACAGAGCCTACACTGTTATCGATGAAACGTAGATGCCCAATTGCTCCCGGAAGAAAATCGCCAGCATCCACATCAGCGGCTGGTTTAGCAGAAGACAAATCTACTCCCTCATCGGTTTGAATAGCAGCAAGGCGCTCCTCGTCCTCCGCATCCAAATCCATGATATAGGAAACCATGGCCCGAGCTTGGGCGGGCGGCAGATCCGGGTGCGGGGTCATCGCTGCTTCGCCCCAGTTACCGGCACCACCCTGCAAAACTTTGTTGACCAGCATGGTCACATTGTCTTCCGTATTCTGGTAGCGGCGCGCTACATCTACGTAGGATGGACCAATCGTTTGCAGGTAAGTATTATGGCAGGAGCGGCAGTCACTACGGGCAATCAGGCGGTACCCCAATGGGCGGCGCTCTTCCTCTTCGGCTCCGGCTACTTTATTTTCGTTTTCCACTACCGGCTTGGCCGTAAACATGGCCTTTAGCGTAGTTGTTCCATTACTATTCAGGGCTAATGCACCGTCGACAATGACATTGGCAACGCGGGAGGTACCGCTATTTTCAGCAGTTTGCTCTTGCCATTCACCATCGGTGCTGAGGTTACTCGCAGTGGGTAGACTTTCGTACTGCGTGAGCAATAACACCTTATGGCCTTCGGGTACATTCTCGGTAACAAAAGTGCGTTCCAAACCGGTCTGCCGGTATTTGTTGGTGGTATACTCTGGCTGTTCTTTCACATTAATTACCGAGCCATCGTCCAGCGCTAGTTCATATTTAATCCAAATTTGCCCATCGACAAACTCATGGCCGCGAAACTGTACGCGTGGTCGCAACTCTTGCTCATTATGAAAAACGCGCCAGGGCTGGCGGTAAGGTGAGTTGAACCACAAATTCCCCAGGGAACTGGGCTGAGGTCCGTGTACAGTGGTGTAAACAGCGCCGTCAAAATTCACACTTCCTTTCCAGGCTTTTGCCAGAGCGGCAGTTTCAGCACTATAGGCCAACCACAGATTATCGTGCAGCGCCACGGTTAGCATACGTGCTTGTCCATCCAGAACAGAACGGAAAACCCAGGGCGAATGCGGACGCTCGGGTACAGGAGTATCATTACTTTGACAACTATAGAATACGATAGCCAGCAAGGCCACAATAAACAGGCGGTGACGGATCATAATGGGTGTCGATGGTTAGTTTACCGAATGATTCGATCTTTGGGGAAGGGACAGGCGTAGTAGTATCCACTTAATGTACGATGAACACTTACCAAAGCAAAAAAAGGAAATTATTCGGAAAATCTGCCCTTTTACCAACAGAACTTATTGAGATACAGCAGTGAAACCATCAAAAAATGCGGTACTCAAATCGTAGGCTCGTTTGCCGCAATTGGCAAAGGAGGGAGTCACAGTTGAGAAAAGAACCATCCAGGCGATCTCCAGGATACAAGTCCGGATAAGCGCGGTGACTACCCTGCTCATCTGGTGGAATATTGGTGAAAGGCCAGTTGCGCTGAATGCTCACCCGCACTCGGTCCATCTGAAGGCCTACACCGCCAATGATCGAAGACTGCCAACGGCGAATATCTTCCCCGGCAGCGCCTAAATCAAATTTTAAAGAATAAAAGTATTGTGCCGGATCTTGTCTTGCCAGGTGATATAAATTATGCTCAAAGCCAGTTTGATTGGTGACATAAGCAGCTTGCACGCCTAGTGTAATGTACGGGCGCACAGGTCGATCAGATCTGCTAAAATAAAAGCGCGTCTGTAGTGGTATGCGCAGGAGGTGCTGGCGGAGTGTAAATCGTTCCCTGGAGTAACTAGCGTGTACCCCAGTAGGACTGTAGTTATCTGTTTTCTGCTCGGCAAAAGCGGACCAAGCTCCAAAATTTACACCAAGTTCAATATCCCAGTGAGGGCTTAGCCAATACGATAACCAAACTCCAAGTGAATACCCAGGCCGACGCCTCTCGGTGGTAAGATGGTCCATTGTCCCGAAGGTTCCAATATAACCATCCGTAACATCACCCTTAGTTCCACTATACCCCGCCTCCACAGATGCGCCAAAACTAAAGTAAGGAGTCTCCTTGTTTTGCGCACTTAGCGTTGTAACTGATATAAGTAGGAGTAGAAAGCAGCGTAATTTTTTCATCTCGAGCACAGTTGTACATCAAGATCTAATTATTTTTCCAAAGGTTAAGGACGATTATGCGAATAATTAGCGGCAGCCAGTTTCCATCTAAAAAATGCGGTACTCAAAACGCAGGCTCGTTTGTCTTAGCTGGTTAACGCGATAGTCACAAAATAAGAAAGAATCTCCGGGCGTGTTTCCAATAAAATCACCAGAACACATATCAGGATAATAACGATAGAGTCGATAATCATCTTGGTAGGTATTGGTCAATGGAAAATTCCGTTGGATGCTTAAACTTATGCGGTCCATTTGGATGCCAATTCCGCCTAGTAAGGACCACTGCCAGCGGCGAATATCAACCCAGTCCGCATTTAAATTAGCGGTAGAAGTGAAGGCATACTCAGTAGGTTCTGATCCAGTGCCCCCATAGAACCGACGACCGTGATTAGTTTGTTGGGTGATGTAAGCAGCCTGTGTGCCTAGAGCGATAAATGGACGAATACGGTTGGTAGGCTGTCCCAAATGAAGACGCATTTGCAAGGGAATACGCAGCAAGTCCTGATCTAGCCAGTAGCGCTCCAGGCCATAGAAGGTCATGATTCCTAGTGGATTGTAGCTTTCTGATTCGGCTTCCGCAAATGCTCGCCATGTGCCAAAATTAATTCCTAGCTCAATATCCCAGCGTGGACTCAGCCAATAGGTTCCCCACAGCCCCAGGGCATAGCTGGGGCGACGTTCTTCAGTGGTGCCATATACCGAACGACCAAAAGGACCGGAATTATCATCAGCAATGTAATCCTTTACCCCGCTATAGCCCGCCTCCAGAGATGCGCCGAAGCTAAAACGAGATACTTGTGGAACGTCAGCAGATTGCGCACTTACAATTGTGGCAAGGAATAATAGTACTAGTGAGTAGAATAGTCTTTTCATCTTTGGCCGGATATTGTAGCCTGTAAGACGTCGACCATAAAGCGGAAGGTTGGGTTCACTATCCGTGTCTGTGCTACTTTCGGCTGTATTTCCTCTTAAAATAGGCGGTAGTCAAATCGCAGACTAGTCTGACGAAACTGCTTTGCACTAAATCCGCAAAACACAGTGTCCCGCACATTTGTCGTACAACGATCAGGGTAGTAGCGAAGAAGTGTAAAATAACCTTCATAAGTATTGTGCAACTCCCAATTACGTTGAACACTCAAACTTGCCCGATCCATTTGGATACCAATCCCACCTAGCAACGACCATTGCCAACGCTGACCGTCATAGTAATTGGCACGTAGATTCGCAGTGGAGGAGAATAAATCTTCGACAGGATCTCGTCCAAGAGCACCGTCATACTTATAAGAAACATTATCCTGACCAGCAATATAGGCAGCTTGCCCACCTAAAGCGATAAAGAGGCGAGTACGCCGCTCAGGTCGGCCAAAATAAAAACGCATTTGCATAGGAATACGTACTAAGTCCTGTTGAACCCAGTAGCGCTCTCTACGATAATTTATCGCAAGTCCCATGAGGTTGTCCCTATTTAATTTTCTTTCGCCATAAGCGCGCCAGGCGCCAAAATTCAGCCCCAGTTCAAAATCCCAGTGCGCACCTAGGTTATAAATCCCCCATATACCTAGCGCGTAGCCTGGGCGTACCTCTTCAATAGTTCTATATTCAGTACTATTAGTAGTGCTGGAATTACCATTTATGACGTCACTTTTACACCACTATAACCTGCTTCCAGGGATACTCCAAAACTGAAACGGGACGAATACTCAACATCAGTGTTTTGTGCACTTAGAACTGTTGCAAGAAATAAGAGCGCCCATGAGTAAAATAGTGCTTTCATCTTTTGTAGGATGTTGTAGTTAGTAAGACGAAGGCCAGCAAAAGGAAGGTTAGGTCTATTCCTTTTTCTAATCCTAGCTACTGAACCTTCTACTAAAAAAGACGGTACGCAAAACGCAGGCTGGTCTGGCGAAACTGGTTGGCACTATAACCACAAAAAACATTGTCCTGCCCGTGTTCCCCACAAAAATCAGGATAATAACGAAGGAGGGTATATTCGCCTTCGTAGGTATTACCCAGCGCCCAAGTGCGTTGAATACTTAAACTGACTCGATCCATTTGGATGCCAATCCCGCCTAGTAAAGACCACTGCCAGCGTTGTATCCCATAGTATTCGGCAGCCAGATCACCAGAGAAGGAGTAAAAACTTTCGTTAGGATCTTGCCCCAGTACACCGTAGATAGAATGGGAAAAATTGTGCTGCCCCGTAATGTAAGCAGCTTGCCCTCCAAAAGAGATAAAGAGGCGCGTACGTCGTTCAGGCCGGCCAAAGTAAAAACGCATTTGCAACGGAATACGCAATAAATCCTGTCGCACCGTGTGGTGCTCTCGGCTATATTGTACCGCAAGTCCGGTCAAGTCATAGAGCGTAAATTCTCCTTTACCATGAGCACGCCAGGCGCCGTAATTAAGCCCTAGCTCGAGATCCCAGTGTCGGCCAAGTTGATAGCTTCCTGACATACCCACTGCGTAGCCGGGGCGGACCTCTTCGATGGTTAAATTTTCATCATGACCAAACATAGTGGTAGAACCGCCTGTCACCTCGCTTTTTACACCGCTATAACCGGCTTCTACAGACAGGTTAAAACTGAAACGTGACGTTTTAGAAAGCGCTGCATCTTGAGCAGAGAGCATGAGCATAGGGAAGGATATTCCAAGACAGAGGAGCAATTTTTTCATAACCCACAATATTTCCTATTAGCAAACGAACGCGTATAAGCATACGGCTATACCACGGTACATCTTGCGCAAACAAAGAGAATTACCGCTGGTAGGCCTTGAGTAAGATACAATAAAATGCACTAAAAGAGGCGATAACCTAGGCGGATACTGGTCTGGCGCAGCAGGGGTTGGGTACTGCGCTCCACAAATTGGCAGGTATAACAAGTGGGTAGGTATACACCTCGATCAGCATAGAGCAAATTCCCTTGCGGAAAGGCTTGCCAGTCGTATTGGAGATGAACACTAACTCGCTTGAGCTGCACGCCTACTCCCATAAAGAGGTTCATACCCCAGGGGTTTGCTTTGTGAAGCTGGACCTGATCCGGGTTTTCATCGCGAGCGAAGATATCCCGTCCTCTTGGTCCACGACCAACAAAATCATTATCCCAGGATACCCGCTGTGAGAAGAGCCGTACCGCCTGCGCGCCAAAAAGAACAAAAGGCTGCGCCAGATTGCGCCCATCCAGTAGCTTGTAGCGTGCGCTGAACTGTGCCGCAAATTGACGCTGCTGAAAGCGCATATGTCGAGCTTGACTGATCTTTAAGGATGATTCCTGGTAAAATTCATTGCGGATAAGATCAGCCCGGGCACCTACCTGTCTAAAAACCAAGCCAGCACTCAGCTGCCACTGGCGATCAAGCGCATAATTAATATGGAAGCCCACGTTAAATGTTGGTACTGGGCGCTCTTGCCAGGTATCGGTATAAGAGATGGAAGAATTGAGGAAACCAAAGGTTTGTTCCTGCTCGCTGTTGCCACTCAGGCCTACACCTATTTCCGCCGCCAACGACCAAGGTGATTGTGCTGACAAGAGCAGCGCAAAGGTACATAAGGCGGAGAGTAGTAATAGTCGGCGCATCAGAAGTCGCGTTACGGTAGTGTAGAGGGTTCAGTAGGTAAATCAATGAACCCTATCGATCGTTCACATAAATTACGACTAAATCAGACGGAAAGCAAGTGCTTAGACGTCAAGGTAATGTTATGGTT
>JBCBWU010000255.1:0-9147 GCA_039816955.1 Bacteroidota bacterium
AAGCGTTCTACAATAAAACTATATGCAGATCAAAGCAGAGCCTGTAGGGGACCTGCCGGTGATTAGTCGCCTGCTCCAATCGACAGGTTTGTCCCAGCGGGTGGACAAGCACTATTCTACTCATCATTTATGGCAAGGCACCAGTATTGGTAAGACCTTAGAAGCTTTTCTGGTCTATATTTTGAGCCAGAACGATCATCGACTGTACAGGGTGCAAGACTAGGCTTTGGGTTTAGAACGTACGCTAGGTTGGCTTTTGGATGAATCTGATTTTCAGGCTGCTTATCTAAGTGATGACCGTTTGGGTAGTTTGTTGGACTATCTGTCTAAGGACGATGAGCGCTGGATGGACTATCAAGAAGATATTGGACAAGAACAAAAACAGCGTATACTTGCAGGGTAGCCAAGAACATCACCTGAGGTTGATTAAGATGATGCGATTGCCACCAGATACTTACCGTCACCCCTGCGCGGCGTGAACTCACTTGCGTCTTACGCGAAAAGACCGTGGGAAATCTGATAAAACCAAACGATGTAGCGACGCGATTCATCGCGTTCCCCTAAACCAACATCAAGTAGTCATAATGCACCAGCGGCTTCTGCCCGTGCTGACCAACTAAACCGCGAGCGATTTCTGCATCATATTGCGCTACTCCGATGCCGATAAGCTGCTCTTGAGGACCAAGAATACGCAGTAAATCACCTTTCGCAAAATCACCCTCTACTGCCGTAATGCCTATCGGAAGCAGGCTGTTTACAGTAGTATCATCCGTCAATACTTGTTGGGCTCCGGCATTAATCGTAACGGCACCCTTAGTAGTTGGCTTTTGTGCCAACCATTTCTTCACATTTGAAGGCTCGTGAGCGGCAGGGGCTATCCGCGTACAGGGTCCTTTACCGGCCAGTACATCCAAGAGCACATTTTTCCGGCGGCCGTTGGCCAGTATCACTTCGGCTCCCAGGCGTGCCGTTTGCTGTGCCATCCTAACCTTAGTACCCATTCCTCCCCGACCGAAACTGGACTTGACGGGTGCTACATGAGCCAGAGCGGCCTCATCGTCAGCAGAGATTTCCTCTAGTAGCTCTGATGCTGGATCCTCTGGTGCACCAGTGTAGAGGCCGTTGACACTACTGAGGATAATGAGTTTATCGGCGTTGAGCATGCTGGTGACCAGACTGGCGAGTTCATCATTATCGGTAAACATCAACTCCGTTACCGAGACCACATCGTTTTCGTTGATGATGGGAATGACCCGATCGTGTAGCAGAGCTTCCAGGCAGTTCCGCATATTGAGATAGTGGAGCCGATCGCGAAAATCTTCTTTGGTAGCTAATACTTGACCACATAGTAGTTGGTAACCAGAAAATAGCTGCCGGTACAACTCCATCAAACGAACCTGACCAATGGCTGATAACATCTGCCGGCGAATGACGGGATCCAGCTGTTCTGCCGATGGCAACAACTCCCGCCCAGCGCCAACGGCACCCGAAGAAACCAAAATAACCTGATGCCCGAACTGCTTGAGCTCCGCTAGCTGGTCTACCAGATGACTGATATTAGTGACATCCAAACGACCATCCGCACGCGTAAGCACATTGGTCCCTACCTTGACCACAATCTTGAGCTGCCTAGTGTCCATGCGGCAAAGGTCGATAATCTATTGATCAAGTACACTATTTCGCCTCGCTCCTATTCTGTTATATTTGTTACCTAAGCCCTCGGGCTGCGTCTACAGAACGTTGATGCACGAAAAGAACACTCCATCAACACCTCTTAGACCTTTAATTAACAAACAAAACGAATATGTGGAAAGAATTTAAAGACTTCATCCTCCGCGGTAATGTACTTGAGCTAGCAGTTGCGGTTATCATTGCTGGCGCCTTTGGTGCTATTGTAAGCTCGTTCACCAGCGACATCGTCATGCCTCCGCTTGGTCTATTAATGGGTGATGTGGACTTCAGCAACTTAGCAGTAACGCTACAGGCAGCCGAAATGAACGAAGTTGGGGAAGTAGTGAAAGAAGCCGTAGAGCTTCGCTACGGTGCCTTCATCCAGAAGATCATCGACTTCCTGATTATCGCTTTTGCCATCTTCATGATCCTGAAGGCCTACAAGCGTACGCAGAAGCCAGAGGAAGAAGCTCCAGCTCCTGACCCAGGGCCAAGCGCAGAAGACTTACTCGCGGAAATTCGCGACTTATTGAAGAACCAATCCTAGTTCTTTACTAGCAGCATAGCTGCACAGTTTTACTGATCCCGAAGTTGGAAATCACTCCAGCTTCGGGATTTTTTATTAGGTCAAACAAATAATTTCCGACTTCAGCATTTTAGCGTAGAAATAAGCGATTTTCAATGAGTGTATTCAAGCTAAAAGGCTGAATTAAAGGAGGAAAATTATTTTTTGACGAATACTATGTTGACTTTGGCACGGTTTTTTCTTTTAGCTAGTTAAGCGCCCGAAAACGAAGATGGGCCATTAACCAATCCACCCATAGTGCGGCAGTTTAAAGCGGCCGGTACAGCATGTATTGCACAGCTGCGCCCTGGTCTTGTCGTGCTGGATTGTCAGGTCTCTAACCCGCAAAATTCTAGTTCGAAAGATGAAACACATAATTCCACTCCGAACAACATTACAGCAGATCATATCACATGCTATTGTACTGCTATTTCTACTGGGGCTCAGCCAGCAAGCGCAAGCACAGGACTGTGACTTGGCTTGTATTGGCACGCCAGAACTACCCCTGCAGGTAGTTATTGACGAAGGCTGCCAGGTGGCCGTCACCACTTCCATGGTGGTACCAGACCTTGCTTCCTGCCCAGGTAGTAAGCGTTTAACCGTAAGGGATTCCCTCAACAACCTCCTAGCCGACAACTTTGACTTAGTGCAGTTTGCGGTAGGTGATTTAGTGGGGAACCGACTCAGTGTTACTATTACCGATCAGGTCACCGGCACTATTTGTGTGGGTAGTATTCAGGTGGTCGACAACACCCCTCCAACCATTACGGATTGTCCGGAGGTAACGGTTAGTTGCTTAGATAGCACTGCGCCAGAAGACCTAGGATTGCCAACCATTGGCGACAATTGTGATGATGAGTTAGATCTCACCTTTGTAGATAACCTCATCATTCGGGATTGTTTAACCGACACCGCCGCAATCATCTTGCGGGAGTGGACCGTTACAGATGCTTCAAACTTGAGCAGTACCTGCACGCAGCAGATCAACATTTTGCGGGCTTCCTTTATGGATGTTTCTTTCCCTGGCAACACAACGCTGCCTTGTGATGACCCTTCGGCAGATCCAGAAATCACGGGTATTCCACAGTTGAATGGTACTACCCTCATGCACGGTGACTACTGTGGCTTGGATGTATCTTTTGTGGATGACACCATCTTCATTTGCAACGATTACATGTACCAGATTGATCGCACCTGGACAGTCACCGAAACTTGTACTGATTTCTTCGGGCAGGAAACCCAAGAGATTTTAGTGAGCGATGACCAAGGGCCAGTATTGAATTGCCCACCAGCGGATCAGCTCGTTTTCACCAGTGATCCAGGTGAGTGTGGCGCGACCATTGCGTTGCCAGTGATTACAGGTACTGATAATTGCGGTAGCAACATCACCTTTACTGTGAGCTCTTCTTACGGTGCGGATGACTTCAGCCCAGTCAGCGGTGTTGCTCCAGGCACCTACAGTGTCACCTATACCGGCACTGATGAGTGTGGTAACGTAAGCAGCTGTAGCGTGCAACTTACCGTTGTAGACGATGTAGCTCCGGTAGCAGCCTGTGACGACCAAACCATCGTTTCTATTTCCTCCAGTGGATACGGCATTATGCTCTCCCAAACTTTTGATGAGGGAAGCTCTGACAATTGTAATGCCGTATTCGTGAAAGCGAAGCGCAATATTGCTGCCTCTTGTGACTTGGCTAATGGCGACGACAGCCCACAAACTGGATTCCAGGAATGGTTTGATGATCAGGTCGTCTTTTGTTGCGAAGATATTGCAGCTAGCCCAGTGACCGTAACCCTACGCGTCTACGAAGTAGATCCTGGTGACGGTCCCGTAGACCCAACTCGTGAAACCGGCAATGGCGATCTAGTCGGGCATTATACCGACTGCCAATCCATAGTAACCGTACAAGACGGAACAGCTCCCAACTTTGTACAATGCCCAGCACCTGTAACGATTCAGTGTACGGACGAACAGGAAGATCTGAGCATCTATGGTAGCCCAATCGTACAAGACAATTGCGGTTTCACCCT
The DNA here is from genome assembly GCA_039816955.1 of Bacteroidota bacterium. GTDB lineage: Bacteria > Bacteroidota > Bacteroidia > Chitinophagales > Saprospiraceae > Lewinella. The sequence goes on from JBCBWU010000255.1 coordinate 4,268, forward strand.
AGATAGCACCTTTACGACTAGTTTCAACGAATGTGGTGTAGGGACCATTACTCGCACCTGGACAGCCACGGATAATTTCGGGCAAAGCGCACAGTGTTCTCAGCTCATTACGGTAGAAAATGATAATCCACTACAAGAGGAAGACATCACTTGGCCAGCCGATTATATCCTGTATGAATGTGGTGCAAGTACTGACATCGAGGATCTACCAGAAGAATACCAAGGTCCAATTATCAACTATAATGGTTGTGGAACCGTGGCCTTGAATCACTCCGATGCGCTGTTCAACACCGTACCTGGTGCTTGTTACAAAGTGCTCCGCACCTGGACCATTATTGATTGGTGCCACTTTAACCCCGAAGATCTGGACGGAGCTGGCCGTTTTCAACATACACAGCAAGTGAAAGTCTTCGATGTTGAAGATCCAGTGATTACTTGCCCAGAATCGGTGAGTGTCAATGTAGTAGATAACTGTACGGATGCCTTTGTCACTATTGGTGAGCCCACGGCTGATGATTGCTCTACACAAATCAGCTTTACTAACAGTTCGCCTTATGCCGACAATGATGGTATTGACGCCAGTGGCACCTATCCGGTAGGAACTACTAACGTAACCTTCTTCGCTGAGGATAATTGTGGGAACAATACCGCTTGTACAACTACCGTAACGGTAGGTGATACCGAACCACCAAGTATAGCTTGTATTGTAGGCCTGACAACTAACCTAATGCCCGTAGAAGGTGGTGGCGTAAACGGTAGTATTGACGCGGTATCATTAGTAGCTTCGGCGGTGGACAACTGTAGCCCGACCAACTTGCTCAAGTACACCATCTCTCGCCCCGGTGACGGAACGGTAGGTTTGCCATCAAATACCAGCTTGACCTTCGATTGCTATGATGCCAACTTCGTGGTAGAGGTCATGGTATGGGCGGAAGACACACAGGGTAACTTCTCCAACTGTACTACTATCGTGACGGTACAGGACCCTAATGACAACTGTGTAGGACAAACCGGTGAAGGATTAATTGCCGGCGGTGTACTCACCGAAGATGGTGAAGAAGTAGAGAACGTAATGATTATGGTATCCGGTAACAGCCCGGAGATGATGTATACCGAATTGGACGGTAGCTTTATTTTCGAAGATTTGGAATTAGGTCTCGATTACAGCATTATTGCTCAGTTAGACGACAACATCCTCAATGGTGTGACCACGATGGACCTGATCCTAATCAGCAAGCATATCCTAGGCACTCGTCTACTGGATTCACCGTACAAACTGATTGCTGCTGATGTGGATCGTTCTGGTCATATTTCGACCTTAGACATCATCAAGTTGCGGAAGCTGATCTTGAATATTGATAATGCATTACCGAACAACAATACGAGCTGGCGCTTTGTGGATGCTTCCTACGAATTTTTGGACCCTACGAATCCATTTATGGGCTACTTCCCAGAGTTTTACAACATCAACGACCTGGATGGTCCCGAGATGTACGTGGACTTTATCGCCATCAAAGTGGGCGACGTGAATGGGTCAGCTATTCCAAATAGTATCCGTAGTGATGACGATAACCGTGCTAATGGCAACCCGCTCGAACTAAGTGTAGCGGCCCAAGAAGTCGAAGCTGGTGAAACGGTGGATATTGACTTCACGGCACGCTACATGAACGAATGGATGGGCTACCAGTTCACCCTGGAATATGCCGCTAGCGCTTTGGAAATCATCGAGATCGAAGCAGGCAGTTTACCGAACCTCTATCCGGAAGAAAACTTCCATATCTACGACGAGCGTGCGGGCTTGATCACCGCCGTTTGGAACGAATACGGAGGTAGCGCCAATAGTAAAGAGCAGACCATCTTTACGGTAAAGGCACGAGCTAAAGAAAATGGAAACTTGAAGGACTGGCTCTACATGAGTTCACGAGTGACGAAGTCGGAAGCTTACACCCAAGAGGGTGAAACGGAGGAAATTAACCTCAGTTTCTTCTCGAACAATGAGGCAACAACTGACTCCAACTTCGAGCTCTTCCAGAACCGCCCGAACCCTTGGAACAACAGCACCATTATTCCATTCCAGTTGGATCCCGGTGGCGATGCACGCCTAACAGTTTACGATATGGCCGGTAAGCTGGTATACGAAGTGGCGAATTACTTCCCCGAAGGATACCACGAAATCAGCATCAGCAGAACGGATCTACCCGCTATCGGTTTATTCTACTACACGCTAGAAGCCGGTGAGCAACGCGCGACGCGTAAGATGGTACTGACAGACTAGAACTTAAGGCGATGTAGGATTCGCTAGAGAAATTAGTCCACCTACGCTACATTCATCCGCTAAAGGTTTGAACCGGCGGCGGAAGCTTCGGCGGACGATGCGAAATAATCTTCTGTCAACGAGTAAAGTCAGGCTGCAAAAGTGCGGTCTGACTTTTGCTCATTTTGGATTCAAGTATGTGTAAATCAACACTTTGAAATCCTTCGTCGAGAAATTTAGTTTTTTCGATGAGCGCTCGTTTTTTTCAAGCAATCTGGAAAATTTCCTAACGCGCGCTTACCTTTACACTCCACCTTTTTCCTACCTATGGCAGCACATAACGAACTCGGAGAATTAGGCGAAAAGCTAGCCGCGAACTTCTTGGAAGCAAACGGTTATACGATCCTAGCCCGCAACTGGCGCGCTAATCGCGCCGAAATTGACATCATCGCCCAACTAGACGAAACCCTCATTTTTGTAGAAGTAAAAACCCGCAGCACCGATTTCTTTGGCGCACCAGAAGAGTCCATTACCAAGCGTAAGAAACGCCTCCTTGCCGCAGCCGCCACCGCTTACATGCAAGAGACCGGCCACGAATGGGCCATTCGTTTCGATATCATCAGCATTATTATGCAATTAGGAAAATCTCCAAAACTGGAGCACTACGAGGACGCCTTCTTCCCCGGCCTTTAAACCCACTTGTGCCCTAATAATAAACCGTTCGCGTAGCGAACTTCCCCACGAACGTAGCGAGTTAGAACCGCGAGCAAAGCGAACTTAAACCGTGAGCCGAAGGCGAACTACAACCGCGAACGCAGTGAGCTTCCCCCGCGAGCAAGGCGAGCCTCCCCTACTTTACAAACACCCAATCCGTCTCATTCGACAAATCCGCGCGGTACACATAGTCATCCGCTACCAACTCCTTCATCCCTTCCGCATTGGCCAAGCGCTCTTTGACAATCAGTTGTGCCATCTTACCACGGGCCTTTTTCGCATTGAAGGAAATGACTTTGAGCTTACCATCACGATCCTCTTTGAAGTGGACATTGATCAAGCGACCATTAAGCTGTTCGGGTTTGACGGACTGGAAATATTCCTGAGAAGCTAGATTCACTACTGTTTCACCTGCAGACTGCGCCAGATCTTGATTGACTAGCGCTGTAATTTGGTCTCCCCAAAAGGCGTAAAGGTTTTTATTACGGCCAGACTTCAGTTGGGTACCCATCTCCAAGCGATAAGGCTGGATAAGATCCAGCGGGCGTAGTAAGCCGTAAAGGCCTGACAAGATGCGAACGTGATCCTGCGCGAAAGCCATTTCTGTTTCTGAAAAGCTTTCGGCTTCTAAGCCGGTGTAAACATCACCTTTGAACATGAGGGCAGCAGGCTTAGCATTTTCTTCGGTAAAGGTTTCCGAATAGCTTTGGTATCGTCCTTTGTTCAGCACCGCCAACTTTTCGCTGATGTGCATCAGTTCTTGCAACGCAGCTACCGATTGCCGACGCAGCTTCTTAATGAGCGTTGCACTCTGCGGCAAGAGGCGGGGCTCAGTATGTGGAATACCGTGTACTGGTGTTTCGTCAAGTGTCTTAGCGGGAGAAAGAAGAACGATCATACGTATTTATTTGCCAGTTGCAAAGTTAAAAAGCAGTCTGCAATGGTAACAGGTACTGTGGTAAAATGTTTGTCAGGCTTGGTTTATACTCAAGCTATTGCGACTTCTTGAGATACCAGCGAGAAATCATTTTCGTGTTCCATCCGCTAATATTCAAAGTAAACCTCCTCTTTGATCATTGTGAGTTCTTCATACGGTTTTACCGAGACTTTGAGGCAAGCTTCCTTACCCTCAATCAAGCTATCACTGCGGAGACCGTATAGATTGGAGATATCACTCAGCATCTCATCAAAATAAATGTATCTAAATCCTGATAACTCATCGTGGGGTCTTTGTCTGGATCAATGATCAGAAAATCTCCAAGTAGGGAATCTCTTTTGAAGGACCGAATACGAACTTCGTCCAGAACCGATTCTTGCCTTGACAAACCATACATGAAATAGATGATAGAATCTGGGTCACTGTAAATCTGATAGGCTGCTTTTCTATAGATTTTTTCGTGCAAAAGTGTGGAATCGAATTTCAGCAAAGCGCTTTGGCTAAGCGTGAGTGTATCCCCAAAAAGCAAGCTGGAATTAACAAATCTTGCATACCGTCCCTTGCTATTAAAGTGATCAGCTAATTCCTCGTAGACAACCTCTGCCGAAGGTTGCATATCGCAGCTGGTCAGCAAGGTGGCAAAGAGGGTTATTTTAAAGACGTTTGACATCTATCAATGTTTCTATTTTGACCTTAGTTCTTACTGGCAAAAGAAGCCTTCTCATAAGGGTAAACCAGACCATAAATACTATTATAAAGTCCAAACTAACAGCAGTAATTCTCACCGTACCCTTTCAGAAAACTGCTTTATTACTGCACTTCAAAGACAATTAACTCGATTCGTCTGTGCTTGCTTTACATCGTCCCTTCGGCGGTCTCCATGTGATAAACAGTAATGGAACTGATTTAAACTTTTGTGGTGCTGGTGAGCCCAACGCCTTGTAGGTTCTGGCGAAGAGGCTTTCTGAGTGCATA
>JBCBWU010000256.1:0-9099 GCA_039816955.1 Bacteroidota bacterium
CCGATGGCGACAAGGGTGATATCACCGTGTCTGGTGGCGGTACAAACTGGCAGATTGACGCTAACGCTGTAGGAAGTTCAGAGATTGCTACAAACGCAGTTGGCGCTTCAGAAATATCTGCAGGTGCTGTAGGCTCCTCAGAGCTGCTAAATACTGCAGTAATTGCAGGCACCTACACGAATCCCACGCTTACCATTGATGGCGATGGCCGGGTAACTGATGCCAATAACGGCACCACTGGTGGCCCTGGAACAGGCATTGCTGGCAGGGTAGCTCAATGGGAAACCTCAACGACTTTAGGAAGCTTCCCGCTGCAAGATGATGGCAGCACCACCAGTTTTACCCAAAGCACGCAGGTACAACTCCCCAAGGGTACCACCTTTACTCGATCTACGGCCACTGAAGGAGATGTCCGCTACAACACTACAACTGACCGCTACGAAGGATATCAAGACGGCAGCTGGCAAAACTTTGCAATGGGTGATGCAGGAGGTCTTGACGTGATTACTCGTAGCACCACAGGCTCTGTAAACATTAGCGGTAATACCTACTTAGAGGCTACTAATAGCTTCGTCATTACGATCACGCTCTCAGATAGTGGGGTTAGCGATGGTACCATACTGTACGTGTTTTCCGCCACGAGTACTGAATATACATTGAGCTCCGGATCGCATGATTTCAAAACTCCAGGCGGCGGAACATCTAGCACCTATTTCATGGACGGAGAAGGCATTACAGCCATTTTCCGCAATGGCTACTGGAATATCATTACAAGGTACTAAAGCAAGAAATGATGAAACGACTAATATTTCTTCTCCTATTTATACCATGTCTGGCCAGCGCACAAATCAGGCTTGATCAAACGCCTGAGCTAGACAGTCTTTTGGAATCTGACGCCTTATACACTGCTGAACGTGGCAGTGTAATGAAGATTACATTGGGCGTGCTGCGCACCTGGATAAACTCCGGAGGCGGTGCTATCAACGGCGGCGGTAATGGTGATGATCTTGGTGACCATACAGCAACTCAAAACATAGACCTGGGAGGCAACCGGTTGACAAATGTTGACAACGCTATTAGTGATGGAGATGCCCCAAACTTAGGACAGGTAGATAGCCTGATAGAAGCCAGCGCACCCATATTTTGGAATTATGCTGGGGTTGCCGCTGATACATCGACTATAAACAGAACTGGCGACGTAGCAATAGGAGGTGTTGTTAATAGTCTTAGTAAGGTGACTGTTAATGATCTTCCCAGAGGGCAATTAACGGGAAGCAGTACGGCAGAAAGTTTAGATGGTTACGGCGGAAGTAATGAAGGTAATCGCTATGGGTTTGCGATAGAAGAAGAAGAAACGACGATAACGTATCGAGTTAAAGCGGTCATCGATGATTTGGGTAGTAATACCTTTTTGTCTGTTTACGCTGAAATAGTCGGCTTTTCGTCTGTTTCACTTGAGGTTAACGGCGTCGAATATACAAGTAATGTTGTTGAAGATGGCGAAGGCGAATTAGAAGAAAATGTCGTCGTCGCTGTGGGGGATAGTGTTGTCTTTGTCCTTGGCCCTACACTTCCCGATGCTGACGAATGGTTCATCGAAGGCGCATTTGAATTCGGAGCAATTCCTTTAGAAAAGCCGGAAGCTATTAGAGCGTTTGGTTCTATCTCCGCGTTACAGCCTCCACGCGATGGTGTTTTGCCAAATGAATTATCCTATAACCTAGAGCGTGGTATACACTTACTTTCTAGTTATCAGTCCATAATCTATTCCGGAGCAAATCTAGGTTTTCCTATTGATTTAAATATAGTTCCTAAAAATTCATTGGCTTATGTTAGACAATCCCCGGATTGGCAGCAAATGAATGGTAGTATTTTCTTACCTACTAGTGGTGCTATAAATTACAATAACGCTAGTATTTTTTCTAGCATTATACTTGGTGATTTTGAGGCTAATTTAGCTACTCCTGGGGCACAAGTTAGTAGAAGTATCTTAGTAGGTAGTGGTGACTTTCAAGCGGGATCGATTTTTAATTTACAGTTAGGGCAAAATCATACATTGGACGGTAGGAGTACCATTACAGTCGGCGATCGAAACGATGGTTATTGTTCTGAGTGCCTAATAGTAGGCCAACAAAATGAAGTCGGCAATTATGCTGGAAATAGAGAGTTGGAATATACGACCGTTTTAGGCCGACAAATGGTAGCTAGTGAAGGCGATGGCGGCTTGTATGTCGGATCGTGGAATGAAATTGAGCCGATTGATGGTATTCGAGACAATGACCCAATGTTGGTAGTAGGTACGGGAAGCAGCTCAATAGGCCGTCGTAACATACTCACACTGCGATACGGAGGTAGCTTGGAATTGCCAACCTACAGCGACGGAATCCTGAATGCAGAAAGCGGAATTGTTGTTTCTCGGCAATGGCAGGGGGAAGCCTTCACCGCCAGTGCAAGTCAATCTACGCACACCGTTAGCGGGAATGAATTACCGGCAAATGAATGGCGATTCACCATTGTTATAGATGGCCTAGAAAAGACCAATGGCGTCGACTATACCTATGTCGCCGGCACAGGGGTAATCACCTTTACACCAGCATTGGCTGGAGGTGAATTCGTCAAAGTGCGCTTTTTAAACTAAAGAGTCATGAAGCGCTATTCCATAAAAGCCGGGCAACGCAACTTCCGACCTGCAGAGAGCTGGTGGCCAGTATTCAACCCCAAGGGTTTCGAGATCGAATTCGAGATTGAGCCCGGAGGCTGGGCAAGCCTTGAAGAATGGGGCAACGATAGAGACTGGGACGACAAAATGAAGGTGCGGGGGCTTACTGCGTACTTTGGCCCGAATAACTCCCGGTCTGCCATGATCGCTTTTTCTTACGGCACAGCGCCGGAAACATGGGAAATAAGTGGATATACCAATTACCCAGGCAGTGACATTCAGCGTGACGGTGAATCGCTAATAATTCGCTCTGGAACACGCTGTAAAGCCAAGGCTGAATTCCACCGTAATAAAGTCCTCTACTTGATCGAGTATGAAGGAAAAAGGGTGGAAGTAGAGCACCGATTCGTGCGAAAGCTCCGCGTAGCTCGTCAAGTTGGCACTTATCCAGGTGGCACCAACAATGCCCCTGGACCACACGGAGGGCGTGCATTCAAAGATATGAGCATGCTAATCGACTTTAAGGTCATTAAATAATCATTCTAAAACTTGCAATTAACCATGCAACTCAAAAAATCAATTCCTTTTATTCTGGCTGGGATCGTATTCGGTTTAGCTGGAACGCTGCTTTTTCAAAAGTGGCAAGAACCGTCTGATCCTATTCAGCAATTCGCTGACCTTTCACCGGATCAGTTTTACTGTGTTTACTCATTTGATGCTTTCGAGATTCTTCAGAAAGAAGACCTGGTAAGCGCTGAGGACCAGGTGAAGATTGCCAATTTTCCAGCCAAGACCGTGGAGCTACGAGATACGCTCAGCCGCGTCTCCTACCATACCATCCCCAAGCGTCAGACGATAAAATGGACTGGAAAAATTAAGCCTACACTAGAGCAAATTCAGGCTTTCTATCAACCGTATGTGCCAGATGCAAAACTCTACTCAATAGAAGACCTGACCCGCGACAAATGCTTCGGCAAGCTCCCTGATCCTGACGATGAGGTAGACCCCAATTAACCATTACACCACTTAGTAACAGGCTAAGCAAAAATGAGGAAGGATGAAGAATGAGGTAGATTTGAATTTGCTAAAGCCAGGCAACCTGGACTTATCCGATTATGGAACCCACGTACACTTCAAGGGCAGATACGAGGGTGATCGGATCGTCATCGATTCTAAAAGTGCCAGCGGCAAAACTTTAGTTTTTAAAGATGCTACAATCATCAGCACAAGGACAGCTCCAGACAAGGACGCTATCGCCTTTAGGGGTGAGCTAAAGAACTGTAAGATTCACGCCGAAAATGGTCGCTTGATCTATGGTGGACTAACCTTCTGGAACCGCCTCGAGAACGTAACTATAAGCGGTCTCCAAATCTTCTATCCCAACGCCGGAATAAAAGCCTCTCAGGACTTCCCTAACGCCAATGTTACCATTGAACACTGCGTCATTGTAGGTGCTCAGCGAGAGGGTATTTATTTCGGTCCTCATCAACTACAGAAAGTCAAAAGCAACAATGTAAATATCCGTAACAACTGGATAGTTGCTCCGGGCTGGGATGGCATCCAGGGAAATGCACTCAATCTGCGCATACATGACAATTTGATCGAGTACGCTGCCATGCTGCAGGAACCCAATCAAGATTACCCTATTACTGTGCAAGCTGGCTCAGATGCTTATGTCTGGAATAATCAAATTATAACTCAAGAAGAAGAATTTCCAAAGGGAGTCCAGGGACTGGATTGCCGCATTTTTGATCATCCACCAAAAAACAACAACTAAAGATGAAGCACAAAATTCTATTAATGCTGCTATTAATCGGCAGCGTTCTACTTGGACAAGTTCCAACCATTGAAGACTTACCAAGACCGATCCTTAAGGAATGGAAAAAGGATGTTCGTGAAACCAGGCAAAATGCCCGAAAAGCAGACCGCCAAGGTTACGATATCAAGCCTGATCCAATAGAAACCCCCATTGAGATTCCGGCGGAGTATAACGACGATCCAACTGTTCAAGAAATTATCTCTTGGCAGACGGAAATGCAAAGGCTACAAGCCCTTGAGAATCGTATTGTTAATGAGTGTAATTTCCCGATCCACTTCAAAACCTCCGATTCAGGGGCCGATCAAGATCATAGAGACTTACAGGCAGGCTTCGTCGAGGAATTTGATTGGACAGGTGAGGGAAATAATCCAGGCACTCATGGAACTCATGTGCAGGGCATTATTCACTCATATTTCTATCCACTTTTTGAGAACGGTGTAGCCACCTGGGAAGATCATAAAAGCTTACGGGCCTCTGGCTCTGGTAGCTTCGCTTGGGCTGCGAATATGTTCTTCAACAACATTGAGGACGTAAGAGAACGCACCGCTAACGGTCAAACCGTGATTTGGAACTGTAGCTGGGGAGGCGGAACGAACATAATTGAGAGCGTAGAAACTCAAATGCGGAAAAACGTCGAAGCCGGTGCGATAATCGTTGCTGCCTTTGGCAACAGTGGAAGCCAAGGAGGTTTCCCCGGAATTTCTCCACAAGTTTTCGGAATCACCTCTCTTGACGAATCACTTACAATTAGTTCGTTCAGCTCACGTGGCCCAGAAGTTGACGGGACTGCAGGTGGTCGGAATATTTATTCGACCCTTCCAGGAAACCGCTACGGACTTGCATCAGGAACCTCGATGGCTTCCCCCGCATTTGCTGCTATTTTCGTAGGATATGCACGCGCCAAATGGGGACCAGAACTACTCCCCGACTATGATGCTCTAACTCAGTATTACAAGCAGATTGCGGTACAAGTAGGAAACGGAGACCCCGAGCTTTATAGCTTCGGATACCCCTACATCGAGGCCATTCTAAATACCCGTCCGGGAGGTACCCTTCCCCCACCAGATGATCCGGAAGAGCCAGAAGAACCAGCGCCAGGCAATTACTACGTCAGTGGAGTATCTGACGCCGGTTACATTATGCGCTACCGAACGGAAACCGAAAACGCCTGGAGTATTCTGACAGTGCCGTATTTCGAGTGGGAAACCACAGGAACAGGCGAGAGCGAGGCTTATGATATGGCCGACCAAATCATTGAAGGATACTTCCAAAATCGAGGCATTGTGCTCACTGAGGAAATGGATGGCTATTCAGCTACCTGGTGGTGCGGCCAGTTCTTGGAATACATTGCTCGAAACGATCACGGAGCAGATCTGGACATCATTGTCATGATTGGACAAGATGAGAAAGGCAGAAAATTCACCGCTGAGGGTTTTGACCGTGCTGCAGCAGGCCTGAGAAGCCTTTTGCAAGGCGTCCAATTGGTGAATATAGAGTAGCCTTGCGCTACCCTCAAAAAACCGATTTAGGTCGCATTGTCCCATTCAAACACAAAAACAGTTAGCGACCTATGACTATAAATTTATTAATGATGGAGCTTGGAAGTCCTCTTGCGTATTTCTTCACAGCACTCGCAGCTTTTGCCAGTGCAATTGGTTTGCAAAAGTGGTTTCCAGACCTCATGAAATCTCTATTGAATAAAAAGAGCCACAATGAGTCGGAGTGCGAGAAACACATTGCAGAATTGACGTCTGCAGTCACCGTCATCTTGAAAGTGGTCAAACATCAAATAGAGGAACCAGGGCTGCTCAATGCGATTGATGAGGTAGAAGACCGCATCAAAGCCATGTCAGTCCGATACAAGATCAACAGCTGATACGATGATCGTATAGCTACATTCAATAATCTTTAAACCAGAATTATGTCTAAGCAAACAGATGAATTGTTGGCGTTTCTAGGAGAGGGGGTCAATGCTGGACACAAAGACGCCGCTGACGGCGAATTAAATCCGATTAGTGACTTTGCCGACTACATTCCATTTCTACTTGCCGGTCAGCCAGGCCTGACAGGCTTGAATGAAATTGGTCCTGAGCAAACGGCTGCCCAGATTTCCGATCAAGAAGCCACTAAGCAGGTATTATTTGACAAACTGAACGCACTTGATCCGTTGGACCGTTACAACATCACGAATGGTACAATGGGGTTTGTTAATTGGTTCAGCTACATCAAGCGCAAGGCTTATGAGAAAGGCTTAGAAGCTGGACGTCAGCAAATGGCCTCAGAGATCAAATCCGGCGCACGCTCTATTGAAGAGCTGTAAACTACGCTAGACAGGCAATGAACGAATACTAAAGACTTTTTGCCTAGTCTTTAGCCAAGGGTAGAGGATTTCGGTCCCCTACCCTACTATCTGCTATTTCCATCCATCCTAAGTCTTCAGGAATCCAGCTGTGTCCACAGTTTGTACATTTAAGACAATCCACCAAACCTCCTTTGCCTTGGAAGATTGTTTGCTTCCCTTGTAAATCGGGCTGAGAATACGCGTTGCCAAATCCCTTTGATATAATGGCAGTACCTCCGCACTTGTTACAAGCAGTCATGGCCAATTTATTCATATTACCGCTCCTTATTTTAAAAAGTTAATGATGTCATTCATCGCCTTTACGTAGCCACAGTTATACTCCGCTGTGTTGTCGTTTGGCAATTCGTGTTTTTCCTTTTGCTCTTTAGCCCAGTTAGTAGCTTCTGTTCGGGCTTGGCCGCCAAACTCCTCTCTGGCTGCCTCTTGTCTGAGCATTCGCGTAAAGCGGTCTTCCTCTTCATACATGGTTAGTCTCTTTATTTTGTAATTGATTCGTTCCACATTCGGGCAAGGCGACGCGCCCTACTCCAAGTCATCGGGCAAGTATCGCCCGCAATAATGTTCGACCGTCTGCGAAGGTCAGGTACCACAAAAGAGTAGCCCCAGATAGTTATGACTGTGAATAGCTCCATATCCTCTATTTAATGGAAGCCTTTGCTTCCTGTTTTTTAATTGATTGCTCCACCTTCAACTTAGCCTTAATCAAGGCTAATACTACGTCAGTTGCGCGTACCGCCCCCCCTTCATTTACTACTACGTCCTCAACCGTTCCGTCTGCGTTCATGTAAACTGTTACCGTGTGGATGTTCTGTATCATTGATTGACTGGTTTAAATTGAATTAATCAGTGACTAAATCATAGGTCTTTTCAAAAACATCAGGCTTGCAAGGATAAAACTCTCCGTTTAGGCCCTTGATGATGTAGTCTCCTGGAGATGCTTTCATATCTCCTTCTAGTGTTGGTATGATGGCGCTAGTCAACGGCTTACCCTCACCTACCTGCCAAGCGGTGTCACTTTCAACGCTGAATTTCACTTCTACACCGGGTGAAATGAAGCTCTTTACTTCTTTATGGTTTTGTCCGGTGAACTCTAATGCCTGGATAACTACAGGCTTTTTCCTATAACTCTTAATCATAATTAGTCTCCTTTAATTGGTTAATATTACTCTGAATCCTGCGGGTAAATGTTTGTAGCCACCCTCACCTAGTCTGCTTGTGTAAGAAGTACCCATACTGGATGAGGCGGTTAGTATTGTAACTTGATACATATTCTCTTTATCTGCTAGGTCTGTAACAAGTACAATAGCCTCATCCATCGTCCGTATCATTAGGCATGGATATGTTCTTACTGTAGTGTCTGATGTTGTTGCATCCATCGTGATCCTGGTATTTATGAAGGTTTGAGATTAGCCAATTCGTTACGGTCCAAAGACTCGATCATCTGGACAGCTACAGCCGCCGTTTGGATCAATTCGTTTCTGTATCGCATTAGGCGGTTGTACTGAATCGTCTTAGGTGATTCAAGCCTTTCTTCTTTTGGGGGAGGATTGTCACAGCAATAGTCGACCGCTTCTCTTGATGCTTCTCCTTGCTCCTCCGCAAGTATTGCTATCCAAGTAGTAAGGTTGTGGTTCTGCTCTCCCCATTTGTCATGCTGCTTAATTCGCTCTTGTGCGACTTCCATGCAGATGTATTCCATTTTGATCCTGGCGTTCTTTTCCATATCGAAATGCTCCTTTTAGTGGTTACTTGATGTTTGAAAATTGTGCGAAATCACTTCCATGTCGCACAGCTCATGATTTTGTATTGGGCTTTTCGAGATGAAAGGCAATTCACCTAAGTTGTATGCCAACCATGCTTCAAAATCCTGCACGGTAGTACCTTCTGGTAACCTGATGTATAAGTTCAATTCTACGTCCATGATTAGTCTGGTTTAAATGGTTATTGATCGCGCCCAATTTTTAGCGCTGCCTTAACTATGATTTGCGCGCCTTCAGGGTCGCCAGCGGCTAAGAGCTTGTCCGCTATTGCTTTTAATTCACTAAATGCTTTATCTCTGTCCATTTTGATCCTGGTTTTTATGATATTTAGAATAATAGTTTTTGTCGTTGCGAGTCTGCAGCCTTTGGGTTGAGCCAGAGAACTTCCGTCCGCATACTCTTGCCCTTCTGTGAGGATCCATCTGAACTCTTTGTGCTGAATACCTCCCAGCCTTCAGATTCAAACCAATCTTTGTATTCCTGGCTTGGATAACCACTT
>JBCBWU010000257.1:0-9092 GCA_039816955.1 Bacteroidota bacterium
GGAGCAGGCGACTAATCACCGGCAGGTCCCCTACAGGCTCTGCTTTGATCTGCATATAGTTTTATTGTAGAACGCTTTACGAACTCATTTGCGTCTTACGCGAAAAGACCGTCCTATTTCTAATTTCTAACCGTCCTATTCCCCACTTCCCATCGCTTCATAAATCGCGGTATGAATTCGCGGTCGAATATTCCGGGTGTAAATGCCACGGTTGTTACGACTGGGGTAAACCCGATTGCTCAAGAATATAAATAGCAGGTCATGCTCCGGATCTGCCCAGACGAAGGTGCCGGTGTAACCACTATGCCCAAAGCTGGCGGGTGAGGCTGCCTTGGCTACAGAACTTCGCTCCGGATCATATTCCAATAAAGGTTTGTCAAAGCCCAGGCCTCGCCGATTATCTTCTTCGGCGTAATGTCGTCGGGTGAAGGTGTCAATAGCGGCTTGTATAAAATAGCGCTCTCCACCGTAGGTACCACCATTAAGATAGAGCTGCATAATCTTGGCTAGATCATAAGCATTGGAGAATAATCCGGCATTCGCCGAAAGGCCACCCATCATAGCCGCGCCCTCATCGTGTACATAGCCGTGGAGGAGCTGCCAACGGAAAAAGCTGTCGCGTTCGGTAGGGATAATACGCTCCAGTGGAAAAAAACGACTGGGGTTAAAACCTAAAGTATAGGCACCTAACGGACGATAAAATGTGCTGTTTAGATAGGTCTCATAGCTCGTCCCACTTTGCCGACTTACGATTTCCGGGAGAAGGTAAAACAACAGGCCGGAATAACGATATTCCGTCTCCTCATTTAAGGGCGACTTCAGGATAGCCTTCATCATCTGCCGCTGATAGTCGCGATGCTGCCAGAGCGTGGGAGTTAAGTACAGTGGATACTGAGCAGAAGAGTCACGGGCGAGTGTTTTTCCGCGAAAGCGGTAATCATTCAAACGTTTGGGATCACGCGCTCGTGACCAAGGATATTTGCCATTTCCTCGCAGCGTAGCTTGCCAATACGGAATCCAAGGCCTTAAGCGTGCGTGGTGCGATAGCATGGGCCGAAAGGTGAGGTCTTCCTTGTTGCTGCCTTTGGCATCAGGATAATAATTGACGAGAGGAGCGTCTAAATCAAAAGTCCCTTCTCCGTACCATTTGATGAGGGCGGGTAGGGCCGAGGTGATTTTGGTGACTGAGGCTAGATCGTAAATATCGCTTGTTTGTACTGGGCGTTCAGCTAGTTCGGTGTGGTAGCCAAAAGTTTCGTGATAAACGATATTTCCACCCTTGGCTACTAAGACCTGGGCACCGGGAAAGGCTTGGTGTGTGAGACCGTCTTGCATGATAGCGGCGATACTATCTTGTAACAGTTGGGAATCAAAACCAAGAGCTTGGGCCGGCGTAAAGGCTAATCGTTCCGCAGTACTAGTCATTTGACCAGCCCCAATCGGGAAGGCTTCGCTGATCCAGGATTTGAGTCGTTGCTGGGCCGGGATAGCGCCGAATAGAAGTTGAGCCGTTAGAGATTGTGACCAGGGCGTATCATCTTCCGCAAAGACAATGGTCTGAAAACTTGGAGCATCTAGCACCATAGTTGCTGGGCTGCGGCCAAACCAGATTACAATCACCGGTACCTCCTTACTGAATAAAAAACGATCCCAGGGAAAGCCGGCCGTCATTAGCCCTTGGCCGTCGATGGCCAGAATCAGCAGATTAGCGGTGCTGTCTTGGTGGGGGTAAGGCCAGGTAGTTTTGAAGGGCTCCTCCTGGTTTTGCCAGTCAACACGGGCCGTGGGAATATAGGTGTTAAGCGTTTGATATAACTCGCTATCGTCTTCCATGCCAACGCTCATGAAAAAAGGACGTAGGGTGTCCAGGTTGCCAAGGGGGAGTAGACCTGGTTCATCCTTCAATAGTACAAGCCCTTTTTGTGCTGCTTCGTAGGCTTCGAGGTCGTAGCTGGGGAGTTGGGCCACCATCGTACCCGAGTAGTAAACAAGAAATAGGAATAGGAGGTGATGTCGCATAAGGAGAATTTCAATAGTATCCTCCGGCAATTTACGTAATATCAGGTAGCTGATTTTTGGAACAACCGCTCAATATCACCTCTTAGTTACAGGTTAATTCAGCTCTAGAATGGAGATTAATCCCCTGAAATGATCAGTTGACGAATAATTTTTTGGCCACTTTCTAACACCTCCCATTGTAACCAATAACTACCTGCTGGAGTATCTTCAAGGAAGATAAATAGTGGGCTAATCGCGCTGGAATACTGGCGCAGTAATCCTCCTTGTTGGTCAAATAAGCGCACATGAGCGGGGCCAAAATCCCATTCTGCTTTTATTTGATCGCGAGACGGGTTCGGGTAAACAGTTACGCTTAATAAGGGTGAAATAATAGGATCTACCGAATTGATGGGGTCACCGGCAATAGCACCACGGCTGGGTGGGGTGGCAAATGTAGCCCCAAAGAAATCAGTATTGGGTTCACCAAAAGAGAAACCAGTACCAATAGCTGGGCTACTCATGAGTAGTATGAAATCTTCTGCCCCTACGGCGGTAAACTGAGGATCGCCAATCAGCTGCTGCTCACTGCTGGTGGGAAGCTGGGGAGCCCAGTTGTCATTATTAGCATTGTACCAGAGGTTATGCGAAAAAATGAAGGTTTCCGGTAGGGTGTTCGGACCCACATTCACTTCCGTAAGGTCTGACTCCAGGTAAATGATATTGTTGCTGAATTCATTGTTTTGGCAGGGCGGAAAACCGGGGTTAGTATTTTCTTGTAGGATGCGGAGTACCCAGTTATCCGGCGAATAAAAAGTATTGTTCCGTACCACAATATTAGTGGCACCAACGTAGGCAATGGGAGCCCAGTTGTTGATGAAAATGTTGGCATAAACTTCAATGTCAGAAGCTTCGTAAGCATTTTCAATTGGATCCGGCAGTGGCGGGCGAAAGAACTGAAGCCCAGTACTGCCACCCAGATTGAGCGCTCGCTGGGACATATTTCTGAAGGTATTCCGCCGAATGGTGATGAAGCGAGTACCACCTTTATTTTGGATACCGGTAACTCCAGCTGCCTCCATTTCACAATCCTGAATGAGGCCCCAATGACAGCCCACCATATCAATGCCGGAGCCTCCCGCACCACCATTAGTAAAGGTGCAGTTCTCTATTAGAAAACTATCCAAACCCGAAAGCTTGAGTAGGTCATTGTTGCCACTGGCTGCCATATCTCTAAAGGTGCAGTTGCGGACTGTGATGTGTGCTGCTGGTGTGCTGTAATCACCTCCGTCGTCGATATTGATTCCGTTGCCGGTCTGCTGCTCTACCGTAATGCCGTTTAGCTCCACATGGCGGCAGTTGACCAAGTGTATCGCTTCGGTACCGCCCCGAAAAATGGGTGAAGCACCAGGGTTGGCCATAATTACAATAGGGGCAGCAGCAGTACCTTGTACACCGGTTAGAAACTGTGTACCGTCGTCAAAAACTTGTTCCAGAAGGAGCACGGTATCCCCAGCTTGGAGCACGGATTCGGTAGCGGAGAGGGTAGGGTAATCACCAGCGTCACCAACCGTGATGGACTGACTGATTGCGATTAGTGGTAAGAGGAATAGGAAAGGTAGAAGTATGGGTTTCATAAACATCGTCATTGGGAAGGATAACAAGGTCCTTCTTCAACGAATATTCATCTTCCTTCCGTATCAGAAACTACAGACTAAAAGGAGGGCATGCAGGCTTTCTACCTTCTACCCTCTACTTTCTACCTTCTTAAATATTATCCCCCCGCAACAAGCGGAAACGCTTCCGGGCTTCCACCGCAAAGGTGCTGTTTGAATAATCGATGAAGAGATTCTCGTAAAGCGTCTTGGCTTTTTCGGGGTCGTTGAGGAACTTCTCGTTGATTTCGGCTAGCGCAAAGAGCGAATTATCCGCGCGAATGTCCTCGGGGAAACGTTCTACGATTTCTTCGTACAGTTGGGCGGCTGATTCGTACTCTCTTTTCTTTTGAAACACGTTGGCCTTTAAATAAAGAATATCGTCTTCGAGCGAATGCTCTGGGAAGGCATCCAGCAGGCTATCCATTTTTACAAAGGCCGCATCAAACTGGTTTCGGAATACCAACAGGTCGGCATCAGCATAGGTTTGGAGCGCCACTGCGCTGGTGTCTAGCCCCAAGTTGTCCATGATAAAGACCGAAAGATCAAGTGCATCATTGGCGATGAGCTTAGATGTGGAAGCCTTTAGGACATCAAATTGAGCTTGCGCCCACTGAAAATCACCGTTGTAGTAGGCCAAGCGAGCATTGCGGAAGCGCGCCTCGTGACCCAGGATATCTTCTTTGTAGGTTTTATCCACTTGAGAGTAGAGTAGGGTAGATTCCCAAATATCACCCTGCATGAGGTAGTAATCCGCCAGGGCCAATTTACCACGAGCCTGAATCGAGGGATTGGTGCCGGGGTAGGTAATCATATCATCCAGCAACGCAATGGCGCCATCCAGCTTGTCCATGTAAATCGCTTGTAGCTCGGCTAGCTCAAGGATGATAGAGGCGGTCGCTTTGTTGTAGCCAAACTCGTCGAGGAAGAACATGTACTGGCCTTCCAGCGTCTCCAATTCTTCCCTGGTGTAAGCGTAACCGTCTACCAGTTTCATGCGGCGTATGCGCAGCGCCTGTTGTTTAGCGTCGAGATATAAGGTGGAGGCTTGGCCCTTTTCTTCCACCAGGTAGTCGAAAGCCTGAATGGCAGCGTCATAGTCTTTATCTTCGGCAGCCACTTCGCCTAGTTCATAAATGCGGAGGCCGTTTTCATTGAGGCGGCGGTCTAGGGCTTTTACTTGCCGGAAGGCATTGCGGTAGTCCTTGCGTTGGACAAATACCCAGGCTAGTAATTCTGGAAAGACGGGATTCTCATTGCCATCCTGAATGCGTTCGTAGAGTTGCGTCTGCAGCTCGCGATAATCTTCTTCTGATAGATAGCGTTGAAAAATAATTTGCAGCTGGTTAATCCGGTCCGGGTTTTCGTCCATGGCGTCGAGGTAGGACGAAATCATGGGCTCTGTTTCTCCCATACGGCGATAAAGATCCCCTTGGTTATAGGCGAAGATGCGATCATCCCGTAGTAATTCAGCCCCTTTTTCGTAGGTGCTGATGGCGTAAGGGTATTTGGTCAAGCGGATAAAAGCATTGGCCAGACGGGTAACGGAATATTGATCGGCGGGCAGATTTTCGATAGCAAAGCTGAACTGCTCTTCGGCTTCGTCGTAACGATTTAGACGTTCCAGTAGGCTTCCGTAGGAGACGTAGAGTTTGACGTTTCCGTCATTGCGCCGAATCTGCCGCTTAAGTACTGCTTCCCCTTCACTGTATTCTTCGAGGGCTAGCAGACAGTCAAAATAGCGGTCAAAGAAGAAGTCATTGTTGCCGTTCTTCTGGTAGAGTGCGGAGTACATTTCCGCAGCCTTCTCGTATTCGCCGTTTTGGAAGTATTGCTGGGCCAGGCGCGCATTTTGCGAAAAGCCAATACTTATGCTGGCCAGAAAGAGTAGTGCAGTAATCAGATATGCTCGTGTCGTCGTCATGGTCTCTTGCCCTTAAACTGGGGATTGTATACTTACAAAGTTAAAACGAAAGTGATTTCTAAAAGTTGCTTGCTTGCAGTCACGAATTAGCGGTAGGCTATAAAAAGCAAATGGCTAAGCCACTGTTTGCAGCGACTTAGCCATTTTGGTGAGTATCCGGAAAAGCTTATCCGGCGATTCTTACTCAAGCTTGAACTTCACAGGCAGGTTGAACTGTACACGTACAGGACGACCGCGCTGCTTACCAGGAGTCCATTTGATACCCTGAGAGTTCATTAGGTTCACTACGCGCAGTGCTTCATCGCCACACTGGGCGCCAATGTCACGTACTACGCGAGCATCAGTTACAGAACCGTCTTTCTCTATTACGAAGGTTACTACGGCAGTACCTTCTACACCATTCTCACGCGCAATCGCAGGATACTTGATGTTCTTGTAGATAAATTTCAGAAGCTCTGTTTGAGCACATTGCTTTTTCTCTGCTTCAGAACCCTTGTTTTCACAACCTGGGAAACGAGGCATCTGCTCTACCACTTTGAAAATTTCTTCCACTGCTGGTGGCGGCGGAGGTGGCGGTGGCGGCGGAGGTGGAGGAGGTGCGTCATTGGCAATAGGAGCCGGTGGTGGCGCATCATCAGCCGTCACGGACTGGTCCGTTTGTACTTCATCTTCCAGGATAGTGTCATCTGGAACCTCTTCGATCACCGGTGGAGGTGGCGGTGGCGGTGGAGGTGGTTCAGCCGTACGTGGGGGCTCTTCCATGATAATGTCATCCTCCAGTTCTAGAGCACCTTCTGGAATGATAATCTTGTCTTCCAGGTTAGACCAACCAAAAGCCATTACCGCTAAGGCGATCGCTACAACTAGGCCCAGGTTGAAAAACGTACCACTGAGTTTGAAAGCATCAACGTTTTCGTACTTGGTGCGGTTTGCGTATGGGCTGCCCTCATCACTTAGGCTACCCGCCAGTCCTTTTTCAGTTTGTGAGCGGAAGTATGAACGCATACGGAAGCCCAAGAAAACCAAGCCGGCAATGAGTAAGAGTAGCAATAAAAGTAGTGCCTGGCTGTTTGCCCAGAAACCACCTTCAAAGCCCATCTGTATCTTCATCAAGAGGACCGGAAAGGAACCCAAACCACCCTTCATTAGTAAAAGCATAGACATGCGAAAAGGGTTTGTTTATGAATGATTAATTAATTTTAAAAATAGTAGCGCCGCGAAAGCGCCGATAATATTAGCAACAATGTCCCAGATTTCAAAATAGCGCCCCGGGAAAAAGGCATACTGAATCACTTCCATGGCAATTCCGTAAACGCTGGCAATCGTGAAGCTGAGCCACCGATTTTGCCCGGCACGGGCAGCGTAAGGAACAAGCGAATAGAATAATCCTACCGTAAAGATACCATACACTGCAGCATGACCAAACTTGTCAGGTGTCATTAGCCACTCGATTTTGGGTAGTTGTGTCCCCGGCATAGTGGATAAAACCAGGATTACAGCCGCCCAAAGGATTGTCAAAATCTGGTATAACAAAGAACTATGACGGGCTAGATGCATCCCTTTATTTTTTTGGTGCGTAGAGGGGTGAAAAAAGTTTAATTTTTTCCAAGCGGTTATCTCAAAAGTCAAATCTTATCTAATGTTTACTAAACTTCTGAAGTTTAGTAAACATATATACGGCCCCAGCCAAAAAACAAAAGCGCTCATAAGACTTTGCACGATTGTGTGCTACTCATGAGCGCCTTCTTTTACCTGTTTATGTGCTTAACCCAAGGAAAGCTAGGAGATGGCAGCCTCGTAGGCTTCCGAACTAAGCAAGCCTTCCACTTCGGAGGGATCGGACATTTTTACCTTGATAATCCATCCTTTCCCATACGGGTCTTCGTTGATAAGCGTCGGATTATCGCCTTCGTTTTCATCCAATTGCGGATTGAATTCAATGATTTCTCCACTTATAGGCATGTAGAGGTCTGATGTAGTTTTAACTGCTTCCACAGCACCAAAGGTTTCACCGGCACCAATGGTTTCACCTACAGTTTCTACTTCTACATACACTAGTTCGTCTAGCTCTTTTTGAGCGTAATCAGTGATACCAACGATCGCAACATCTCCTTCTACCCGCACCCACTCGTGGTCATCTGTGTAACGGAGTTCCTTAGGAATATTCATGATTGCTTAAGCTTCATTTTGTTCTGCAATGAAATTCTTCACCCATTCGCTAGTCAACGATTTTGGGCGCTCGAGTGGCATGCCCATAACCCTGGACCAACAACCGGCAGCGAGTACACCTAATGCACGAGAAACTCCGAAGAGTACGGTGTAGAAGCTGTAGTCAGTGAGGCCGTAATGTACTAAAATAGCACCAGAGTGGGCATCTACATTGGGCCAAGGGTTCTTCACTTTGCCCAGACCACCCAAAATTTCGGGCACCACGTCAAAGATTTTCCAGACCACTTGTACGATGTCATTGTCCGCTAAGTATTTCTCCGCGTATACCTTTTGGGCAGTGAAGCGAGGGTCTGGCTGGCGCAGTACTGCGTGACCATAACCCGGAATTACTTTGCCTTCGGAAAGAGTCTTGTTGACGTAAGCGGCAATTTGTTCCTTACTAGGATTTCGGGTGCCTAGTTCTTCTAACATTTCGAAGATCCACTTAATAACTTCTTGATTAGCCAAACCGTGTAAGGGGCCAGCCAGAGAAGTCATACCTCCAGCAAACGATAGGTAAGGGTCGCTGAGCGTGGATCCAACAAGATGCGTGGTGTGGGCTGAGGCATTGCCGCCTTCATGGTCGGCGTGGATGGTCATGTACAGGCGCATCAGGCTCTTGAAGCCGTCATCATTGATACCCAACATGTGAGCAAAGTTGCCGGCCCAATCAAGACTAGGGTCTGGCATGATGTGCTTACCGCCACGGAAGCTGCGACGATATACATAAGATGCTACCCGTGGTAAGCGGGCAATAATGTTGAGTGTGTCTTCGTAGATCGGATTCCAGTAGTCGGCTTTAGACATTCCTTCAGCATAGCGCTGGGCGAAAACACTTTCGGTTTGCATCGAAGTAATCGCCAGAATGAACTGCGTCATGGGGTGGGTATCTGTCGGCAAGCTATCCAGCATGGCAAAAGTATGGGCAGGTACAGTAGCCCGCACACTGAATTGATTGCTCAACCACTTTACCTCTTCCTCTGTAGGAATTTCGCCAACCAGCATCAACCAGAATAAACCTTCTGGTAGTGGTTCGCCCTGTTCGTCAGAGGGCAGTAATTCTTGTAGTTGAGGGATAGAATAGCCGCGGAAACGAATGCCTTCGTAAGCATCCAGCTGGGATGTTTCCCAGATCATCATTTTGATACCGCGTGCGCCGCCGAATGCTTGGCGCAGTTTTACTTCATCCAGTTTTTTGTCGCCGTGCTCTTTTAGCAGGGCTTTCATTTCTTTGGCGAGGGCTGAAGCCTTTTCGTATAATCTCTGTTTGAGAAGATCCTCCATTTATTATTCTTAGCGTTAAAGTTATT
>JBCBWU010000258.1:0-9068 GCA_039816955.1 Bacteroidota bacterium
CCAACGTTTGGTTCGCTGGCAGGATGAGGTAATGGAAGAGTTTACGGTCCCGGTAGCAGGGGATAGTATTATCGCCGCAGTACCCGGTGCGGACCAATACAGATGGGTATTGTCTGATCAACACCTTTCCTATTATGACGAAAAATGGACCAATATATCCTTAGCTAGCCTCTCTGATCATCCCTTAACCGCTCATCAGGTAATCGATGAACATTCCATTTTCTTAGCCTTTGATGCTGAGGTAATGACGCTCCGCTTTGCTGATGACCAATACCAGATTATATATCAGGAGGAGTACCTCGGCCACAAGCGGCCTGGACAACAATTATTCTTGGCGAACAATGGTGAGCTTTGGTACATGGATCATCTGCTCAAGCAACACCACTATTTCTCATCAGACTGGCATTTGTCCACCTTGGGCGAACACAATTGGCTCCCCTCCGATGCCCAGAACAGCACCCACATCACTACCGACCGTGAAGGCCGTCTTTGGGTATGTACACGTGACCGGACGGTGTTCTACTCAGGCGAAGAATGGTACGCCGCCGAAGAGGCCTACCCGGGTTTTCCGAAGGGCACCACTCAGCTGCAATTCACCGCAAATGGCACCCCCATCACCTTCTCTCCGAAAATCTCCAACAATAATGAGCTGGCTACACTACAACGGTATCAGCACGGAAGCTGGGCTAGCTACCCTTTACCCGATGATGGTAGCGGACTAAGTCCAGCGGATGCTACAAAGCTATTGCTAGATCGGGATGATAACATCTGGCTCTACGAGCCGGGAAGCACCGTCGTCTTTATGTGGGACCGGCACAGCTGGATTACGCTTTCGACCGCTGACTTTCCCAGTAGGCCCGTTAACTTTTCGAGTATTGCATTCGACAAGGATAACAATTTGCTTCTAAGCACGGCAGGCAGTATTATTAGACATGACCGCCGCACGGCGGAGTCTTACGCTTTTTCCGATCTGGATATTCCTTGTGTCGCTACTTTTCATAGTAAGCTCGTCGCTGATGATCAAGATAACTTCTGGTATGGAGGTTTCGGGCTCTGCCAATGGTCGTTCGATCAGCCAGGGCAAGCAGTAGAATTGTCCCCAGATCTCGGTAACCTGTTCCAATTCTATGGGATTTATCCTTTTACCGAAAATGAGTTTTGGGTTGTAGCTGAGTCTTCTATTTTTGGGCAAGTCACAGTTGGGCCCAATGCCAATGGCGAACTTGTGGCAGCAGCCCATCGTTACCGCCCGAATGCTCCTGATATGGGTGATGTTCTTGAGTATGATCAGCAAGGTAGAATCTGGGCCCTGACTAGAAAAAGCATCAGCAGATTTACACGCCCCGATAGCAATTCACCCAGCAGTGCTCCGTTGGACGGAAAGCTCCGCGCCTACCCCAACCCCAGTTGCTGCCAAGTACATCTCAAGTGGCAAAGTGAAGACAGTAGTCCTGCTCAACTACAGCTTTACAATACCCAGGGCCAACTGGTGTATGACCTGGTAAAGCAAAATGGTCATTTAGGGCCGCAACAGCTGGTGGTACCACGGGGGGAGTTGCCGGCGGGCGTTTACTTTGCTGTATTGTATCAGGGCTCGCGCACGGAAATGGTGAAGATTATCTTTGAGTAGAGAAAAATACAAAGACTCCACTTCTCATGGAATGATTGGCTGATAGATGCCCAGGGTCGGCCAATTCATCCACTGTTTGAGCACATTAATGCGTCCTACGTCTTGCTCCCTGGGCGCAATGGACTATCCACAGGCGTATACTACGTGATCAGACAATCAGAATTGGGTTTTAATACTCAAGTCATCGTTTGGAAATAGAAAGCGTTTAACTTTAAAGCACGCATTCAGCGCCTAGCGTTCAGGTACACTCCCTTATTCGTAATCAACGCGATCTCTCATGTTAGCACGACGCGCCGCTCTAATAACGAGCCTTCTCTTTTCGTCCCTTTATCCATTAGCCGCTCAAGACAATCCTGCGGATTGGGATCATTTTCCAATCATCGGCGACTTTATAGAGGCTGTTGAAACGGAAACTGATATCTGGTTTGCACACCGCTACCAGATACTCCGCTGGAATAAGGCCCAGGAAGAACTCTCTCCCCCCCAACGGAATACCCTTACTGGCTTTGTCAATATCGTCAAAGACTTATTTGAACACAACGGCGAGTACTATTTATTGGCCGAACGCAGCATTTGGAGTTTACAAGGAGAAAGCTGGAGGCAGATCTGGGGCGGTCTGGCGGAACCAACCGACGACCTCCCAAACACTACTAAGATTATCGGGGCACACCCAGATGGCCTGCTGTTGCAAGCTGCGGATGGCGTTGTGTACACTGCCTATTTAGAACAAGAATTAATAGAATTCGAACCCTCTCCCTGGAATCTTGACTGGTGGCCGGACCGCTCCTTTCAACAAGGTGTGGATGGTAGCATGTGGGCTTGGTCGCCTCAACGGCTGGTCAGATGGCGTGGGGAAGAAATGACCGAATTTACCGTACCCGTCCCAGGAGATAGCATCATCACAGCTGTTCCCGGAATCGATCATTTTCAATGGGTGTTCTCTGACCAACACCTATCATTCTACCGAAACGGTTGGGTTAATATTCCCTGGACAGATCTTTCGGATCGTCCTCTATCTGCTCATCATGTACTCAGCGAAACGTCTATTTTTCTGACGTTTGAAAATGAAGTAATGGTGTTGCGCTTTTCTGGCGATGGCTATGAAATTATGGTTCAAAAAGACCAACCTAAACATAAACGCCCCAGCCAACAATTCTTTTTAGCCGATGACGGCAAACTATGGTTTATGGACCATCTGCTTAAACAGCTGCATTACTTTACACCTGACTGGAAGCTGCAAACCATCACTGAGCATAACTGGCTCCCTACTGATGCCGTAACTCCCACACAGCTCACTAAAGATCGCGATGGACATCTTTGGGTATGCACACGAGACCGAACGGCATACTTCGCAGGCGAAGAATGGTACGCTGGTGAAGAAGCCTACTGTGATTTTCCCAAGGGCGTTTCCCAGATGCAATTTACCGCTTCTGGAACTCCAATTGTCTTTTCGCCCAAACGCATCGGCCAATCCACAGATCCTTTTCTTCAACAATTCCATCAAGGACAGTGGATTAGCTACCCCTTACCTGATGACGGGAGTGGATTTACACCTGCTGACGCCACTCACGTACTACTGGACAGAGTGGATAACATCTGGCTATTCAGGCCCGGGAGTACGGTGGCATTTACCTGGGACCGTCACAGCTGGGTTACTGTCTCTACGATTGGTGTTCCAAGTCCACGTACTGCCTTCCGGAGTATTGCCTTTGATCGCGACAATAACTTATTACTGGAAACACGGAACGGCATTATTAAGCGTGATCGGCATACATCAGAAGAATTCACCCACGATGAATTAGGAATTCAAAACCCAGCGTTCGATTTTAGCCACATCGCGGTTGATGACCAAAACAACCACTGGTTTGGTGGTCAAGAACTCTATAAGTGGTCTTTTGACCACGCTGCTGCAACCATCCAATTGCCAGCTGAACTAGGTAGTATCAGTAGGTTTTTTGGTATTTACTCCTTCGGTGAAGAAGAGTTTTGGATTGTAGTACAAGGAAGAAACAGTCCACAACGCGTTTTCAGTTTGGACAGCGACGGGAATTGGGTACCGGCCGCTTATAATTTCAAACCCTCAGGCTTCGGTGCAAGTGAACTGATAGAGCGAGATACTAAGGGTAGAATATGGACAATAACCGATTTCGGAATTAATAGATTTACACGCCCGGCTAATAATTCCATTCCTATATCACAGCCTGGTATTGAGCTACATGCTTACCCAAACCCCAGTTGCTGCCATGTTCAGTTGAATTGGCAAAGCATCGATACCACCCCCACCTCTCTTAAACTCCATAATGCGCAAGGACAATTAGTCTACAATATCTTGGTACCAGAGGGGCACCTGGGAAAACAACAACTGGTTATCCCCAGAAATGAATTACCCGCAGGCGTCTATTTTACTGCCTTGCAGCAAGGAGATAGGCTGGAAACGATTAAGATTGTCTTTGAGTAGTGGAGTGGAATCCTTGAGAAAAAAGAACAGTAGTAGGTCCGCTTAGTCAGGTATAGACAAGCAACTACTCACTCAAAGCTGGTTTTGGAGTAGTGTGACTTGATAGTGCGCTAGAGAACAAATAACTAGTATAAAACGCTACGCTCCATGAAAAAACTGCTCCTACTTATTCTTCCGCTTTCGCTATTTACCTCTTCCCATGCCCAAGAGCAATATGAGATTAATTTTTATCCCGGCACCGGCGCCTATATCGAGACTATTCATACCCCAGAGGCTCATTGGGCAGTGTTCCAGAACATGATCTGGAAGATTGATCGAGTCACTAATGAACTTAACACCTACCACATCAGCAAACTCATTACTAATTTAGAGCAATTTGCCTATCGCAACTTCACTGATGCTATTGCTCTTGAGGATGGCAGGGCGCTCTTCTTTACTTCCGGCTCTCACTATCTTTTCTTTGAAGATGGGCAGTTCCGTATAGAGACCAATTCTCAATTATT
This sequence comes from Bacteroidota bacterium, assembly GCA_039816955.1. Classification (GTDB taxonomy): domain Bacteria; phylum Bacteroidota; class Bacteroidia; order Chitinophagales; family Saprospiraceae; genus Lewinella. The sequence continues at coordinate 4,592 of JBCBWU010000258.1, forward strand.
CTATCCAGTCATTCATGCCTACGAGGAGGGGCAACTTACTATGTCCATAAGCCATGGTTCTAAAGTAGCCACCTTTGATCTTGCCACCGAGTACCTGGCAGTAGAAGATCTGGCGGGAAATCCAACAGACTACGCCCGCAGAATTATTCATATTGACAATGAGGGCTACCACTGGATTATGAGTAATCAAGACGGCCTCCGGAGATACAAAGACGGAGTGGCAGAAACGATAACCGACACACTATACAAGGTTGATCCTCCAAACTTCTTTCACCGTTTTACAACTGATGATCAATTAGCACTTTGGTGGGATAACGATAACATCTACGCCCTACACAACAGCGAATGGACTGTCATTGACCTGCTCCCCTTTGATATGTTCATCTACCGTTCGGAATGTACCCCGGACAATACTTTGCTACTGTATGGAGCCCGAAAAGTATTGGAATGCAGGGTCGAAAATGGCCAGGTGAAACTCGAAGATATCAGCGACCAATACAGCCCACTAGCGCTTGCTTCCATTCAACTTTCTAGTCCGGGGGAAGAACTTCAATTATTCTATCAAAAATCCACGCAAGAGTTATGGCAACAGCAGGCTAGAGAACTACCGCAAAAAATTGGTCAGCTCTCTCTAGCTCCGATCTATCATTATTTTGTCCAGCAGGATGACCAGGGGCGGATATGGTGCTTGAGTGCAGAAGAACCTTTCTTATTGGTGGATGATCAGTGGACTGGTATGGCCGAGATTTTCCCTGCGAATATGGATCGTATCGTCGGTTTACTAATGTTGGATGATTATCAACCGCTTGTACTACAGCTTGCGTCAAATTTCCAAAGCAATTTACAATTGTACGACAATGGGCAGTGGCAATTACTTTACCCAGAAGAGCTCAATAGTTTTGCACCGCCATTGAATTACCAACGCCTTTATAAATCTGATATAGGGGATATCTGGGCACTTGATGTTGCCGCAGGATTTAGCCTCTTCCAAAATCGGCAACGCTTCGATTTTAGGACCACCGATTTTTTTCCAAGCCCTTTATTTATCAATGACCTGTATGAAAATGGCGAAGGTCAATTGCTCATTTCCTCTGACCTTGGACTATACATTCTGCAAGAGAATGGCAACTACGAATTCCGGTCGTTTGAGGATCTTGGTGTTGAGATTTCCAACACTTTTATCAACGCCGCACGCTTCGACGAAAATGGAGCTTGGTGGTTTGGTAGCGGCTTATACGTCTATCGCTATCAAAACAATGAACTTCTCCAGTTTCCAGTGATCGATAATCCCGAACTATTTAGTGTAACGGTGAGTGGTATCTTTCCCTTAGCCTCCGATGATGTTTGGGTAACCTTTGGTTCGCACGACCAGAGTTTTGGTCATTTCAATGGTCAGTCCTGGTCTTACTTTGCCTCACAAGACTATGACCTCCCGCTCTCTTACGTACAAAGCGTGGTCAAAGAGCCCAATTCTAATATCTACTGGGCTAGTGGTCTCAATGGTCTTTTCAAAATTACGATAGGAGATGATCATCTGCCCGAAATCTCAGTGGAGGACTATGCTTATACTGTTTTTCCTAATCCTAGCTGTTGCACTTTCACGGTAGAATGGGAGCAAGTGGCGGGCGAAGTGATCCTTAGCTTGAGTAATGTGCTGGGGCAGCCAGTTCGTGAACTCTTGAAGCGCAGTACGGCCGCGGGCACTTATCGGCATACTTTTAATAGGTACGGGCTGGATAGTGGCACCTACTTTTTGCAAATAAAAGAGGGAGACCGGACGAAAACGATCCCCCTCATCATACACTAGTGCTTCAACTTAAATGCCCGGAGCGGGGACAACCCACTAATGGACACTAAGCATAGGCACAAGCTACCCCAGTTTCAATACACGCTTTGTTTGCACTTTTTGTCCCATTTGCAAGCGCACGAAATAAGCACCCGCTGGAAGTCGGCTTAGGTCGACTTGCAGCTGGTGGCGCCCTTGCGGTAAGGTTTTATCCGCTAACTGTCGTACCACTGCGCCCAGGCTATCGAAGAGCGTGATACGCAGGTGCGCACGGGGGATTTGAAAACTTAGCGTAAAGCCATCGTAACAGGGATTGGGCAGGGCCTGAACCTCTAACTCAAGGTCCTCCCAATCGTCGGTATCAGTAATGTTCTCACAGGGTTCAAGTATTGGAAGACGAACGAAATCCTGGTACAATAAGCTACGCACTTGTTCCTCTTCCAACTCAAACCAATCTACCAGTATAGAGCCGTAGACATCTCGAAAATCGTACTGCATCGGAAGACCTTCTGAGTTGCTAATACCGTCATTGATTTCCGGATTTTCACCCAATACCTGTGGGTTAACACAAGGTCCGAAGAGCATGATTGGTCCTGCAGTGCCATGGTCCGTACCAAAGCTAGCATTGGAGCGGATGCGGCGACCAAATTCACTAAAGGTCATGCTGAGTACGCGCTGCTCCAATCCCATATTGGCCAGGTCAATCTGGAAGGAAGTCATCGCTTGGGCAATCGACTTGAGTAGTTGAGCATGCTCCCCTCCTAGTGAGCTACCTTCGATCACCTGGTTGGCATGGGTATCAAAACCACCCAGGCTCACGATGAAGATTTTCGTTTGCAGTCCACCGCTTAAGAGCAAGGCCACGTTTCGTAGCTGGCGCGAAAGGCGGCTGTTTTCAGGATAAGTCACTGTATTGGTGCCCATCTCAGCTGCTTCCGTGATGACTTCTCCGTAGGCGTTGGCCTGAGCAATAGACTGACGCAGGAACGCCAGCTCATCACCGTAGGGCGTATCCGGAAGTCCACTCCCCTCCCCTTCCAACAAAGGGTTCAGATTGAAGGGATCATAAACCACATGGCTGTAATTGGCGAGTACGCCCTGACAGGTCTCGGAAACGTTTCCACCCATGGTAATAGCGAAAGGATGTGGATGTTCTTCGTTGGGATAGCCCTCAGGATAATTATCGACTACGGTATCCAGATAACGGCCGAGCCAGCCAGTTGACCAACTGTCTTCGGCACCGGAGCCCGAACGCCAAATGTCCATACTGCGGAAGTGAGACCGATTTTGATTGGGGTACCCTACCGCACGTACCACGCCCGCCTTGCCTTCCTCCATAAAGTTGCGTAGGACGCTAAGGCCCGGATGCACCCCAACATTATCAGCAATGGGAATGGCAAATTGCTCGGGAATCATAATGTTTTCCCGCACCTGTGCCAGACCGGTATATTGATCGAGCGGTATAATTGTATTCAGTCCGTCATTGCCACCCAGGAGTTGGACGAGGACCAAAACTTTATCATTGTCTTCATTAATGAGGTTGAATAAAGGGGAGCTGGCCATCGCCTGCAAAGGCGTACCGTTCACAAAAAAGGGCACGGATGCTGCCGAAGCAGCTTGGAGGAAATTTCTCCTTTTCATAGTTGTAGTTATTGGGAGTGGGGATGTACGATGTACCATGTACCATGTACGGTGTACGATGGGCTTATCCAACATCGTACATGGTACATCTTACATTGACCTCTTTTTACGATAAATGAAATTCAGCCATATTGAGGAGTCCGGAGAAGAAGTCTTGCAGCTTGCGTTCTACCGCTTCGCGCAACTCTTCGTTTTCGGGCTCTCCGAGGTAGTTACCGTATTCGAGGGTCCATTCGAAATCCGGTAAACCGGGAATGAGAAGCTCTTTGAGTGCAAAGAGTTGCCCCTCTGATAATGGCTGCGGAAGAAGCAAGGTGGTAATCTCCGCAATCATCGCATTGACATCCATGGGGTTGTCAAGGGTAGCAATGAAGCCCAGCACATCCAGGCGGAAGCGTTCTTCTGTTTCCTCATCGATCAAGAAGCCATTCGTAAGTAGCTTGTGTACAAAACCACTACGCTGGTGCAGAGTGATGGCGTTTATCCACTGCCGGTAGTAGAGTGGCTGCTGATAGTAGGCCTTCCAACCCGCTACTTCCGGAATGTGGAAATACTCCATATCCATATTGGAAAGGGCCCGGAATAGTTCATGACAGGCTTCGTAACGTGGCCGCAGTTCTTCTGGCAAGGCTGTAGTGCACGACTTAATTGGGCTCAGCACATACTGAATCGGGTGTTTGATCATTGGTCCCTGATTCAGGAAACTGAAGAAATGATCACTTTGTAGAAGTGTTTGCACTACCGGGCCAATTTCATAGTCGTTATCGATGAGCATCTGAGCCATCGGGGCAATGACACTCAGTTCAGTGGCCTCGTCTACTTTATAGTACACGAACCAGCGGTATAGTTTACGGCAGATATGCTCCGCCACGACCTCTTGCCCAAAGATGATATCAATGAGATGTGAGTACTCTTCTTCGCCTAGATCGGTAACAATAGCGGCCCCGAAGCGGTCGGATAATTGCTTAGCATAAATGTCGTGTAAGTCCGGATTAAAATAACTACCGAGCTCTACTTCCGGATCATCCGTCTTGTAGCCGCTATCAGCCC
>JBCBWU010000259.1:0-9046 GCA_039816955.1 Bacteroidota bacterium
TCCCGGATCAGCGCCAAGAGTTCGCTGTTCCAGGTATCTAATTTCGTTTGACTGGCCTCCGCCTGACGCGCTTCTTCGGCCGAGATGAGTTTACGGTAGTAGTTAATTTCCACCTTCAGGTCCTGCCCCTGTTTCAACACCTCCTCAGGGACAGCTGATAAACCCTCTGCTTCTTGAGCGCGCAACTCTTCCAGCAATACAGCAGCCTTGCTACGCTCAAAGAAGAAGAAAACGTCATCCAGGTAACGCTGTTGCTCTGTTCGCTGGTAGGCTTGATAAGCCAAATCAATAGCGGTCTCGTAGAAATTGTGAGCATTAGACCCCAGGAAGAGCTTAGATTCTTCCGATTGGTAATCGCGGCGCAATTCGTCACCCAAGTCCGAAAGGTAGTGGTAGGATTCCAGGGCTTGTTGGGTATAGCTTACATCCGACTCCGCCAGGGCAATTCGTTGGAGGATTTCGGCGCGTTCTTTGAGGAGTTGGATGCCGGTTAGGGGGGATAATAGATCCCATTCAGCAGTTGGCAATTGCCATAATTGATCGACTGCTTCTAGCTCTGACAAGCTGGACAAACCGATATCACAAGCTGCTATTCCTTCTTGTAAGTTTCCGATAGCAGCTAGATAATGGGCCTGTAAACGATGCCGTTCGGCGTAATTCACCAATTTTTCTACCGACATTTTGTCAATAGATCTGGTGATAGCAGATAAGGCTTCCGTCCAATTTTCTTGTTTAGCATGAGCTTTGCTCCTAACCTCCAGTAGATCAGCTTCTTGATCTGGCGTAAGGTCGTCTAAACGGAATGCGCGTTGTAGGTATTCTTCTGCTTGATGGGTGTCATCTTGTTCTAGAAGCACTTCCGCTAGTTGAATATAGGCGTAGAGATAGTAAGACTTATCAAATTCCCACCGACTTGCGGCCATAAGGCGGAGCATATCGTGTAAGTAGTCCTCAGCAGCAAAATAATTCCCTTGGTATTCGGCAACTTGAGCCAAATACTGGTGTACTTCGGCTATCCGGAATTCGAATGCAACGTGCTCATAAAAAGGATCTTTAAAAGCGATGGTGTACGCAGTAAAGGCATCTTGAAAATACCGCTCTGCCAGATTAAACTCACCGAGATTAACATAAACTTCCCCTATATTCTTATAAACGCTTCCTTTGAAGTTTAAGCGAAGTGATGCCGGATCAAATAATTTTAGGGCCGACTCAAAATACTCAAGTGCTAGCGGATAATTTTGATGTACATCTCGGTAGGTGATCCCCAAATTATTTTGGGTAGCCGTCTGCAGGGGGTGCTTACTAGGAAGGTATTTATCTGCGGCCGCACTCGCCGCCAAATTTACAATCGTCAAACTGTCCCAGAGACCCTTTACATTATAGCAGTAACTAAGCCCAGCATAAGTGCGTACATACAATTCCCACTGCTCAGTTTTAGCGAGCAGTGGGAGGGCAAGGTAGGTGTAGCGAATGCAAGTATCCACATTCATGTAGCTCGTATCAGCGACTTGCGCATAGTAGGCTGCTCGCAAAGAATCACTGCTACTTTGTTCCGTTGTATGCTGGCTTTGCAACGGAACAATGCAAACTAAAAGCACACAACCAATGAAAAAGGTGTACCTGCACATTTTCAACTAATTATTCAGGACAGATTTCTATATTCAAGAGAACAGTATGCTCTTGAATATGACTCCTTACTTTATCTGGGTTTCCTACCATATTTTTGAACTCCGTTAGCGTTAAGCCGCTGCCATCTCCTGCCAGATATTGACCATGACCGGTGAATACACTTCCATTCACATGTTTAGTTTCAGCCCCAAGAAATGCTCCAAAGTAGTAATTGTCAGAAGTACCTTGATCTGACTTCTTTACCTTAAAATCTACGTCCACCGTAATAACAGCCGCTAAGATTGTCCCATTTGAAGTTACCGTTGGAAGGTAAAAGGTATCCTTAATAAGCAATTGACATTCATCGATAATCGGCAGAGTCAGAGGATCAGGCGTTCGTCCATTTACATCATAGAAGAACGATGCCCCTATATTAGATTTATCAGTATCTGTACTAAATAAATATAGGTATAGTGGATCTTCCTTCGCTATATCGTCTTTCTTGCTTTTGGGTACCTCTATAGAAATTCTAGCATACACTTTAACATTATAATCATTCCCGTTGGCCACTGCAGAAGCACAAAGAAGGGGATCATCTGTATCGGCAGCTGAGGTTGTACTGTAAAGCGCATACTTATCGAACAATATCCGCCCGTTAACCGTGTGCGCTGCATAAACACCTCGTTTCTTTCTGATATCATAATAGATTCCACTAGGTAAAGCTAGCGCTTGAATATCTTGATCCGTATTACCACGGTGAGCAGAGTTTTGTGCTCCAATAAGCGGATCAACATCAACTACAGAAAAAGCCCTGAGGCCAGACGAGCTCACTGATGAACCTCCGCCATCTTGGCCAGCAACGCGCCATAAATAGCTTGTTTGAGCCTGTAGGCTAAATTCGTCACTACTCATCAAAGCATACTGTCCGCTGGTTTCCGCCACTGCACTGAAAACAGGGCTCAGAAAATAGCGATTCATATGCTGCCCTACTTGTGTGAAAGAGTCAAGTCGCCACAATTCGATTACAACTTCATCCGGTTCTCCACTAAGGATGGTGTCTGGCCAAGTGAAAAGCAACTCTTCTGTCGCCTCTTCCGGAAGAATTGCTCCTCTTTCCTCATAAGACAATACTGGTGGTTCTGATACCGGGGGTGGGCAAGCAAAACAAATGATAATAAGAAGGATTAAACAAAGACCAAAAAGGTTTCTCATAACATACAAGCATTTAGGTGTAGAAAATATATTTACCGCAGCAGCAGATACCATTTATATCGCTCCTGACAATTCTAAGGTCAAACAGAGAAGTCCAACTGTTACCCTTCTACATGTACAAATTTTTAAATTTTGATTTCTACTCCTAAATACCTGCAATTGGTCAACCCTTACCTTTAAAAATAGACAATTTTAATTACATTCGTTCAGTTTAAATTTTATCACAAACACTTGCAAAAAGGTCCAATCGGTGGGAAGAGTTCAAGGTAATCCGCATCCGGATCAACAGTACGTAGATGGTCTTGCCAACAATAACCGGCAGATTATTTCCAGCATCTACGAACAGTTTTTACCGATGATTGTGGCCTACGTAAAACAGAATCGTGGGAATCGACAAGATGCGGAGGACCTGTTTGCGGAAACGCTGGAAATCCTCAACCTGCAAGCGCGTGATGGCCTGCAAATTCGGCAATCATTTGCTGCTTACTGTAAACTGATTTGCCAACGGCGCTGGATCAATAAATTGAAACGCAACCAACGCATTTCGCTAGAACTCGAGGAGCAGGCAGAGCCCGTGGAAGATGCCGAAGTAGTAGCCAAGATGGAAGCCTACGAACGTAAGCTACTGTACCGTCGCCATTTTAGTTATTTGGCGGAGCGCTGCCGGCAAATTCTGGGCTTGCAATGGGCCGGTAATAATCTAAAAGAAGTAGCCGAAGCTTTACAGCTTAATCATAGCTACGTAAGGCGACAAGCGCAAAAATGTAAAAATACACTCATGACCAACATTCAAGGCGACCCGCTATTTAGTGAATTGATCTAAGTACGATGAGTAATGAAATCACATACGAAAAATGGGAAGAGTACCTGAGTGGTAGTCTTGATCTGGAAGAGAAAAACCAGTTGGATACTGCTCTGCAGGCTAATGAGAATTTGCGGCAGCAGTTGGCAATATATCAGGAAGTGCGCGCAGCAATACAGGACGAGCAATTGACTAGCTTTAGACAGACGCTTCAGCAAGTGCAGCAGGAACAGAAGATTGCTGTAGTGCAAAAGAAAAAGGCCTTGTCCATCAACTATCGGTGGATCGCAATTGCGGCTACGGTAATTGGCCTGGCCGTCTTGGCGTGGTTCCTGCGACGACCAACGAACGCTGGACTCAGCGATCCTGCTCAATTGTACGCTCAATATGCCCAACACGAGATCAGTTTGCAAGAGATGAGTACCGATCCCGAATTGGGTACTATCCAAAGCTTACTGCAAGAGAAAAAATACGGAGAAGCTTTACCCCTCATTACCACCTACCTCACTACCCATCCAGGTGCAGCCGATGTGCTGTTGGCACAAGCCATTGCACAGTTAGAAACCGACAATACAGAGCAAGCCCTGGAAACTTTGGCTACACTGGAGTCATCGCATCCCATTTACGTCAATGAAGCACGTTGGTATCGCGCTTTGACCTACTTAAAAATGAAAAAAGTCACTGAGGCGAGGACTGCACTCTTATCGATACCTGACAGTTCCAGTAGGTATCAAAAAGCGAAAGACTTACTGCAAAAAATAAGGGACTAAGAGCATGTTTGGGAATTTAATTTGGGAAAGAAATGTGTGCTTCCTGATTATCAAGGATTTGCAAACCTGGCGTCAGGCTAAAAACTTCATTTGGCCCGCCAAACTCAGTTTTGACCCTTTAGACAGAACTACAAATCGTTGATAATCAGTTCGCAAAATTCCCAAACAAGCTCTAAAAAAAGGTAGAAGAAGTTTAACCTCCCTCTACCCTAATTCTCAGCATTTTAGCGAGAAATAATCACTTGCTTGGTCAGACCGCAACTAAAACTAGGGCTGCCCAGCACCAGCTTAATCTAAATCACTTCCAGCTTATACTCCAAACCAGCAGGTAATGATTTTTCCCGACTGCGGATATCAATACTGAATTCCGCCATGTGAATTTGTTTATCCGTCAACTTATCTAGCGAAAAATGAGCCTGCACTTCCAGGTGGTTCAAACAGTTGGCACATTGTTTAACGCTCCAACGACTTAGGATTGACTCCGTGCCTAGCAGAATCTTCTCGTCCCCCACCTGAGCATAAGCTGCGATGATAAATGATCCGGTGAAAAGCTCCCGGTTAATTCCCGAGACCTTCAATACTTTTGGCTCTTTCATACTCCGTTCTTTAGCCATAGAAAGCACTGGTGCAACTTCGTCTTCTTCCAGTGATCCCTCACTATACGTAAAACCAAGCTGTTTTTCTATGTTGATTACATCTCGTGACGTGTAAATACGTTGATTTTCAAGCGGAGAAATCATAAACGGATTTAGCGGACTATCCATAGACAGCACTGAGTCCCAGGGGAAATTAGGTGTTGGTCCCTGACCTTGGCCTGATTTTGCTCCTTCATCACTGCTATCTATTTCAAAATCATCCGTCTTTCCGTTTCGCTTCTGCCACAACCAAAACATTCGATCAACATTGCAGTGGTGGAAAAAGAAGATAGGATCGAAGGAGGCGGTATTATTCTCCCCCATATCACCGTTAGAATCAGCAATCAAACCTGATTCAAAGCCCGGAAAATCATATCCTCCAACTGACAAATGAACATCATTATGAGGGGATTCTAACGGGGTCACTTTACGCTGCTTAGGGTTTGCATCGTGGAAAGCCCCAGCCGATGTAGTGTTAGAAAACAAGGTATAATTGGGGGCGTCTAGACAATCAATATACTTCCGGTGGATACTTCCATCCGGAGGTAAGGCCTTGGCTTTTTTGAGATTAGTGGGTGGTGAGGTGGGCCCGGCGTTCAACCATCCTTTAACATTGGTATTCAACAGCTTTACATTGGTGTCGTAGTCTGGATATTTATCGTTGTGAATTAGCGTCTTTATACGCGCCTCTTCGGTCCCAACCAGACCTGACAGTGGATAGCGAACTGTGGTATAACCTGCCGGCTTAGTGTAAGCATAAGCTCCTACGGGGTCCGTTTCTAGATCATCTACCTGTACCGGGAAGGTGTAGGAAATGAGCGGATTATTAATTGTTTTACCGTCTAGCTCTACCTGTTCTTTGGTCAAGATTTCCGGAATACCATCTTTCAGACTCTCTTCGCTGGTTTCATCCCAGTACGGCATCATGACATCTTCGCAGCCCTCTATACTTTGCAGCGCCTCCTCTATTTTAAGCACATAAACTCGGTGCCAGGTAGGAAATAGCACGTTGCCATGGTTACAGTAACCACCCCAGTATTTGGCATTATAGGCACCACCACCGGTGAACGGTTCACCGTGATAACCGGCCAAATTGAAAAATGAATTTAGGTCCTCTGGTGGTAATTCCTTGATGCCTTTCCAGGCCCGAATCAAATCATCTAGTGGTTTCGTATTACCATCCTTATGCATTTGCTCCAGCTGACGTACAGAATAGCGTACACGCACATTATTATTTTTCATTTCAATATAGGTTTTGCTGATTCTAAATTAGGATTGTTAAGTTGAATTAAGAAGGTGTTCCAAGGGTGCCAATTCGTTGGCCCATAAGTACATTTACCGAGCTGAATACACCTTTCTGGAACAAGAGGATATTTAGCGAACCACCGTAGGCAAAATGGCCTACCTCTTGCCCTTTCTGTACCGGTACAGGTTTACCGCCAGGTGGGACCAGGGTGGAACGTTTTCCAATGACCGAGGGGTGAATAGAGCTGATGGTGTTCAGTCCTACCGGTATCATAGCCACGTAGCCGTGGTTTTTGGTCTGATAAACGAAGTAAGCCCGGTGGAAATCTTCGAAAATACTGAAGTCGGTGGTACTCTCGCCCACGTTGAAATTATTGAACCAGTCTTCGCCGTCCATAATACCATTGTAGATGCCCGGTACGATCATCGACTCCACAATCTTCCCCGTCACCGGTGAATGATAGTGATGGTAGTTATTGGGCATCAGTACGGAGGAAATAGCAGTGCCGCCTTCAAAGTACTGGGCGTATTTCGAATTATTGAGTAGCTCCTTCACGTTCAGTTGACGACTCTTCACATTCAAACTAGTGGTCATCGTCAGATCCGACTCAATGAAGTTGATCTCAGAATCAGCCGATGCCGTTAGGATACTATCATCATCTGGATGCGAGATGGGACGAGGGTTCGCCTTAGGGTTGAGTTCGCGGGTAAAGAACTCATTGAAGGTTTTAAAACCACCTTTAGGAATAATGTAGTTCTTCAGCTCTTTGCCCAGGTACTTTTCCCATTCTTTAATATACTTGGCAGAGGCCGGTGAGTCCATGAAGTTACCGCGTTCCTTAATGAAAGCTACCGTCCAGTTAAAAATCTCCTTACTGTGTTTTTTAGCCTTTCCACTTTTACTTTCCAGATAGTTCAGGAAATAGAAGGCCTGCGGGTTATCCAGGTAGAAATAGGTAAAGGGTACGATCTTACCGAGTCCTCCTTCTGGTTGTGGCAAAAACGTAAACCACTCGCGGAAGTATTCCACGAAGTACGAAATCGGTTGTCCAACCCACGGGTTTTTATCCTGCCCCGTGACGGCTTGGGCACCGGGATAAAGGACGGGCTGAACATGCGCAATAGCCTCATTGTAAGCCGCTTCCACAACTGGATTGCTCACAATGACTTCAAGCTGGGCCATTAGCTTCTTCATGGCCCTCGTCAAAGGAATGGGTTTGTTTTTCATCTTATGCAGATTTTGGGTTAGTAGAGAATTGCAGCTTGAGCGTGCCGAGCCAGCGCCAAGCTGTAGTAGGAACGGCGTGCCACAAAGTCGCCGCAAAAAGGAGGCCTAATCCGGTGTAGATTATCCCATCCAAAGGCCAACCGAATTTCCCTAAGGCTATTAAGGCCACTCCAGCTAAGCTTAGGTAAAGTGGACCAAAGGCGGCCTGGCGCTGGTATGCACTGTACCACAGCAGACCAAGGTGAAAGAGCAGTAGCCCCCCCATAACTGGAAGCATCCAAGTCTGATAGGGAACCGCTTCCAGGCCAAAGGCGCTAAACAAGCTCATGTAAGCCATCCAGCAAATAGGACACTTGGGAAAGAAGGCCACTCCTAAACTTAGTAGAAATGAAAAGACCGCTCGGCGTCGGGTAGGTGGTGAAGAGCCTGGCGGTGCTACCGCCGCTTTGGGTTGGCAGCAGCAGCTCGGAGTCTCACCAGTAGACACTACACTACTGTTTGGCCCGTGCATGGTTTGACGAGTCATGAATATGGATTTTGATTTAAAATTGACCTACCCTATTTTCAGGTGGTCGCGATAGCTAAAGATACTAATTTGCCGTATCCTATAAGGGGCAGAACTTGAAATCAAGGACAACTACTTAGGTCCAAACAGGTATTTATACCTACCCTCTTACTTCCACTACCTCCTCTACGAATCCACGTACTTTTCTCGTCCATAATTTCGTTTTTTAGAATTATTTCCCGCTATCTACCTTCGGTGCGAATTCAAAATATTCCTTATGAAAACACCGAAAACCACGCACTATATTGGTGCTATCAAGCTCATTCATTTATTGGTCCTAGTTCTCCTTATCTCCGCTTGTGATGCTATTCGTTGCCCTGCGAGTTCGGTTAGCACCAGTCCTTTAAGCAGCAGTGAGCTACAAGAAATTGTAGAACAAACAATGGCCCTACAGAATATTCTGGGGGTAGCCGTCAGCGTAGTAGAGGACGGGGTAATCACTCACGTAGAAAGCTTTGGCCATCTGGATGAAGCCCGCACGGAAGACTTTGGCAATAAATACGCAGAAATGACAGCTGCCCGAAAGAAGATGATTGATGTGGAAACCTATAAGGTAGGTGCCAATTGGAAATGGGCTGGAGTTTGGCTAGGAAGTGGCAACTCACCGCTCAATTGCAACTACAATCAGAATGATCATTGATCTGTGTCAGGACCGTATTGCCTCAGGCTATCGTCTAGTGGATGTAGAAACCTACCAGAAAGGCAATACCCAACGCTATGCGGGAATATGGGAACCTTCCGACCAAAACGAAAACCGCTGGTCTAACATCGGTCTGGGCAGCTGGCTCAATGAAAAGCACAGTACCTACCTGAATAGCGATTACGAATTGCTGAACTTAGAAAAATACTAATGAACTGATTTAAACTTTTCTAATGGCCTACGCCTCAATGCCTTACAGAACCCGGCTTCATCGTTTCCCTTCCCGCACTTGCTGCGGGATACCTTCCAGGTATGCACTCGAAAAGCCTCTTCGCCAGAAC
>JBCBWU010000025.1:0-44774 GCA_039816955.1 Bacteroidota bacterium
ATCAGGGGGTCATCAGTAGTAAAGGCGTGGTAGGTATTGTGAGCAAGGTAGCACAACGGCACTGTCGGGTTATGAGTCTCATGCACAGCAACGTTCAAATCAGCGCAGGACTAAAGGGAAGTGCCTTCTTTGGTTCGCTCTACTGGACGGGAGGTGACACCCGCGAAGCCATTTTATCCTCCATACCAGAGTACGCAACGGTAGCCCCTGGTGACACCGTAGAAACCACCGGATACTCTAATATTTTCCCAACCGGAGTTGCTATCGGAGTGATCAAGGATGTTGAGCGCCAAAACGGAGATAATACACTTAACTGTCAGGTAGATTTATTCCTAGATTTCTTTACCGTGGAGAGCGGCTACATTGTGCAGGACCTGCTCAAAGAAGACTTAGACCAATTGGACACCAATGAGTAATGGATAAAGCCATTCAAAATAGTATCATTCGCTTTTTTCTCCTGTGGGCAATACAGGTATTTTTCCTCAAGCAAGTAAGCTGGGGCTGGGGCGGCGAAACCTATTTACAAATTCATATATACCCCTTATTCATTCTGCTCCTACCTCTTCGCACGCTAAGAAGCATCAGCCTGGGTGTGGCCTTTATTTTGGGGCTATTGGTAGATTGGTGGTATGAAAGCCCCGGTATGCACGCAGGGGCTTTAGTCTTCACTGCTTTTATGCGGGTGGTTGTCCTTGGCATCCTCACGCCGCGGGAAGGTTACAATATCAAAGCTAACCCGACCAAGAGCTCCCTGGGAGCCAATTGGTTTATTCAATACGCAGGTGCCATGCTCTTCCTGCACCTGTTCTTTTATTATTCCCTTGAAGCGTTTACTTTCGTATATTTCACAACGATCCTTCTTAAACTATTTTTCAGTTGGTTAGCTTCTATGCTAGTACTCTTGATCGTTATTTACATCTTTAACCCTGAAGCTTAGTAACCTGATAATCATGCTGTCGTGGCTGTAGATCATAATAAAGAACGTGGAGGTGTCATACAGGTCTTTTTCATCATTGCAACCCTGGTGATCGTTGGGCAGCTGCTGAATTTGCAGGTCTTCAACCAGGCCTTTCAGGAACGAGCGGAAGTAGCAGGTTCTAGTATCCAATTAGAATACCCTTCCCGCGGCTTAGTCTTTGACCGCAATGAAGAATTGCTGGTTGTTAATCAACCGATTTATGACCTGATGTTTATCTACAACCAGTTTGAAGACCACCAGGAAGATTTTGACACCTTGAAATTCTGTGAAGCGCTAGGCGTAACAAAAGAATACTTTATCGCTGCCCTGGACAAAAACTGGCGTGATCCTCGCTATTCTAAAGCCAAAGCCGAACCGTTTTTAACGCGCATCCCGAAAGAACAATACGCCAGTTTGCAGGAAAGCCTCTATCAATACCCAGGCTTCTTCGTGCGCAAGCGTAACGCCCGGGCGTATCCGCACCGCAGTAGTGCTCACTTGCTTGGCTACATTGGCGAGGTTGGTCCTAAATTGCTGGAAGACTCTGCTCATGTCTACAGCGTTGGTGACTACACTGGAATCAGCGGTCTAGAACACCAGTATGAACCTTTCCTGCGCGGCACCAAAGGCCTCAAGCGTGTAAAGAAAGATATATACGGCCGAGTGATCGGTAGTGTAGACGAGGGCAAGAAAGATGTTAAAGCCCTGGCGGGAGACGACCTATTCTCGACTATTGATCTTGAACTCCAAACCTACGGTGAAGATCTCATGCAGAATAAGATTGGCAGCATCGTAGCTATTGAACCCGCTACAGGTGAGATATTAGCCATGATCAGTACGCCTACCTATGACCCTAGCCTTTTGGCAATTGGACCTGGGCGTGGGCGGAATTACGCGGGCCTGCTACAAGACTCACTACAGCCCTTCTTCAACCGAGCACTTCAGGCAGAATACCCTCCGGGCTCTCTGTTCAAGCCTTTAGTAGCCCTTATTGGAATGCAGGTTGGAAAGCTGCAACCTAACCGGGGTATTAGCTGCCAGGGTGCCTACTTTCTCAACGGTATGCGGTTAACTGGATGCCATGCTCACCCCTACTGCAAGGATGTGGCCACGGCTATCCAGCACTCCTGCAATGCTTACTTCGTCACTGCTTTCCGGGAGATTATTGATCGTTACGATGAGTACACTCCCCGGCAAGGCCTGAGTAATTTCAACTCGTATTTGCAGGGCTTTGGAATGGGCAAGGCCCTTGGTATCGATTTTCCTGGCGAAAAGGGAGGAAATGTACCTACCCCGGAGGTTTACGATCAGGCCTACGCCCAAGAAACTGGCTGGAAATCTATTTGGCTCCGCTCTTTAGGCATTGGGCAGGGGGAGTTGTTAACAACCAACCTCCAGCTGGCCAACATGGCGGCGGCCATTGCCAACCGCGGCTACTACTACACCCCGCACCTGACCCGCCATTTTCGGGATGCTAACGGCAATAACCGTTCTCATGATGTCAAGCCAGAGCGGCATAGAACAGGCATTGATTCTATTCACTTCCAACCCGTCATTGATGGTATGGAAATGGTAGTACGAGCAGGAACTGCCCAAGCAGCCTTTATTCCTGATATTCCGATTTGTGGTAAAACCGGAACGGCAGAAAATAACCAACGTGGCGGTAAAGACCACTCTATCTTCTTTGCCTTCGCCCCAAAGGACAATCCGAAAATTGCCATTGCAGTGTACGTTGAGAATGGTGGCTGGGGTGGTAGTTATGCAGCCCCCATTGTGAGCCTCATGATTGAACGCTACCTGAAGGGAGAAATTCGGGCAAACCGGCAATGGCTTGAAGACCGTATGATGAATGCGGATTTGATTGGTAGACTTCCGTAGAGGAAATAGGAAGTGGGAGGTCGGAAATCCGAAGTTAGAAATAGGAAATGGGAAGTTCGAGGTGGAAAGTCGGAAGTGGGAAGTTTGGAAGACGGTTTAATAAAACGTCGTAGCCGCGCGATTCATCGCGCTAAAGGAAACGAAAACCTCGCCAACTTTCATTGTTTACTTCATACTTCTAATTCCTTACCTCCTATTTATTAAAACTTAACAGATCAGCATATATGATCGTATCAGCGATAGTGGCAGTAGCCGAAAATCAAGTAATTGGTGACGGAGGAGACATTCCCTGGCGCATCTCATCCGACCTGAAGTATTTTAAACGTACCACTTCTGGCCGCCATGTTATCATGGGGCGCAAAACTTTTGACAGCATCGGCAAGCCTCTGCCGAAACGTACCAATGTAGTATTGACGCGTGACCATATGTACGCTGCCACTGGGATCATTGTTGCCCACTCAATTGAGGAATCTTTGAGTATTGCATATGACAATGAGGAGGAAGAAGTATTCATCATAGGTGGTGGTGAAATCTATAAACAGAGCCGCCCTTTTTGGGATAAGGTATACCTCACGCGCGTACACGCAGAGCCCGCGGGAAAAGTGTTGTTCCCAGCCCTAGACGAAGCCGAATGGGAGTTAATCAGCCAAGAAAAACACGAAGCTGGTGAACGAGATCAGTACGATTTCACTTTTGAAGTATATACTAGGAAATAAAACTCAAATCCATGAAGAACCTCACTTACCTTCTCGTAGCATCCTTATTGGGCCTAGCTACGGCCTGCGAACCGGTGGCACCGGCAAGTGAAACGGAAGAAGGCGTTACCCTAGCATCCTACTTCGACAATACCGGGCGTGATGATGTCATGAGTGGTGGAATCAAATTAATCCCTGTCAACACCCCCAGCGGCACGTTCAACGTATGGACCAAACGTACCGGCAACAACCCGACCATTAAAGTCTTGCTACTACACGGTGGCCCCGGCGGTACGCACGAAGAGTGGTTGGCCGTGGACAGTTATTTCCCGGGGGAAGGCATCGAGTATTATTATTACGATCAGTTGGGCTCCTACTATAGCGATCAGCCAGAAGATAGCACACTCTGGCGTACCGAACGCTTCGTAGAGGAGGTAGAGCAAGTACGGCAAGCACTGGGCTTGACACCAGACAATTTCTATCTCATGGGGCAATCCTGGGGTGGTATTCTAGCAATGGAGTACGCCTTGAAGTATCAAGAAAACCTCAAGGGCTTGATCATCTCTAATATGATGGCCAGCTGCCCGGACTATGGTGCCTATGCGATGGAAGTGCTAGGCCCGCAGATGGAGCCCTCCCTTTTTGAAGAAATCAAAGCGTTTGAAGCCGCCGAGGACTTCGGCAACCCTCGTTACATGGATATCCTCCTGAACCATCACTATACGGAACACGTCATTCGCATGCCGGTAGATCAATGGCCAGACCCTGTTTTGCGTCTATTTGACCATATCAACCCTGCGGTGTACGTACCCATGCAAGGCCCAAGCGAGTTTGGTATCCGTGGCCTCTTGGCGGATTGGGATGTAACAGATCGACTAAAAGAAATTAGCGTACCAACATTAGTGATTGGAGCTGCTCACGATACAATGGACCCTAAGCACATGAAGTGGATGGCCAGTGAGGTGCAGAATGGTCGCTACCTGCACTGCCCTAACGGAAGCCACCTAGCACAGTTCGACGATCCAGAGCATTACTTCCCGGGCGTCATTCAGTACTTAAGAGACGTTGATAGTGGAGCTTTCGCCGCAGCTGAATAAGTCTATCGCGAAAGGTCTATCACTGCCTCGTATTGCTACAGGTCAATTTCTAGCCATACGGGGCAGTGATCGCTATGCACTGCATCCGGGCGGTGGTGCGCATCCTGGATTTTATCCGCCAAATTATCGGAGACTGACTGATAATCGATCCGCCAGCCCTTATTGTTAGCCCTGGCATTGGCACGGTAACTCCACCAACTGTACTCTACTTTTTCGGGATGCACCTTGCGGAAAGCATCCGTAAAGCCATTCTCAAACCAATTGGATAGCCATTCTCTTTCTTCTGGCAGGAAACCGGAAGACTTCTTATTCCGCACTGGATCATGGATATCGATCGGGTGGTTAGCGATGTTGTAATCACCCAAAATTATGAGCCTAGGGCACTCTTTGCGCAGTTCTTCAATCCAGTTCTGGATATCTGCCAAGAATTCCATTTTGAACCCCTGCCGCTCGTCGCCACTGGTTCCAGAGGGGAAATAGCAATTCAGTAGTGTCCAATCGCCAAAATCAGTGCGCAGAATTCTGCCTTCTCGATCATAACGTTCGATACCACAACCCGCAACTACGTTGTCCGCGGGAATACGCGTCATAGTAACCACCCCACTATAGCCTTTCTTCTCGGCAGAATGCCAATGGTGTTGATAGCCAAGGGCTTCAAATTCACTCATATCTACTTGATCTAAGTTGGCCTTAGATTCTTGTAGACAGACAATATCAAAGTTGTTTTCACTTAGCCATTCGGCTAAACCCTTCCGAGCTGCAGCACGGATTCCGTTGACGTTATAAGACACTATTTGCATGCCCAAAAGTAGTCATTTTAGGACAGCCATCCTTCTCGATCAAGGCTACGAAAGTGAATAGCTTCTGCCAAATGTTCAATCTTGATATCGGGACTGCCGCCCAGATCAGCAATGGTACGGGCTACTTTGAGAATACGGTCATACGCCCGAGCTGATAACTGTAAACGCTCCATGGCCTTTTTAATCAATAGCGAACCTGGCTTACTGATCTGGCACACCTCGCGCACCATGCGGCTCGACATTTGAGCATTGGCATAAATCCCTTTTTGATCTGCAAAGCGCTGACGCTGTAAATCGCGCGCTTGGATAACGCGTTCTCGAATGTCCTCACTCTGCTCCGCCGGGCGGGCATCATCAGACAATTCATCGTAGGAAACAGGGGTTACCTCCACGTGCAAATCAATCCGATCTAGCAAAGGCCCACTGATTTTATTCAAGTACCGCTCTACCCGTCCAGGTCCACAGGAACACTCTTTTTCCGGATGATTATGATAGCCACAAGGACAAGGATTCATGGATGCAACCAACATAAAGCTTGCGGGATAATCGACGGTGACCCGGGCCCGGGATATGGTTACTCTCCGCTCTTCCATAGGTTGCCGCATGACCTCAAGCACGGAGCGCTTGAATTCTGGTAATTCGTCTAAGAATAGTACCCCATGATGTGCCAAGCTTATTTCGCCCGGATTAGGATTGGAGCCCCCGCCCACTAAAGCCACATCACTGATGGTATGGTGGGGTGCGCGGAATGGGCGCTGGGTAATGAGCGCAGAATGGTCCGGAAGGGTACCGGCTACCGAGTGAATCTTGGTCGTCTCTAACGCCTCACGCAAATCCAAGGGAGGCAGTATCGTTGGCAAACGCCGCGCCAGCATGGTTTTACCAGCGCCCGGTGGACCAATTAAAATCAAATTATGCCCTCCGGCAGCAGCGATCTCCAGAGCTCGCTTGATGTTCTCCTGTCCCCGTACATCCGTAAAGTCCACGTCATAATCCCCAACTTGAGCGGCAAATTCGTCCCGTGTTTCCACGAAGGTGGGCTGCAAATCCAGCTGCCCATCTAGGAAGCCTGCCGCCTCCGCTAAGGTATTTACCCCATAGACTTTGATATCATTCACAATAGCCGCCTCACGGGCATTAGCCTTGGGCAGGATAATCCCTTTGAATTCCTCTTTTCGCGCCTGGATAGCCATAGGCAATGCTCCCTTGATGGGGCGTAGGCTACCATCTAACGAAAGCTCACCCATGATCAAGTACTGATCCAGCTCGGTAGCAGCAATCTGGCGTGAGCCTGCCAGATAAGCCAGCGCAATTGGAAGATCATAAGCAGCGCCCTCCTTACGGATATCTGCTGGCGCAAGATTGACAACCGTCTTGAGTCGGATCACCTCGAACCCGCTATTCTTGAGCGCCGGCTCCATTCTCATCATACCTTCCCTTACCGCACTATCTGGTAAACCTACCAAATGATAAAATGCCTTACCATCAAAACTAGCATGACCACCAGTATTGACTTCTACCGTAATCGTTTGCGCATCAACACCCTGCACGGCGCTCGCAAAAGTTTTAACCAACATAATTTATTGATTCTTGAAAATGCAATGCAGGGATAGAGCTCGGATAGGAAGGAATATAAATCACTGATTGTAGGGCCCTGCGGGAAATAACGCTGATTGTAGGAATAGTAACTTTGACTGGCTGCAAAGATATAGAATTTTGGAACACAGTTCTGGCTTTTGGCGGTTCGATTTTGTTGCTAGTTGTGAGTTTACTCTTGGCTAAAACCCGCCCGTTGGGCGGGTCCCACCCTTATGGCCCGGTTCACCGAAAATCCCCAACCCAACCTGAGTTAGGGACACACGTGCCCCGTTCGATAATTGGCGTCATACCAAACCGATTAGAGCTGTTCTTTGCCCAGTTCTTACATTCGATCAACGAACCGACTGGGCCCATCTTTGTGTGAAGAGTCAAGAATTAGTGACTCAGAAATAGTGGCTCCAACGACAGCTGTGCGCAACCACTGGCCATGAAATCTTGGATAGCATGTCCAAGATCAGAAGTGTTCCCTGCTGATCAATATTCCCTCAAGTCAGCTAGAGTACACCTGCTTCGAACGGTAGAGATGGACCAACTCTGATTGCTTTGTCAAAAGTAGCCTTATGGCTATTAGCAAAACGGCATCCATCGGCTCAGAAGCACTTATCACTGATTGTTGATTTACGTAGTATCCGAATGTGGGAAGACACCACAACAACAAAACAAATCTAATACAAAAATAACGATCATCAAACTTTTTGAGTTCCATCTTTTGACACCGGCTGAGTTTGTTGCTATAAACACAAAACGGCCTAAGCAGCATTCACTACTTAGACCGTTTCCAATATCTACTAAGTTTCTCTGGGCTTAACCCATCTCAGAAACTACTTCTTTTACTTGTGGTAGCATGCGCTTCAGCATGCCCTCGATACCGGACTTCAAGGTAACCGTAGAGCTTGGACAACCACTGCAAGAACCTTGCAAGATCACCGTCACGATCCCTTCTTTGAAATGCTTAAACTCAATATTGCCACCGTCCATTTCTACCGCTGGCTTCACGTAAGTGTCAATCAACTCTTTGATCTTGGCTACGATCTCGGCGTCGTCTTCACTGTAGTCGTAGCTGGCACCGCGCTCCGCTTCAATCGCGGCCATAGCTTCTGTGAAACCTTCCTTGACAATTTCACCGCCGTCTTGCACATACTGCTTGATAAACTCTTTGAGCTTGAGCATAATGTCTTCCCAAGCGTAGTTAAACTCCTTGGTGACCGTCACAAAGTTATTCGACACGTACACCCCTTTTACGTAAGGCAGATCAAATAACGCACTGCCAATGGGTGACCATTCCCGAGCCAATTCCTCTTCCCGGAAATCAGCGGTACCGCGGTACAACATGCGGTTGGTAACGAACTTGAGTGACTCCGGATTAGGGGTCTGTTCGGTATATAATAAGACCGGACTTTTTGTAGCCGTGGTATTATCCATGATTGATCTTCTTTCTTCTCACACAAATAGATTCACAAAAGTAACAACTGATTGGAGAATCGGTTGGATTGAAGGTACACTTATTTAGAATCAGTCCAAATGAAAAGCGAAGTTCCGCTTCTTAAACTTCCGCAATAAGGATATACTGGTAATTCAGCTCGGTATCGATGGCCTGAACATTCTGATATCCCGCTTCGTGCAAAAGGTCTTCTACTAGATACAATGGTGCGCGATGTTCACGAGGTCTTGGCCCTAGCGCAGTCCGCTTGCGTTTGAAGTCTACAATCACCAAGCGACCGCCATCTTTAATACAGGGCCTCAGTTTCTGTAGGTATTCCAGTTGATTATCAATGTACATGAACGTATTCACAATCAATACTGCATCTACCTCCTCTGGGCCTAATCGAGGTGCATTACGGGGCGTTAGTCGGGTCTCCAGTCGAGGCTGGATGTCGCGCGGCAACTCCAGCACTTTGGTACTATCAATGAAGTCCAGAAAGTTTTGGTCAATATCTAGTGCAATGACCTTTTCTGCCAGGGGAGTTACTCGCTTAGCAAAGAACCCTGGACCAGATCCAATATCCGCAATTGTCTTATCTGATAAATCACCATTGCCTAGCAAGCCGATGATCAGATTCGGACGCTGCCACACTACGCGGTCTGTATTTTCGTAAGCTTCCTTAAAACCATCCAAATCAAAAGAATCAACTCGTTCGATCGTTCTTTCTAGAGCAGGAGTTTTAGGTACTGTCAGAGTAGCGCTGTCATCTGAATTACAGGACAATAGTCCAAGGGTGAGCACGCTCACCCATACGAGTACACGTAGATCAGGCATATGCAGGTTGATAGTTTGTGTAAAAATAGAGGTCCAAACCTAGCCCAACAACTTTTTTAGCTTTCCTTAACGAAATAGCAAGTAAAGATTTTTTTGCGTCCACTTTAGGTTCCCTCTTAAAGGATACCTTTTTCGCAGAACAAAAGTTCCGGATATTGCATTTCCTTACATAAAACAACGACTCATCAAAGGCGTTCTAAGCAAACCGCAAGAAATCAAGTTGCTCGATCAGGGCCGCTCCTGGTTTAAACAACAAGGTTGGCAGCCCTTTCCCTTCCAAGAACAAAGCTGGGGCAACTATCTAGCGGGAAAGAGTGGCTTGGTGAACGCCCCCACCGGTAGCGGCAAAACCTATTCGCTACTGGTTCCAATCGTACTAGAATTTCTACGGGAAGCTCCGCCGGTTCCCAAAACTGGAAGTTACGGCCTTAGAGCCATTTGGATTACCCCAATTCGAGCTTTGACCAAGGAAATTCAACAGTCGGCTCAGCGCTTACTAGTCGACTTCGGAATTGATTGGCAAGTAGGTATACGCTCCGGAGACACGACAACATCGCAACGCAAGAAGCAGCTCAAGACCCCTCCTGAAATTCTCATTACTACCCCAGAAAGCCTGCATTTACTGCTAGCAACCAAAGGCTATGCCCGATATTTCCGTAATTTGAAAACTGTGGTGGTTGACGAGTGGCATGAGCTCATGGGCAGCAAGCGCGGCGTGCAAATGGAATTGGCCCTATCGCGCCTACGCGGACTACTCCCCGAACTAAAAACCTGGGGCATCTCTGCCACCATTGGCAATATGGACGAAGCCATAGAGGTGCTTTTTGGACCAGACCGGGCTTCTAGTGCCGTAGTCATCCGTTCTGGCATTGAGAAAAAAGTACAGATTCATACCGTCTTACCGGATGAAGTGGAGACTTTCCCTTGGTCGGGTCACCTAGGTATCACACTACTGGAAAAGGTGGTACCCATCATTCAAAAGAGCCAGAGTACACTGATCTTCACAAACACTCGGGCGCAATGCGAAATATGGTACCAGCGCCTACTAGATGTTGTGCCAGATCTGGCGGGAATTATGGCCATGCACCACGGCTCTATCTCGCGCGAACTGAGGGATTGGGTGGAAACCGCGCTGCACGAGGGGCAGCTTAAGGCGGTGGTGTGCACATCTAGCCTGGATCTTGGTGTAGATTTTCGGCCCGTCGAAACCATCGTGCAAATAGGTAGTGCCAAAGGTGTTTCTCGCTTTTTGCAACGTTCAGGTCGTAGTGGGCACCGCCCCGGGGTAGAGAGCGTTATTCATTTTGTCCCCACTCACTCGCTTGAGATTTTAGAAGGCCCTGCTTTGCGGCAGGCGGCTAAAGAAAAAGGCTTGGAATCCCGCATTCCCTATATCCGCTCTTTCGATGTACTGGCTCAGTATTTGGTTACACTGGCGGTAAGTGACGGTTTTCGTCCAGCGGAAATACTGTCTGAGGTGCGTCAGACTTTTTGCTTTCAAAGCGTATCCGATGATGAATGGGCCTGGCTGCTCGCCTTTGTCACTACCGGAGGTTCTTCACTTGGCGCTTACGATGAGTACAAAAAGGTGGTAGTAGAAAATGGCCTCTACAAGGTTACTAGTCGACGTATTGCCATGCGGCACCGGCTAGGTATTGGGGCCATTGTGAGTGACGGTAGTCTGCGGGTCAAATTTGTGACTGGTGGGTACCTGGGCACCGTAGAAGAGTGGTTTGTAGGCCAACTAAAAGTGGGCGACACCTTCTGGTTTGCCGGTCGTAGCCTGGAGTTTGTACGCGTCAAAGAGATGACTGTGCTCGTACGGATCAGCAAAAAAAAGAAAGGAAAAATACCAGCCTGGTTGGGTGGTAATCTACAGTGGAGTAATCAGTTGAGCGCTTTTCTACGCAAGAAACTCAACGAAATAGGAACACCAACAGAGGAGCCCGAACTCATCGCCCTACAGCCTTTATTCGAGATTCAAGCAGAGCGGTCGCGTGTACCCAATGATCGGGAGCTACTACTGGAATACTTTAAAGATCGAGAGGGCTACCACTTGCTTTGTTATCCCTTGGAAGGGCGTTTTGTCAACGAAGGTCTGGTTAACTTACTAGCTTACAGGATTGGTCAGAAAAAACCCATCACCTTTAGTATTGCTGTAAACGACTATGGCTTCGAACTGCTGAGTGATCAAGAAATTGACATTCGATTATTTGTCGAAGAAGGCTTATTCTCTCTCGACAATCTCGCCAGCGATATCCAGTCTAGCATTAACACGATGGAAATGGCGAAGCGGCGTTTTCGCGATATTGCCAGCATAGCAGGTTTAATCTTCAAAGGGTTCCCTGGTAAGCAGAAACGGGATCGGCACTTACAGTCTAGCGCCCAGCTTTTCTTTGAGGTTTTTTCTGATTACGAGCCAGACAACCTCCTATTGCTGCAAGCCTACGAGGAGGTAATGACCTTTCAACTGGAGGAAGCTCGCCTGCGCACCGCTTTAGAACGCATCAATCAGCAGAAGATTTGTGTAGAATTTCCCAATCGGGCCACCCCCTTTAGTTTCCCCATTATGGTAGATCGCCTGCGTAGCCGCATGTCATCTGAACGCTTAGCAGATCGCATTGCACGAATGAAACTCAAATTGGTAGAGTAAGCTATATTTGAGCCGTGAAGAACTTTCCTCATGCTCATCAGTTTCAGCTCGCCGAACAGCACTTCTGGCTGCACCCTTTGAAAGCTATCTTTTGGCAAGAAGCCAATATGCTCATCCTGGCTGATTTGCACTTAGGTAAGGCCACTCATTTCCGTAAGGCAGGTATTGCTGCTCCAAAGGCCGTGGAGGATACCAATTTTGACCATCTCATCAGCCTTCTACTCACTTTCAGCCCAGAGCGGGTACTCTTGCTTGGCGATCTGTTTCACAGTGACTACAATACGATTTGGGAAGAGTGGGAAGACCTGCTAAAACAGTTTTCTCACATCCGGTTTGAGCTTGTACCTGGTAATCATGATGTACTTTCTAAGGAAGTATACCAGAAGAGCGCCCTGTACATTCAACCTACCCACTACAACGAAGGGCCATTTTGCTTTACGCACGAACCATTAACGCATCCGACATCTGAGTATTACAATCTTTGCGGGCATATTCATCCGGGTGTGAGGCTAGAAGGGCTAGGGCGGCAAACATTACGCTTACCCTGCTTTTACTTCGGGCAGCGGCAAGGAATACTACCTGCCTTTGGTTCGTTTACCGGGCTCGCAACCTTAGCAGTAAAGCGGGAAGATCAGGTATTTGGAATAGCAGATTCGCAAGTTATTCCCTTAACTTAGAGCTCTAAAACCACCACTATTATGATCGTTCTCATCATTATCGTTATTGCCTTTGTCAATCACGCCGGCGAGCTAGGCCTCAACAAAGTACTCTGGGGTTTTATCGGAGCCGCTTCTTACTTCGGCACCCAGCTTCTATTTGGTCTTATTGCCGCGCTTTTCATTGGCCTTGAGGAAGCCGCTACCATTGACCGTACAACAGAGCTCATCCTCAACTTTGCGGGTATTATCATCGGCGGTATAGTCGCTTACATCGCTTACCAACGCATGCCGGAATACGCGAAGAAGGACGAAACCGATATAGAAGATCTACTGGACCAGGATATGTTTCGCTAATTCTGCAAGTTTGGTGCTTGAAAACGCAGTAACTGACTCAACTCTGGCAGGCTAGGCGGAGCTTCTTCAAATAGCAAGAACACAAAACAAAGAGCTACGTCCTCTCTGTACAAGGCTAGCATTTGGCAATTCTTAGCTTCACTAAATATCCTTTTGGGAGGAAAGTAGAATAGCTGGCCCCAGTCGGCTTGATAGATCGTTTCTAGCTCTTCCGGCTCAATTTCGTGAGCGGCAATGTAGCTATCCTCATCGTTTCCTGCTAGGTGCATCGCCATACGAGCTGCGCGCACATGTGGAATGAGCTCTCGATCACTATCCGGATTAGCGGGTACGATGTGATAGCGGACCTCTATCTTTTGCTTACGCAGATAAACTCCGAAATCGTATTCCTGAAAACGGTTGGTCGGATTCTTAATCACCCGATACGGCCCCTCGGGAGCAGTCCACTCCAGGGCATTACGCTCCAAGAGCAATTGATGATCAAGTCCTAAGCCATCTTGCGCTTGGCTCAGCACCGCTGTACTCACTAAGAACGTCAGCAGAAAAATTCGTTTCACAATCGGGAATATTTCACGAAAAAATAGGATCATTGATCCTTCGCAATCCCATTTAAGATACGAGATTTTCTTCTTACGCCATTGCGGAAGTATAAGTATAAGCTACGAGGCTTCAGCCTGGCTGGGTTCATCCAATCCAAACTGAAGCACTCGAAC
Organism: Bacteroidota bacterium; assembly: GCA_039816955.1. Taxonomy (GTDB): domain Bacteria; phylum Bacteroidota; class Bacteroidia; order Chitinophagales; family Saprospiraceae; genus Lewinella. Next base: position 13,664 of record JBCBWU010000025.1, read on the forward strand.
TGTATCTGTTCTTTGCAACCTGTCCAAGTGGTCTTATCAGACTTATTAGGACAAGGAATACCCTGCTATTGCGTATGCAATAGTTGAATTTGATAGTAGGAAATGGGTGGTAATTTAAATCGAGGAAATGGAGCTTACTACTCGATGGTTTTGATCCGGTCCTTGATAGATTGAATGAACTCAGAGGAAGGCTTTCTATTAGGGAGGCTACGTTTTAAAAACTGCTTAAAGTCTAACTGGCTATCTAGTTCTTCTACTATTGTGCTTTTGGCTTCACTTGCGGAACGATAATTATTCGGTTGCGATTTACTGGCGTTGCCGGGGCCATCGTCTTGCAAATTTTTATCAAACTTGCGCATCAGGTCTTGAAAATGCTGATCTCTCATGGCTGGAAAATTTCTCTGCCCTCGCGAATTGTAGCCATTATCAAAACAGCATTGCCATGAGCTCCCGCGCGACACAAAAAACGCTACTTCACCTAGACTGAGCTGGGCAGTAGCATTGGGACATTGAATGTTAAACGGTGTAAAAAACATGGCGTTGTTTTGTTCCTGTGAAGAACGCTCTCCTATCATCAACCCGGTAAATCTGTTTTAAACTAACAATAAGGGTGGGTGATAATATGAAAACGTTCTTCCAGGTAGGCTCAACTTGCGCTAGGCAAGGTTATGAATTTTTTGTACGATTATTAGTAAAGCCGTTTGCTTCGGCATAATCCTTCAAATCCTTAGCCAGCAAGTTTCGAGCCCGGAACAGCCGCGAACGCACCGTTCCAATCGGAACACCAAGTATCTCTGCAATTTCTTCGTACTTAAAGTCCTGCAGGTCGCTCAGGATAATCACCGTCCGAAAATCTTCAGACAGGCGTCCCATAGCGGCCGACATTTCATCACCTACGATGTCTTGCAGACTCTCGTCGTTCCAATCCATTACAGCAGGTATGTTCTGCGTCTCCGTATCAGGGATCACCGCAGCAACATCCTCGTAATCCACCATATTTGGCCGACGCGCCTTTTTGCGGTAGCCGTTGATGAAATGATTACGCATGATCTTGAACAACCATGCCTTGGCATTGGTACCTTGCCGGTATTGATCGATAGCCTTGATGGCCCGCTCGATCGTATCCTGTACAAGATCTTCTGCTGCTGCCTCATCATACGTTAGATGATAGGCAAAGCCGAAAAGTGCATCGAGTTCAGGTAGAAACTCGCGCTCAAAGACCCGTTGTCTTACGTCGTTGTTAGCCATCAGAACCATAAAAATAGAATTTTTACTGTTATCCGTGCAAGCTTGTTTTCACCACGGGGCTTTTACTCGCATGCACGCCCCTATCAACCGGATTCGCCTGTCGATTAGTTCCGCAGTTTCAGATTTTTTTCAATTTTTTTTCAAAAAACCTGCAAATACCACCTAATCAACTGAAAATCAAAAACTAAAGGGAAAATATTTTTTTTGGGAAAATGCATCGCTTTTCCAGCAGGCTGTATTTAAGCATACGGGTATTGCGCTGCGTCTTTTGTTGACACAATGATCAAGGGCTACTGCGCAGTTGATTTGCGCAGGAGGAGGAATTTGCGTTTTTTATTGTTTTTTCGAAAGTCGGGAGACTTTCGGTCAACTATCAAGAGGCTTTCGATTAACGGGAAGATTGCTTCGGACTAACTGTTATTTGGGGGCTCCGCTTAGCCCCAGCCACAGGCTTGGGCAGCGTCGGGCTATCCGGGCGCTCCTAGGTCGGCCCTGCTATCCCTAGCCCTTACACCGTCCCGGCGTCAGGCTCACCTGTTCGGTTCGCGCTAGAAAAAGTTCCCCAAAAGTCTCCCGACTTTCGGAACTATTCTTCGATACTTAGAAAAATTCGCCAGACGGCTCAGCTTCTGCTGGACCCTGCCCATCATCATCGGTATTGGAAAAGCTCCAGTTGTAGGTATCCAACTTACTGATGCCAAGTGTGAGCAGATCAATGCAGTGCTTGATGTCGGCCTTGTGAGCCATTTCAATCGTTTGGTGGATATGGCGAAGTGGGATAGAGATAGCCCCAGCAATGGAACCCTTCTTACCGTAGCGTTGTAGGCCAGCAGTATCCGTCCCCCCCGCTGGGAGTAGCTCGGGTTGCCAAGGAATTTCGTTTTGAGTAGCGAGTTTCTTCAGGTAATTAACCATTCGGTAATCACTAATCACCGTGCCGTCTAGTACTTTAATGGCTGCGCCTTTGCCCAATTTAGTTACCACTTCGTGGCCTTGTGCGCCGGGTACGTCAAAGGCGATGGTTACGTCCAATCCAAACCCAAAATCAGGATCAACCAAGTGAGCAGCGGAGATAGCACCACGTAGACCTACCTCTTCTTGGACGGTAAACACCGCATATATATCGTAGGGAACGGTTTCTTCCTTCAGGCGGCGGAGCGCTTCCAGCAGAATAAAGACCGACACTCGATTATCAATAGACTTACTATTGACGCAGTCCCCCATCTCGATCAACTCCCGCTCACGTGTAACGGGGTCACCTGGGCGTACCAGTTTGAGCACTTCTTCTTTTGGCATACCCAAATCAATGAAGTAATCCTGGAGCGGCACTTGTTTAGTCCGTTCTTCCGGCTTCATCAGGTGAATAGGCTTAGAGCCCATCACACCAATCACATCCTTACGACCGTGTACAATTACGCGCTGAGAGGTGAGCGTCTTAGGATCAAATCCGCCTAGCGGCAGGAAGCGGAGAAAGCCATCGTCATCGATATGATTGACTATGAAGCCAATTTCGTCCATATGGGCAGCAATCATCACCTTTTTGCGTTCTTGACCACGCTTAATGGCAATCACATTACCCATATTATCCACTGATACCTCGTCGGCCAGCGGCTTCACTTCTCGTAATACCAGTTCGCGAATACGTTGTTCAAATCCGGGGGCTCCTGGGGCTTCACATATTGCCTTGAGTAGCTGGACGTTAATCATAGGGACTCGATGATTTGATACGTTAGAGCGAAGGTAGAATTAAATTTTGAATGTGTTCATATTAGAGCCAGTTTGGATTCTTGTAATCATCGTCAAAATGGTCTTTTTCTGGAAGACCAGAATTCCAAGCACGCTCTTATCTTTGCCTCTGCATGTCATTAGTCAAAAAACTAGCCGGCGAAACGGCCATCTACGGACTCAGTAGCATTGTTGGGCGCGTTGTCAACTGGGTTATCCTCACTCCGTATCTGACACGGGTGTTTCTGGAATCGGAATATGGCATTGTCAACGACCTTTACTTTTACATCGCCTTACTGCTGGTTTTCTTTACCTACCGCATGGAAACTGCCTTTTTCCGTTTTGCCAGTAGAGCCAAGGCGGAGCAATCTGATCCGGATACTATTTTCACCACGGCCTCCCTATCGATAATTGCCACCACAGTATTTTTTACAACGTTGTTACTCTGGCTAGCACCAAATATTGCTAACTGGCTCAAGTACCCAGGCCGAGAAGACTACGTTCGTGTCTTCACTTTTATCGTAGCGTTTGATGCGCTGGCAGCTATTCCCTTTGCACGGCTGCGCATGGATAGCAGACCCATACGCTTTGCGTTGATTAAACTGAGTGCCATTGTTATTAACATCATCCTGGTCTTCTTCTTTCTGGAGGCAATGCCTTGGGCAGTAGAACGAAACATGGGTTGGGCCAAGGCTATTTATAATCCCGAGCACCGAGTAGCATACATATTCTGGGCCAATTTACTAGCTAGCGGCTGTACACTGGTGCTGCTCTCTCCGCTATACTACCAACTAGCTTGGCGCTTCGCCCAAGATGTTTGGCAACGTATGCTAAACTATGCCCTTCCGCTTGTACTGGCAGCGGTAGCAGGTATTGTGAATCAACTCATTGGCACGCCACTCCTCAAAATTCTAGGCCCCGGAACAACCGAAGAAAACCTAGCACTAGGTGGCATTTACGCCGCCGCAGCTAAGCTAGCCGTTCTTATGAATCTTTTTGTACAGGCCTTCAACTACGCAGCCGAACCCTTTTTCTTTCGTCAGGCTGCAGAAAGTGATGATAAAGCCATTTACGCAGATGTTACACGCGCCTTTGCTCTAATTGGCAGCCTTGGTTTTTTGGGCATCATGCTTTATTTGGAGGTTATTCAGTATTTCTTAGGACAAGACTTCCGCCAAGGTCTCGGAGTTCTCCCTATTCTACTGGTAGCCAACTTCTTTTTAGGGCTCTATTACAACTTCTCTATCGGCTACAAACTCAGTGATCAAACACGCTGGGCCAGCTATATAGCCGCTCTAGGAGCCATAATTACGCTGGCTATTAACTTCACCTTCATTCCCAGCATTGACATTTACGCTCCGGCCTGGGCCAGCTTAGCCTGTTTCCTTAGTATGTGTATTGCCGCCTACTTTGTCACTCGGAAGTTCTGGCCAGTCAACTATCAGTTGGGCAGGATGGCCTATTATTTACTGACAGCCATTGTGGCATGGTTGGTCTCTATTGGCCTGGCGCAAACGCTCCCGGATCAAGTGGGTATTCGTATTGGGGTAAACACCGTGCTGTTATGCTTAACACTGCTGATTTGGTACCGAACGGAGAAGGAATGGGTTAGGCAGATTCTTGGCTTATCTAAATAATCAACAATTTCACTAGTGCATTTCTTTGGTGTCCGCTGAAGGAACAGTAGGTAATAAGCCAAACTATGCAGAGGTGTATTATCAGTTATTGCAAATACCCGCAGGGCGGGTCCCACCCTTATTGTCCGGTTCACCAGTAATCCCCAACTCTCCTCGAGTTAGAGACACGCCGATTCCGCTCTGTCACTGACACTCGTCAGCACAGACCAAAATCGTTCTATCTACTCAGCTCTTACATTCGATCAACGAATAGGCTGAGTCCAGCAATGCGTTAGTGAGCTATCATTGACAACTCGGTAATGGCAGTACAGGCACTACATTTGGCTACTGCCTCCAAGAAATCCTGAGCAGACTACTCCAGGATCAGAAGTACACACTTGCTAATGGTTTGTTGCTCACACCATAGCGTTGTGTGCACCTGCTTATGACGGTAAAGGCGGACTAAACATCGATTGTTTAAGCATTGCTACAGCAATGAAAAACGAAGACCGCCGGTCAAAAGCATCAACTTTGATGGGCTTACTTAGTCTTGACTAAATGGTCGGGACAGTCCTATGAGCTTTCCGTCCCTAAGTAAGCTTAACGAAATTAAAGCGTTAAAAAGTAAGGAAAGAATTTTTCGGTTCCAATTTTTGACACCGGGGCTCATTACCCCCCAGTAGTCGCCGGCACATCATAGGAGACATCGAAATCATCCAGTACAGCGTCCAATATTCGATCTTCTCCTTCTATATAGCCGTCCTTGATGCGGTGGCCAAACAGCTTCCCCATAGTACTCCAGTAAGTGGCCGTTACACCGCCGCGGAGTCCTTTGATCAGTTCAAATAGCGGCGTATCTAATTCTCGCTCAATCATCTTAATCATGATATAGCCTTGCGTCTTACTCAAGTTTTTGAGTGGATCAGCAAATTCGTCTTTGAGCTCGCGCTGAAGGCGACGTATGTAGCGTTTCGATTCTCGCTTGGAGAGGTTATTGGTAGCATACTCCGTTTCCCGAAAAATACGAATGGCCTGGGCTGCATAGGGATAGACCTTTATGGCGTATTGGCGATAGCGACGATACCGGCGGTAGTCATCATCATTATCGAAGGTGCGCAGAGATGAGATGGAAATATCGTCTAGATTGGCTACGATCAAAGTATCGCCACAATCATCCACCATATATTTATAGTAGTTACCATTGACTTTAGTGTAACCCGTGGTCTGCGCCACCAAAGCCGTCATCGTCCAAAACAGGATACTACCTAAAAGCAAATACCTCATAATCTTGTAGTTTGAAACGGAACCATTGCTACTGTTTGGTAACAAACCATCCGTCGTATAAGTTAAGCAAATCCGTTGGATCGTGCCCGACAATTGAAAGATTTCACTTATTAGACGTCAAAATCTACGGTAATAACGCACACTTGTCCTTTTTAGTGGCTCCAGCTTCCCATATCAGTGACAATTATCACCTTCCCTCCAGCCAACTATGCACTGATAATCACCGTTTTAGAAGAGCGCAACATTTTGTCAGCCAGCTTGCGGGCAGCTAGGCTTTAAGATATGTTTAACGCTGCTAACACCCATCCCGTACATCTGTTCAAAACGTCTAGCGTTGTAAATCATAGACTCAGATTATTCATTTTCCCCTGACCATTTGAAAAACTTACCATCTATGCCTTACAGAATTTTGTTCGCCCTGGTGGCCCTAAGCATGAGCTGGTCTACACTACAGGCCCAGTACTTTGGGCGCAACAAGCCCAATTACGAAAACTTCGAATTCGCAGTACTACAGTCTCCTCATTTTGAGCTGTACCACTACTTAGATAATGATGCGTATATCGCCAATTTTGTTGCTCAAGCAGAAGAATGGTACGCTCAACACCAATACGTATTAGAGGATACGATTACGGGCAAAAACCCCTTCATACTGTATGCTAACCACGCCGACTTCCAACAAACTAACGCCATCAGCGGAAGAGTTGGCGTCGGTACTGGAGGGGTAACAGAGGCCTTCAAGAATCGGGTCATTATGCCCATTGCCATGTCGAACCAGCAGACGCATCACGTACTGGGGCACGAATTGGTGCACGCCTTTCAGTACAATATGATCCTCAATGGTGATTCTACTAGTCTGCGTAACCTGGCTAACCTCCCCCTGTGGATGGTGGAAGGCCTGGCCGAATACCTCTCCATTGGCTCCGTAGACGCACATACCGCTATGTGGATGCGTGATGCAGTCCTGCACGATAACTTCCCCACCCTCAAAGAACTCAACAACCCACAATATTTCCCCTATCGCTACGGACAGATGTTTTGGGTATTCGTTACAGGGCTGAAAGGCGATGATATCATCGCTCCACTCTTCTTAGAAACCGCCAAGTATGGTTTTGATGTCGCCAGCCGGCGAGTCTTAGGCTTAACCAGCGAGGACCTTTCCAAGCTTTGGAAGTCTAGTATTGAAGACTATTATAAGAAGATGATTGATGGCCGTAAAGAAACCTTTGTCGGTAAACAGATCATCAATCAGGATAATGCTGGCCGCTTAAATATTGCACCAGAAATTAGCCCCAATGGTCGTTATGTTATCTTCCTATCGGAAAAGGACGTTTTTGGTATTGACCTCTTTTTGGCGGAAGCCAACTCCGGTAAAATCGTGCGCAAGGTGGCCAGTAGTACCCGCAGCGGGCACGTGGATGACTTCAACTACATTGAATCCTCTGGCACCTGGTCGCCTAATAGTCGAGAATTCGCTTACGTTGGCGTAGCTAAAGGTGATAACATTCTCATCATCAACGAGGCAGAAACGGGTAAGACCACATTAGAGGAACCACTTTCTGGCGTACCGGCCTTTAGTAACCCAACTTGGTCGCCAGACCGCCGAACCATTGTCGTTACTGGCTTGGTGGAAGGGCAGGTAGACCTCTACGCTTACGATATTCGTACCAAGAAGGTGCGCCAGCTAACGGATACACCCTACTCTGAAATGCACCCTAGCTGGTCGGTAGACGGAACACGCCTTTTATTTGCTACCGATGAGCTGAGCATGCGAGAAAGGCATCGCCATCATGGCAAGTACAAGTTTAACCTGGCGGAACTGGATGTTGCCTCAGGTATCGTAACCAATCATGAATTCTTCCCGGGAGCAGACAACCTGAATCCCGAAGAAGACGCCAAGGGTAATATCGTTTTCCTATCTAACCGAGACGGCTATCGCAACATTTACCGGTATGACCGCAACAGCGAGACCATTACCCAGCTTACAGACTTGATTACTGGAGTAAGCGGCATTACCCACTACGCTCCTGCCTTTAGTATCGACCGTAAGCGCAACAAGCTGGTGTACACTTACTTCAGTTCGCAGGGCTACCGCATTTACCAGGCTCGTGAAGAAGATTTGCTAGCGCAAACAGTTGACCCGATGGATGTGGACATGACAGCCGCAACGCTACCACGAGTCAACCGTCGTGCCCCAAGTATAGTTGATCCGCTCTTGGCCGACAATCAGGCAGGAGGAGACGCTGCGGATAACCTGCCACTTCTTCCAATAGAGTACAAGCCCAAATTTCAGCTGGATTACGTTGGTGGTGGCGGTGGTATTGGTATTGGTTCTAATCAAGCCTTTGGTACTACCACCGGTTTAGCCGGCGGCGTAGATCTACTATTTAGCGATATCCTGGGCAACAACCAATTCTTCACCAGTCTATCTATGAACGGAGAGCTCATTGATGTGGGGGGAGTCTTAGCTTACATCAACCGCAAGAAGCGCGTGCACTGGGGCGTATCGCTATCCCATACACCTTTCCGAAGTTTTGCCGGATCAGAATTTGAGGCTAGAGATACCCTCGATCTGGGTGGGCAGCAAGCACTGGTGGACCGACAATCCCTATTTGAGCAGCGCATCTTCCAGGAGCAACTGGGTGTATTTGCGCAATTACCGCTCTCAACTACCACCCGGATAGAGGCCAGTGCTAATTATTCCCTTTACTCTGGACGGGTAGATCAGCGTGATTTCTTCTACCAACCCAACACCTTTTTCCTGGTAGGCCAGGATAGAAATAAGATTGCCGATCTCGCCAGCTTCCGGATTGGGCAAATAGAAGCCGCTTTTGTGGGAGATAACTCCTCTTTTGGCCTCACCGCTCCGCTCAACGGCCAGCGCTATCGTTTCGCCGTAGGGCGCTACTTTGATGAGTTTAATTTCACTTCAGTCACTGCCGATTATCGCCGGTATGAGTACCTCCAGCCGGTTACCTTAGCCTTCCGGGCCACGCACTTTGGCCGCTACGGCGGAAACAGTGATGACCTATTCCCACAGTACCTTGGCTTTCCCTGGTTTGTGCGGGGTCTGAATACGGAGCAAGGGCAAGAAATTTTCCTAGGCTCTGGCCGTGATTTTGATGAACTAACGGGTTCTAAAATTCTGGTCTCCAGCTTTGAGGTGCGACTGCCTTTCTCTGGCCCAAGGCAACTAGCTTTAGTGAAATCCAAAGCATTATTCTCTGACCTCAACTTCTTTGTTGACGGTGGTATCGCCTGGACTCGCAATGAGCAGTTGAGTGGAGATATATTCACCCTGGACCGCAATGGAGAACCACTCATCAATCCAGAAACAGGGGATCCGTTTGTAGCCTTTCCGCAAGTACAACCGATATTCACTGCGGGTGCCTCCTTACGGATCAACCTCTTCGGCGCGCTCGTCGTAGAGCCTTACTACGCCTTCCCCTTAGTGGAAGGAACCAGAGGAGTGTTCGGTATTAACTTGCTTCCTGGTTGGTAAGCTGCTGACAATAACCTAATTCCGCTAATCCCGAATACTGCTACCGTGGTATTCGGGATTATTATTTGCAAAAGGCTCAACTATTCACACCAAGTTGTACTTTCGCGGATGATTCCATTTCTCAAGTTTCGGTTATCAGTTCTCCAATTCCTGCAGTTCTTTATCTGGGGTAGTTGGTTCGTAACTGCGGGCACTTATTTCCAGCAAACGCTGGGTTTCTCCGGGCTAGAAGTTGGAATGATCTATGGCACTACCGCAATTGCCGCCACCATTTCACCATTTCTGCTTGGCATACTAGCTGACCGCTTTTTTTCGGTAGAAAAATTACTGGGCATTTTACACTTAGCCGGTAGTGTTTTGCTCTACACGCTAGCGCAAATTCAGACTTTTGAGTGGTTCTACCCCTTGATGCTAATTTATGTGCTTTGCTATCTCCCCACCTTCAGTTTATCCAATGCACTGTGCTTCCATCATATCGAGGATACAAAACGTGACTTCCCACAGATAAGGGTTTGGGGTACCATTTCCTGGATCATAGTGGGTTTGATCATTGGCTGGTTGAAGGTGGAGGATCAAGCTACCCCCTTCTACATTGCGGCTGCTTGTTCGGTGGTGCAAGGTTTGTACTCCTTTACCCTACCGGAAACACCGCCACAAGAACGTCAGGAAAATTTATGGCAAAGCTTACGCGGTCCCGAAATGCAAGCACTTTTCCGCGATCGCTCGCTCATCGTGATGATCATAGCTATCGCTCTGATTTGCTTGCCTCTCTCTTACTACTACAGCTTCGTAAATAGTTTCCTCAACGAGCAAGGAGTAGTAAATGCTGCAGGAAAAATGTCTTTGGGGCAGGTGACAGAAATTCTCTTCATGCTCACCCTACCCTGGTTCTTTAAGATCTGGCGCTTGCGCACCATCATCTTCATTGGCCTGCTGAGTTGGGGAGTACGCTATGGTTGTTTCATCGCAGGCATCCACTACAACTCTGAAGCTTGGTACATCCTAGGGCTCCTGTTCCACGGGCTGGCTTACATATTTAGTATGCTATCGGCTCAGATTTACCTGGATACTCGAGTCCCCTCTCATTTGCGGAGTACGGGCCAGGGCTTCTATTCTTTGCTCACCCTGGGGGTAGGCGTATTTGTAGGAAGTTATATCGCTGGCCAGAGCGTAACGCGGCATACCATTGCGCCTAATGTACACGACTGGACTCAGATTTGGTGGTTTCCTTTTTGGTTTGGAATCGTAGTTGCCTTTGGCTTCCTGATTCTGTTTAAGGGGAGACAGAAGGCCTAAGGAAGCTTTTGCTATTCGATCGATCTGCTATATTTACGCTAAAAAAATGAAAGCCTGGCTAATCAGCATGTTCTCTCTCGTGCTACTGCCTGTCTGGGGCCAAGAAGGGATCAACCTTTTAAACTCCGGCGAGCACCTCACTATTGGAGTGGGAATAGCATTTAATACGGTGCGCGACCAAGCACACAGCACCCTAACTTACAACGGTAATGGCTTACGGTTTTTCGTAAGTTATGAACGTATCCGCCCCGACTGGGTTTCGCGGACGATGGTCTCTTTCGATAATGTGAATCTAAAGGCCCGAGTTAAACCGCGCCGGGATATCCGCCGTTCCGCATCTCTTTCCGACATGCAACTCACCGTAGGGCTTTATGCTCGGCTAGGGGATGATCAGTTGGCAGATAACCAGCAATACGTGGGTGGCACCTGGAACTTACAAATCAACTCAAGGAACTACCCACTACCTACCAATAATCGTACGGGCGTAATGTTACAAAGCTCGTTTGGTGTCGGTGCCTTGGACCGTAGAACCATCTCAGGAGCTGATGACTGGGCGTTTACTACCCGAGTCAACGTACCTGTGATAACAGCCTTGTACCGACCTACTTACATTGGCATTCCACCTTTCCTTCACATTGATAAAGTGAAGGCTAAGCACGTGTTTAGCAATTTTGATATTGTGAGTTTTGGCCGCTTCTTTAAATTCGAAGTTGGGGTAGACGGGGATCATCAGAGCCGTGCCTGGCGCACCGATCGCCTGAGCTATGACTGGAACATCTTCCATACCCCAGTACCAGCTACTAAACCAATTACTTCCACCACCGGCAGCCTGGTCTATGGCTTCCGAGTACTCCTATAATTATGCGTTCGATTCTGATTTTATGTTTGGCAGCACTTTGCCTGACTGCCTGTGGGCGTTGGATTGTGGGTAGTAACCCGGAAAACACCCCTACCATCAATTACGAGCACTTCGTGCAGCTCGTACAAGAAAACTACTCCTTCTTTGCGGAAAAGCAGGTCAAGTGGGACTCCTTAGATGCGCTTTATCGCCCCATGGTGCACGATAGCCTGGGCAACGACAGCCTGTACGCCATCATGTCAAAAATGCTGTTTGAATTGCGCGATGGACACGTCAATCTCTACGTCAATAACGACCGTTCCCGCAATGCAGACTGGTACCTTGACTACCCCGCCAACTTTAATAGGGGTTTTGTGAACCGCAACTATTGGGGTAAGGATTACCAAACCTCTGGCGCCCTGATCAATACCTGGCTCAGTGATTCTATTGGGTATGTTTACTACCCTTCTTTCAGCTCTAGGTTCACCAAAGGAAACCTGGACTATGTACTGAACCGCTTTGCAAACGCCAAAGGCCTGATTATTGACGTACGGGAAAACGGGGGTGGCTCCATGCGCAATGCTTTCCGCCTAGCGGAGCGTTTTGTCCCCGAACGCATGCTCATGGGTACCAGTCAATACAAGACAGGGCCAGGCCCCAAGGACTTTTCGGTACTCGACAGCATTTTTGTCAAACCCTTGGTAGACTATAAAGCCCGCGCAGAAGCTAAGGCTAAAGCGGAGGAAAAGAAGAAGAAAAAAGGAAAAGAGGAAGAAGAAAAAGAACCCGCGGAAGAAGAAACTAAAGAAGAGTCTACAGCCCCCAAACAGCGCCCCGGCCGCTGGATGACTGCTGATTCTACCGCTATGATGCTGGACAAACCCGTCGTAGTTTTGATTAATCGGCATAGCTATTCGGCTACGAACTTTTTCTCTGCTTTTATGTCTAATATTCCCAATGTGACACTCATTGGTGACCGCAGCGGCGGCGGCGGTGGCGTACCCGTTTCATTTGAATTGCCCAACGGTTGGAAATTTAGGATTTCGGTGACGCGTACCTATCTGCCGGATGGCTTCAATATCGAAGAGGGAATCGAGCCCGACATTTACCAAAACACCGGCCCGGAGGACGAGCTCAAAGGGGTGGATGCTATTATTGAGCGAGCAAAAACCTTTATTTTAGAAGAAAGCAGCAGCGAGTAGATGCGGTATTTTGTGGAACTGGCCTACAATGGCTCTAGGTATTTTGGTTGGCAGCGTCAGCCGCAGCAGGTTTCGGTACAGGAAACCATCGAGCAGGCTATGCGCACCATTCTGAGAACCCCCGAACTGGAAATTGTTGGCTGTGGGCGCACGGATACCGGCGTGCACGCTAGCCGATATTATGCCCATTTCGACTTTGTAGGCGAGTTCCCACGAGGCTTCACTAGCCGCATCAATAAATTCCTCCCCACGGATATTGCTATTCGCCAAATCTTTCCGGTAGAAGAACAACAACATGCTCGCTTCGATGCCTACTACCGGGCTTATCAGTACCACATTACTGGCCAGAAAGACCCGTTTCATCCTAAAACACGACTCTATCTCCACAGTCTGGAACGTTTCGACCAGCATAAAATGCAGGCAGTCGCCCAACTGCTGCTAGAGTACGATCAGTTCCTCCCCTTCTGTAAGACAGGCTCTGATGCCAAGACCATGCAGTGCGAAATGCACCGCTCAGAGTGGGACTTTGATGGTATGAACTGGACTTACCACATTGCTGCCAATCGTTTCCTGCGGGGAATGGTACGCTTGGTGGTAGGCATGTGTCTATCTGTGGGCGAAGGTAAGATCCAATTGAAAGAGGTAGAGCAAGCTATGGACGCACAAATCCGCCTGCAAAAAAGTCTTAGCATCGGGCCGGAAGGGCTCTACTTAACGGAAATTCGGTATCCGTATTTGGAAGACTGATTATTCTATTATAATTCAATCTTGTTTTCAATCCAATACGCTATAGCATCAAACCCAACAAAGGTTAAATCACTCGCAGACGACTCTAATTCGCCTAATAGACTACGGAAAACATCCTTCTCCTTTTTTCCCCGCACCTTCCTAGCTTGTCGGAGGTGCTTTGTGAATATCTTTTCGAAATTCTTGTATTTCTTACCACTAGCAAACTTCTTGAGTGTACTCAGGCGCGCGTCCAAAAGCTCATCCTCCCTCGATTCGTATAGAATAATCACATCAAAGATTCTACAAAGGAATTTTGAATCCTTCAAAAGATCTTCTTGCAAATTGGATAGAATCTTTTCATTCCATTTTTGCGCCTTATCTAACTCCTTATTAGAAATGAACAGCATCACAAATTTCAAATAATAAATCAACCGCTCATGCTGGCTAATTTCCGACTCATAATCCTTAAGCCCTTTTTCTATTTTAGAAACTAGAATTATAGCCCTTTCAAAATCTCTTTCCTCCAGATAATAGCCCAGCTCTGTATTAGAGTTATTAAATATAGCTACCTCTATATCCCTGGAATTAGGCTTAATATCTCCTATCTGTTCCAAGGTTGTAAAGAAGTCTTCTTTCTTCCCACTCTTAATACAATTAAGAAGGTGGATGCGTAGAATAGCAACCATTCTTTTTTGCTCAATCGTAATGTGATTTTTAGGATTATTCAGTAAAGTCAACAGCTTTGCTGAGTGGATAAATGAGCGCTCAAAGTTCTTGAAATAGCGGTGGTAATAGATCCCCGTCAAATAGAAACAGACCAGTGCTTCTCCATTGTATTTATCCTCAGGCGAACTTGTATTTAGTACTTGTTCGATTCTTTGAATAAATATCTCAACCGGCTCTTGATCAGGCTTTGCCTTTCTTCTGATTAATAGCATCTTTTCGTAGAGGTCCAACATCTCAAAATGATCCCGTACATTCTGTTGATGATGCATTGCTTCCTCACTTTTTTGTCGGAGAAGTGCATAGGTATTCTTTACCTCATAATTTCGAGTGATCCGTTTTTCAAGTAACAAGAACTCTAATGCCTTGAGGTCAAGGCCATGATGAATGGCTATAGACTTGGCCTCTTGTATTGCCTCTTTACTTTGCTCGTGCAATCCTCGTTCCATCAACAACATACTAGTGGTGGCTAATTCCTCTAACTCGAAATATATATTCTTCTTACTATGTTGAATTTTCAAAGATTGAAGAATTAGATTGTAAAGGAAGTTTTTGCGCTGACTCAGATTTTTCGACAATGGTTCTCCTTTCAATTTTTGCAACAACTCCTCCTTATCGTATTCCTTTTGATTTTCAATCACCCGAAACAAGTTCACATAGAAGTCCCTTCTAGATTGTTCTGTAATCGAGTTCGCCAAACTAAAAAAGTGCTGTTTTTCATCGTCCGACATGGACATAATCAATGCATGCAAATAGTCTGACTTAAGTATATTTTTCTTGTCTTTTTTCATAAAAACATATAAGTCAATTGTTTATAAATTTAAAATTAATTAATCAAGCTTAAAGTAAAGGCAAAAGTTTCCATTTTTCCATCGAGCTAATGACTTAATTTTGCTAACATACAAGGGACACCTAAAACCCATTGCGGAGGTGGCGAAATGCAAAATTAAGCGTCACCTCCCTTTTAAAATTACAATTGACTTATGTGGAGAACGGAACCCCCCACTAAAATTAATAATATTATGACATACTCACTTAAGCTATTGCTTGTCACCTTACTCTCCTCCATCATCAGTTTAGCCATCTATGCCCAATCTGAAGGTGGCGTAATTATCTATGCCGATATTGATGCTGCTCCTGGTAGCACTATAGTGGTAGGTGATGATAATGGCGAACAGAATGGAACGCAGATTTCCTATGTAGCTACTGTTGGTTTGGAGTTTCACCGAAACCCCGAAAGAGGAATTTGGCTAGGAACAGAGCTGGCCTGGATACACATACCTGGTTCGAGAAGATGGCCATTCCCGAATAACCCCAATTGCCTGACTTGCGGACAGGAATCCTTAGCACGCACAAACCTCAACGATATCAACGTCGCTTCTACGCACGCCTTAGCGCTAGAGCTAACGATGGGTTGGAACTTCCTTAAAGATCAGCCTTCTCTATTCCTAGGCACCGGATTTCAGTGGGACGAAGGAGGCATCTATGAAATTGACAACCTTGAAGGAGAAGTCAGGGTAGCTAACAATGTAAGTCCAAACTTAACCTACGGAGTCGCTTACGAACGATTTATAACCAGCCTTAAGACCTCTCCAAAGCTCGCGATAAGTGTTCGGGCAGAACTGAGAGGCTTAACTACTTTCCACGACGAGACTGAGATCCAAGGCCTCGAAGAAAGAGACCCTACTGGCTTTAATCCACTACTAACTACGCAGTACAATGTTGTTGAAGGTGGTATCAGAACATTGCTGTTCCCAACTGTTGGTCTAAGCTTCAGATTCTAAAAACGGAACCTATGAATAACCGATTCACGCCGGGACTGATAGCCCTGTATTTCCTTATTTACTTGGTGGGTTTACCGATCATCCTGGTCGCGCAAGACACTGGAATTATAAACTTCTATGATCAAGTAATTGAGGTAAAGAGTGCTAAGTCTGCCAACAGAGCTAGCCTTGAAGAAGACGCCTATTATTTCATCCACCTTGATGAAAGAGTTAAAGCAAATGCTCCTCAAAGGCTAATCGAGAGCGGCATTACCGCTATTCAATATGTATCCGATGGTACGTACATCATAAAGCTTGACAGGGCTACAATGGAGAAAATGCCTTCTCTTACCTATGTGCGCTTTATGAAGAAAGTAGAACCTACTGAAAAGATTGCCACTTCTCTGCTGAATTACATCAGCGAAAAAACTGCCCCCGATACCAAAGTAGTTTTTGGGCCGCAAGGCGTACCTGTGAAGGCAGCCATTTTCAAAGGTGAAAACTTGGATGAGGTAGCAAAACAAATGGAGGCCATTGGAGCTACTATCCTTAGCAAAATCAGTAGTAATATTTCACCGACTATTTCTCTGCAAGTGCCAAAAGAGAAAATCCAGGAATTGGCTCGTCTCAACGGCGTTTGTCGAATTGAACTTTCACAGAGTGTAGGCCCGCAAACAGATGTAGCCAGAGGGATTATGAATGTGGAGGAAGTATGGGCAAATCTTAATCTAAAAGGGGCAAATCAAACCATTGCCTTCACCGATGGAGGTCTTGACCGTGGTGACGCTTCAGACATGATAACCGATTTATCAGGTAGGGTATTGAACATTACGAATTGGCCCGTATCTACACGCCCATCTGGTTTTATCGATGAGCAATGTAACGGCCAGAAAGTGATCTTCTTTTTGAACCGAGATAATGTAGGTGCACAAGATAGTCCGGCGGATTTGATTACTGGCCATGGTACATTCGTAACAGCCACCGCTGTAGGTAATGGCGCTTTGTCGCAAGGTAAATATGCAGGCGTTGCCCCTGAGGCTCGGGTCCTTTTCCAAGCAGTAGAACAGCGAACGTTATTTAGTGACGATCCAGCGACTCCTGACCGAAATGAGGCCGCTTTTAGTGGACACTATTTTTCAGGTATCCCAGATGATCTAAAATTACTGTTCCGACAAGCCTTTGCCGAGGGAGCTTACATTCACAGTAATAGCTGGGCGAGCAATGTACTAGAGCTCGACGCAAGTAATTACATAGACTTAGATCTCCACGTGGATGAATTTGTCTGGAACAATCCTGAAATGCTTATCCTTTTCGCCGCTGGTAATACCGGACGGGATACGAATCAGGATAACGTCGTGGAGAACGGGTCTGTCAGATCTCCAAGTACAGCTAAGAATTGTCTCAGTGTAGGGGCTTCTGAAAATCACCGGCCGAATATTAGCAACACCTACCCTGAACATTATGGTGATGCCATTGACGCTGATCAAGTTGCTGATTCCCCCGAACAAGTTGCTGCTTTTAGTGGTAGAGGACCCGTTTTCAACGGCAGGACAAAGCCAGATGTAGTCGCGCCAGGAACTATGGTTGCCTCCTTACGAAGTAGAGCAATTGGAATGAGCGAAACGAGCTTAGCCCCCAATATATTCAATAAAAACTCCGGCTCATGGAATATACGACAAGGCCCAATTCCGGGTGCTCCTGCACTTAGTTTCTGGAACTGGGAGGCGACTCAAAACCAAAGCTCCAATACCAGAATATTCCTTCGGAATCCAGTTGACATCTCCGATGGCAATGAAGAAGCACGGTTCATTAGCATGTGGACTAAGTTTCAGATGACCCGCGGATCTCAGTGGTTTGTGGAAATTAAAAGTGAATTTGGGAGCACCCAACTTCCCTGCAATACAAACACCAGCACCTGTTGTGAAGGCTTTGTCGGGGAGCAAAACAACTGGGAGCGGACTTTGATACCATTAGGTGTACATGCTGAAGCCCAAATGTTGGAGGTGAAATTTTTTACCCCTCCACCAGCTCCTGGTACAAACCCCACGGGTGATTATCTCTCCATTGCCGACGTTAGAATTGTCAAAACAGGCTTTTCATTAAGTAGCTTTGACATTGACCCCATTGGTTCGTCGGAAGACCAAAATTATGTGCTCAACAGTGGTACAAGTATATCCACTCCACTCACGGCTGGAGTTGCCGCTCTGGTTAGAGAATACTACACCGAAGTACTGAAGAAGAATTTTGTTTCCGCAGCCCTGATAAGAGCAACAATCATGAACGGAGCCGTCGAGATAATAGAAGGCACTACCGAAGACGGAAACCCTAAAATGCCCGGGCAGCCTGATAATGCGCAAGGCTGGGGGCGGGTCGATGCAGCAAATACACTAATTCCCAGCAACAACGGCCAATTAGATCACATTGAAGAAAGGACAGGCCTCGTCACAGGTGAATTCAAGGAATACACCTTAGTGGTTAATGATCCTGACATCCCCGTATCCGTTACTATGGTCTATCATGATTATCCAGGCCCTCATTTGGTCAATGATCTGGACTTGTCCATCATTGATCCGAATGGGAATGTCATGCACCCAAACGGGCTTGCATCTGCGGATCGGGTCAATAATGTGGAGAAGATATTTATCCCCAGTGATAATGTCATTGAGGGCACCTATACCATCAGAATCGATGGCTATAACACGCCCACAAATAGGAGGCAACCTTTTGCGGTAGCAACTTCTGCAGGAGGCATCATCGAACGGCCTGGGGTGAACGTGATGCTTAACTTGGATGTTTCCGGCAGCATGCTCAACCCGGTAGCTCCAGGTAATCAGCTGACCAAAGTAGAAGCCCTGGATAAAGCCGTCAAGATTTTCGTGGAGCTCTGGCACGAATTTCAATCACCTAATGACCGCATGGGAATCAGCTACTTCGGTACGAACGTCGAAAACTACTCCCTGGCAAACGACCTGCTACCCGGGTTTAGCATGGATGACTTGATCAACGACATAGCTGCAAGGCTCGGTTCGGTATCGTTCACTTCTTTCACTGCCTTGGGTGCCGGACTACAACAGAGTATCAATATACTGAACGGAAATGATGTCTCAGAAAACAAGCACATTATCCTCTTTACGGATGGTGTCCAAAATATGGACCCTAGCGTATCAAGTGATATTCCACCCCGCATTGTCAACACAGGCGGGCGGCCATCAAATGTACAGCCAACCGTACCACCAACCGTATTGAATGATGCACTTGGTATTAATATCCACGCGATTGGCGTAGGTGCAACGCCTCAGTTTGTGAATAGCCTAACGGCGATAACGGATAACACAAATGGGGAGTTTAAGTATACCGAAGAAGCAGAGGAGGACCTCGTCCAATTCTTCTGTGAATTGCTCCCTACATTGCTACGAGAATACAGCCCTCAACTTCTAACGTACCGCAGAGGAGCAATCAACAATACTGGCGAATCTTCTGAGAGCTTCCGTGTGAATCACAGTGCTTCGAAGTTGGTCGTAAAAGCAAGTTGGGAAGGCGGAAGTGTAAACACCCTTGACATCTTAAAGAACGGTATTTTGGTACAGTCAGAAAATGTGAGTGCCGCAGCTGACCGATACTACATCTTCAGTTTTGAGCAGGAGGAATTCACCAACGGCCTAGGGGATGAATGGCAAGTCGTCATTCGAGGAAACGACCAGACGAGATACCAGGTGGCGGTGTTGGTGGATGAGCCATCCCTAGACTACAATTTCTCTACGGGATCGGATCGTCATTCGAGCGGCGAAACTGTGCCGCTGTCTGTCTCCGTGCAGGCAAATGGAATCTCATTGGAAGAAGATTTAACGGTAAGAGCAACCGTCTACTCTCCGTCGGTTTGGAAGGGGGAGCTACTAGCTGGTACTCCAGTTAAGAGTTCTTCCGGTGTTATCCTCGAACCCAATGCGAGCATTGTTGAAAGAAAACTTGGTGTGTTTTACCGCGAAGAGGACTGGTTCAGGCGCCTCAATAGAAATGAGCTTACAGTGAATCTGAGGCATACTGGGAATGGTTTGTACCAGTTCAATTACACCAATACCAATATTCCAGGAACCTATACGGTACGATTTGAAGTCGAGGGTGTTCATCCGACTGCTGGATCATTCACAAGAGAGGAAACGACCACCTTTAATGTAGGTGTAGCAGCGATTGATGAACAAGCATCTCAGATCAGAATAGTGAATGCCTCGACGAGGAAAAACCTACAGCTAACTATCAGCCCTAGAGATGTGAATGGGAATCTTTTGGGCCCTGCTTACGGGCCTGAGTTAAAGGTTCTTTCAGCAGGTAGAAATGTGGTTTCAGAGGTGACAGATAAAGGAAATGGCAATTATATCATTGAAACTAATATACCGTACAGCAACAGAACTAAATTGGATATTGGAGTACAACAACAGACTGTTTTCACCGGCGAGGCCCATCGCCTAGTCAAAAAAATACTGTCCCTTGATTTCCATACGGGCTATGTACATACTATTCCGAACGATAATAGCCTGGAGAGAATCGGGACCCTCTATGGTGGTGGCCTGGAATATCGTTTCCACCCTAGTGTTGGTCTTTCAATACGGGGTAATTATTACGAATTGGATGAAAGTAGCGTCACAGAAGCCCAGTTAGCACTGAAGTGGTATTTGAGCCAAAATAAACTACAACCATTTTTCACCATAGGCTCTACGGCGTTTGACCTTGGCAATAGCTCCCCAACTATCGGAGTCAATACTAGCCTGGGATTGTACTTACCATTAGGAGGTCGTTTAGGAGTATTCGCTTCGGGCACTTACATACGATCAATCCAGACCGTCGACGAACTAGAGCTATTCAATACTACCGCTGGAGTCCAACTCAATTTTTGACCCATTTATTCAGAAGAGGTTGATCTTCAAACCAGAAAAGCAGAAGTGAAGAATATTATTGATACACCTCGGCGCATGCTTTGGAATGTACTAGCAGTCTATTTGCCATAGGCTTCGCACTGATAGTCAATCCAAGATATGCGTTAACAACACCAAAGCCTTATGAAAAACATCATCGTTGATTTGCACTGCCACTCTCAGATGAAGGCCTACAGCCACAGCTTCACGCCCGACGGACCTGGCTATGTCAATGCCGTTGATAGCAGGAAGAAAAATAGTGTATGGTGGACCGACTGGCCAACTGCTAAGGATCTCCGAAAAAACACCAATGGCCTGTTTGGACTAACGCAATTTACCCAGGCAGATATGCTTACATGCCTCAGAGGGAATGTTGGCGTCACTTTTTCGAGCCTTTATCCTTTGGAACGTGGTTTTACGCTTCCATTCAACAACAACGGAAACACCGTAGACAAACTGCTGGACAAAGTCACACTTTTTGGAAAACCAAGGATTGACTACATCCAAGGAATACAAGATTACTTCCCGGACCTTGAAAAGGAGTATACATTCCAAATAGCTAACGCCGACAAAGTAAAGACCATCCACGGCAAAAAGTACAGCTACCATTTTGTGAAGGATTACAATGAACTCGAAACCTTGCTTGGGCAACCTGACGATGAAGTTGAAAGAATGGCTGTGATCAACTCCATCGAAGGCGCACACTGCTTTGGTACAGGTTTGCCACCCTATAGGTTACCTCAAAGGATAGACAAAATCTTAGAGCGAATTCGGATCGTGAAGCAAGATTGGGAGTATCCTCCATTTTTCATTACGCTTGCTCATCATTTCTACAATGAAATCTGCGGGCACGCAAAAAGCCTGGGGCTTGTTGGTCTGGTCCTCAACCAAAGGAAAGGACTTGATGCAGGGTTTACCAAAGAAGGTGAACGGATTCTTCACTTCCTATTGGATAACTCAACGGGGCCAAGAATTCTAGTTGATATCAAGCACATGAGTTTGGCCTCCAGAAGAAGGTACTACCAGATCATTGAAGAAAAGTATAAGTACTCTGTACCAATCATCGTTAGTCATGGCTGCGTAACAGGATACCATGACCAGATCAATGGCAGAGACCAGGTCTCAGGACTGGGCGGATCTCCGGAAAAGAAGTTTTGTTCTGATGACATTAACTTCTACGACTTTGAGATTCTCAACATCAAGAAGTCGAACGGTATTTTTGGCATACAACTAGATGAACGACGGATAGGGAGTGGTATGGAAAAGAGAAAAGCCAAAAGAGTCGAGCCCCGAAAGATGCTGTACTACTCCTCCAAGTTAGTTTGGAACCAAATCCAACACATTGCTGAAGTCTTGGATCATCATGGCTATTTCGCATGGGATATTCAAAGTATCGGCTCAGATTTTGACGGTATCATCAATCCTATTGACGGTTTTTTCACCGCTGTCCATTTTGAAAATCTGTCCCACTTTCTACTCATGCACGCTCATAATTATTGCAATACAAAGATGAATAGTAGAATCAAGAACGACTTCAACAAGATTGATTGTGAAGAGATCATCGACCGTTTCTTTCAGATCAATGCGCTGGATTTTCTGCAGAAACATTTCAGAAGGAATCCAGTAGTCCTATAGCTCGAGTCCTGGTAAAATATAAAATTCGAATTACTACAAATCTAATTATGCGATCTCGTGGGGAAGGACTTCCCGACCATGAACATGGTCCATTTTTTCAATCACCATTTATTACAAACTTCTAAAATCTTCTATCATGTCAACACTAAAATTTAGTTTCATTTTCTTATTGATCTTCGTCACACTATCATCTTGTTGTGATGATGATCAACCACCCACAATTTGCGATGTTAACATCGCTGAGTTCGAAGATTGTATCTCCTATGATCCCACTGATCTTGCCATTGAGCCATTCGGCTCAACGGAGTACCGGATTATAGAAGGCGGTAATCACGCGATGTTCCTCTTTCCAAACCTCGAAGAAGCTGAGGAAGCCCTTGAAGTCATGATTTTCTATCAACTCAATCAAAGTTGCTTCGTCGGTCGACCTGGCGCCTCTTTCTTCTATCAACTAAAAGACGGGGGGAGCCCTGTAGGTGCTTTGACTGGAGAAGACTGCGTATCATTTGATCCGAACAACATAGAAGTGGAGTTCATTAGTGGAACCTGGAAAATCGTAGACGACAATCACTGGCTTTTTGATTTTGGTGAAAACCAAGAAGAAGCTTGCGAAGCCTATGCCGTAATGAAGGAATATGGCTTCACAAAGTCCTGCTTCGTTGGGCGACCAGATCCATCATTTTCTTATCTCAGAAAATAATGAACTGATTTAACCCTTTTCAATAGTTTCTTTAACCGCACTATGGAAACATAGAGCTAAATTTATCGGGCGCAGCTTTAACAAATTGCGTCCGATTTTTTCTTTCTATAAAGTTCCAATTATCAAAACTTACATGAAAAATCACCTTCAGTAATTTCAGATTATGAAAAACTTAGCCGCCCGGTTCTTAGAAGATGCGCAAAACATTGGGGCCACTGAAGCGTGGTGCACCTCTGGCTGGCAAGAAATGGAGCAGGCATACATTGGTCCAAGCCGGCATTACCATAACCTTCAACACCTACAAAACCTCTTCAACCTATTTGACCAGTATAAAGACCAACTCCAAGAACCTGATGTTGTAAGCTGGACGATCTGGTACCACGATATCATCTACAACGCGAAGCGCAAAGACAACGAATTGCGCAGCGCAGAACTGGCCCGAGTTCGACTACAACAAACCAACTTGGCCACGGATAAAATTGAACGCATTGTCCAATACATTGAGGCTACCGCCCAACACCTATCCGTGGAAGCCAATGGAGACTTGGCCTATTTCCTTGATTTTGACCTGGCCATTCTCGGTAGTGATTTGGATACCTATGCTGTTTACGCCAAAGCTATACGCCAGGAATACCGGCATGTACCAGGCCTCTTATACCGCAGGGGCCGACGCAAAGTTTTACGCTATTTTGCCGATGCTCCACAACTTTTCCGCACGCCAGCGCTGCATATGCGCTTCGCGAAACAAGCTCAAAGGAACCTCGCTTGGGAATTAAGTAAAGGGGCAAAGTTGTAAGCATTGGTCATTTTCACTTTGATTTTCACTTACACTTGCCGCCACAGGCCGTATCTTTGGAAAAAAGCAGTTACCCCATGCGGCAAAAGCTGGAAACCGAACAGAAAGCATTAGAAATCAACCTGGACGATAGTGTCTATGGCACCTTCGCAGAAATTGGTGCTGGACAAGAAGTGGCCCGCTACTTTTTCCAGGTGGGAGCAGCAGCCGGCACGATTGCCAAAACGATGTCGGCCTACGATAAGATTTATTCCGACCACATTTACGGTACAGAACCAACCGGCCGCTACGTTTGCCAGTCGCGGCTTGACAAAATGCTCGACCACGAGTATGACCTGCTAAGTTCTCGCCTCACGCACGAGCGGCCAGGTGTCAACTTCTTTGTCTTTGCCGATACGGTGGCCGCCATTAACTATTCTCGCACCATCAAAGGGGATGGTTGGCTCGGCCTACGCTTCCAGCTGCAACCGGATCAGGAACCCAACGACTTGATTCTGCACGTACGCATGCTCGACAACGATAACCAATTGCAACAACAAGCTATTGGTGTATTGGGCGTGAACCTAATCTACGCCTGTTTCAATTACCATAGTCAACCACGAGAGCTACTCAAGTCACTTATGGATGGCCTGCAAGGGCGCGTCAAAATAGACATGGTCCAACTCACCGGCCCTGACTTTGAACATATCGACAACCGTCAGCTCTGTCTGTGGGTCGTGAAGTATGGCCTATCGGAAGTAGCTATGTTTGGCCCCGACGGTCAAAGTGTACACGGCTCAGAGTTTTTGTACAAGAAGGACGTCCTCATCGTTCGCGGTAGCTATCGCCCACCTACATTGGTGAATCAGGATATGATAAAAGTATCCAACCAACAATTTCGCAATGATGAAAAAGTAGATGCCAGCCGCACCTATCTCCTTACGGAAATCACGCTGGATAACCTCCAAGGAGATGATGGCGAACTAGATGAAAAGGACTTCCTAGACCGTGCCGAGTTACTCTGCGCACTGGGTCAGACAGTAGTTGTATCAGATTGTGAAGAGCACCAAAAACTGGTGAGCTACCTCTCCGATTTCAAGGTGCGACAGCTGGGATTGGTTTTAGGTGTTCGCCCACTACTGGACATGCTAACCGATAAGTACTACAAGAATATGGAGTCGCGCCTATTGGCCGCCTTCGGTGAGCTGTTCGCTCGCAACGTGCGCATCTACGTATACCCCTTTATGCAGGAAGGCAGTGCTGAGCTCATCACAGCCGAGAATATGCCAGTTCCGGAAGGGCTCAAATTCCTCTACCGCCACTTACTGGATAATCAGCAAATTGTGGATGTCGTAGGATTCAACCGTGAAAATCTGCACATCTTTTCCAAGGATTTACTGGTGGACATTCGTGAAGGAGCATCAGGTTGGGAAAATAAAGTCCCCGCTAAGGTCGCCACGCTCATCAAAGAAAAGCACTTGTTCGGCTACCCTACGGAGACTTTACAATTTGATTATTAGCGCTAATACTTCACCAATTTCCCCGCACCAAGCAAGGCTCCATCTTTCGAAAACAATTGCAAACTATACCAGCCAGCGTGGAGGTCGTGCAAGTCTATTTGTGCACTCCCTCCCGCCAGTGAATAGCGCGTTTTTTCCTGTCCCCAGGCATTGGTGAGGACGAGGAAAGTAGGTTCAGTACTGGGTTCCCATTTGACATAAAGTATTCCAGTAGTCGGATTAGGACTAAAGCGCCAAGCCGCTTCTCCTCCCGGTGTTTCTACCCAGTTAATTATGTCAATGAAGTCTCTTTCCAGCGTGTGGAAGGTGGTGTTGGTAAAAATTGGTGGATTAACATCAAAGTAGATAGCCGCTGTATTTTCAATTCGGGTGCCTAAAGGAGCATCTGCTCGGGGCCACACGATATATTCAACAAAGCCTTGAGAAGCTTCCAGATTTGTTGTGCTATCGGGCAGCAGGATGTCTTCGAAGACAAAAGCAATAGCGTTGGCAGAATCCAATTGCAGGCGGTAAGGATGACTACTCACTCCAGCTCTTAGGGTTGATAAGTCCAAAAATTCGCTCAGAGTGTCGCGTATAATGACCGTTTGGGCCGTATCGTTACCGGTGTTCTGGAAACGAATGGTGTACTCCAATGATCGGTCTGGTAGGATGTAGTGCTCCTCACCGTAGCCAAAAGGCTCTGCCTGCTTGTCATTGGGATCATAAGCTGCCGTAATAGGACGGCAATCAACATCTATATAAAAGTCTTCTTCGTCATTGTGTAGTTGGTTTGCAAAGCCCAAGCTAGTGGTTCCTTCCTCATTGGTACCACAACCTTCGATCACCACTGTAGGGTTGGAGAATCCCGGGTGGAAAGGTTCTTGTTGGGCTTCCAACACGTAGGTACTGCCGTTAGCGGGCAATGGTATTTCAATGCTCTGACCGGGTAATAAAACGGGAATTTCTTCGGGGCCTTCCAGCAGCATTACACCATCCTGAATAATGATGTAAGTATTACCTGGTGACAAGGGCTCAGAGCCCGCATTGCGTAAGGTGAAAACGACATCCTCCTCCGTGCATTCGCCGTCGGCCAAAACGCTACCACCACTCCACTCCGGAGGCGCAGCAGGGCAAGGCCCGTACGGTAAACCTAAGGCAGTGACACAGGCGGTACTACCCCAGATGGCATTGCAGTTCACATCAACGTATACCGTAAACTGCCCCACTTCCCCAGGTGCTAGCGGAAGTTGTGGCGCAAAGAGCAAGCTATCCCCACTTGCACCTAAGAACGTGCCATTAGTAGAAGCGTACGTCAAGTCTTCTGGCAACAAGAGAGCAATTACGCCATCTACCAAGTCAACCGTTCCTACATTTTCGTAGGCGACAGTAATAGTGCGATCCTGTGAACAACGGCGCAAGTTTCCTACACTGATACTCGTTTCCAAAAGCGCACA
Source organism: Bacteroidota bacterium (assembly GCA_039816955.1). GTDB lineage: Bacteria > Bacteroidota > Bacteroidia > Chitinophagales > Saprospiraceae > Lewinella. Next base: position 40,563 of record JBCBWU010000025.1, read on the forward strand.
ATCATCGATTGGGGAGGCTGGTAAATCCAGCATCTGAACTTCATCTGTTCCAGGAAACACAACGGTATAGCCATCAGGCTCACAAATATTCCAGGCGGGAGAACGCGGTATAAGTCGAACATTGAATGTTCCGGTAGGCATATACACTTCGTATTCGCCTAATTCATTGGTCAGGTGATACTCCGTATACTGCTCGCCAATTATTTCGATTAACCAATCTGATAAGCCATTACCTAAATCCACGCAATCCTCCGAACGCACAGCTCGTCCACGCAGAATATTACATTCTCCTGCTGCAGGCTCTACCACTATATCCGATGTTGTAATGCATCCATTTTCTGTACTAACGACATAAACGGTATACAATCCTGGCTGCATAACGATGATGGAAGGTGAATTCTCACCCGTATTCCAGCTGTACCCCCAGTTACCTGATTCAGTCATAGCAGTCAGCTGTATTGCCTGATCGGGCCCACACAGGTTACCTTCTTGTTCAATGGTTACCAAAGGAGTGGCAAAGTCCTCGGTTACAGAAAAGAACCGACTGGCAGTGCAACCATAACTCTGATCCGTAACTATAAGCTCATACATTCCACTTTGGCTTACCGTTTGTGACAAGCCCTCAGCGAAAAATTCCCCGTCCAAATACCATTCGTACTCCAATACGAGGCCATCGTCTTGAACTGGACAGAACAGCCCTTGCGTAACCACCACGCAGTTAAGAATAAGTTCGCTTGGACAATCATCAAATACAATCCCTCTCCACATTACGGTGGTGGGGTCGCCCAGGCGAACGCAATTATCTTTAAAATCGATGCCTCCACTGCCGTCATCTGGTCCAGCAACTAGCCGTAGGTAGTAGATCCGGTTGGGGTCTGCCTCCTCTGGTAAGAACATTTCCGTTCCAGTGGTAACAGCCAGGAAACTAGCCGGATCAGACAGTGGAGATTCGTAAAGGGCCATAACGCGCAAGTAACCATCCGGCAGGGAGGCATCATCATTTAGCGTAAAGAGTATAGGTGCCTCACTACAGACGGTATCACCCTGGGTGACAAAAGTACCCGTTATAACAGAGCAGGGTATCCAGCCATCACCATCATCCTCATCGCCGGGGTCATTGGCAAAGTGGTTGTCGCCATTCGTATCTACACCATTATTGGGAGTAGAATCAGTATCGGGTTCATTCATGGCAGAAACCTCTGCTAGGAAAAGGGAATCACCGCTGGCCTGGCGTGTCAGTTGGAGGGACAGGATAGTCTCGGCACCAGGAGATAGGTTGTCAATTTGCCAGATTCCCGTTGCATCATCATAATTGCCATCGGCGCTTTGAAAGGTAAAAGCGGATGGAATGGGGGCAGTAACTTCGATACCGGTCACTGCCTCATTCCCTTCATTCATGAGATTAACGAATAAGTCAAAAGTAGCGCCTGGGTCCGTGTTGGCGTTGGTGGTTTGGTAGGTGTTTAAGGCTAGGTCATGAACTGCGCAGGAAAGATTTAAAGCAGCAGATTGGAACGGAACCTCCATTTCATCCGTGTTAATGATTTCAATTGGGGTTGGAAAACTGCTAAAGCCAATTTCAAGGTCATTTGAAGTACCGGGGATTCGTTCGAAACAAATAACAACCAGCGTATCTCCATCAGGTAGAGTAACACCACCAGCTAAAGGGTCATTCCAGGTGAAAGTCATATTCCCAGGCTGTAATGGCCCTTGTGGCATAGGCCTACCTACTGAACCAGGACCCCATCCTAAAAGTGCTGGATTAAACTGCTCAATGCCTATGAACTGGAGGTTGTCATTGCTATAATTTACGCTAAGCTGCAGCCCTAGAATATTCTGGAAGTCAACAACAAAAATAGGCACGCATAAAGTGTCCTGAGCACAGGGTTCTTCTCCTCCTATTACAAAATGAAATCCGTCCCCAGCGCAGCTATCCTCAAAGAGATCAGTAAAAATAAATTCGGTGCAGGCAGGGTCGATCGCATCGGCAATTGAGATGGACAGAATATTTTCTGGGAGGGCAGCATACGGCCCAAAGACTACTGGCTCTCCGTAGGAACCAAATATTTCGTTACCACGATTATCTTGAGCAACCCAGCCTTCGGCACTTTCGTTTATGCCGTTCACTGTGGCGGTTATCGTTATGATGTCATCAAAACAGAACTCGGGCGTTCCGTTGTCGTCAACGTCTTGCGTCCACTCTACGAAGAGTTCACAGTTACAATCTCCTTCATCGGCTGGAGGTTCTACTATCAATGGCTCCTGAATTTGACAGCCTAAATCAACAGCATCGGCAATGAGAAACCCTTGTGTATTGACAGTACCATCCGGCCGATAAATTGGATAAGGCCCTAATAGCACTTCCTCTCCATAAAGACCACCCGGAAGGAATTGGCCATCTCCTAACACTATCCGCCAGCTATCGGAAGCTGTGCCTAGCGCTCCTGCTAGCACCGCTACAGTGTAGGTGTCATCTGTGCAGGTTGAAGGAGTGCCGCTATCATCAACGAAAATTCCGGTTACGGAGGCAGTAACCTCACAGCCTTGATCGCAAGCAAAGTTGCTGACAAATACCCCCTGAAAACAATCAGGAACAATATCGGGCACCAGAATAATAATGGTAAAGCCACCTGCTGAGGCCGGGTAAGGGCCAAATTCAAAGGTGCCATCCATACCAGCACCATTCGGCCAGCCTTCATCGGTAGTTGTCCAGCCACCGGGGCCACTGCCACTAATCTCTAGAGTGACAGTATTTGTGTCGTCAGTGGGATCAGTAGGTGTGCCGTTATCGTCGCACACCTCCGAAATGATCTCGACTACTAAATCGCATTGAGCATTAAGCTTACTGCATAGCAAAAACAGAAAGATTCCAAACGTAAGTACCAACCTCATGAGTTTCGCGTTTTTTGGAGTTTGGCATCTTCGCAACTCGCCAAAGTCCAACTGGGATTATAAAGCTTGCTCAATATGGCCCAATCAAGAGGGAGGCGCAAATCTATTTTCTAGCAATAATTTCAATTGATCCGGAAAAAAATATTTAAAAACAGTAAATTATAGCTGAAAAATAAAACGTATTAAAAAATTAACAAATTAAAGATAACTCAAATAATAGCCTCACTACAAGAGGTAGAATGCCGACAACTGAAGTTATGGCTGCAATCTCCCGCCCATAATCGGCGGCCGGAGGTTGTGCAATTGTTCGAAGAACTGGAGCAAGCTATTCATTATTTAGGGATAGAACCCAATGCAGAAAGTATCCATAAACGTATTTTCCCTGGGCAAACTTACCAAGCCCAACGCCTGCGGCAACATTGCCACTATCTGCTTCGTGCCACAGAAGACTGGCTGAGCCATTCCCACAAAGAAACCGCTATTGATCTCAGCTTATTAAGATCCTACCGGGAACGCCAGCTCGGCAAATTATTTGAGCAAACGTATCGGCGCTTTCTAACTGCATTGGAGCAATATTCCTTTCGCAACGCAGAGTATTACCTAAAACGCTGGGAACTGGCTCGCGAACGCTATGCCTGGGACTCTGTCCGTGGTCGCACCGCTAATTTAAACCTGGAAGAACAGGAGTACTTCCTACAAATTGCCACTTTGGGTCTAAAACTCCGCCAGGCCTGCCTGACCAAAGCAGAACAACAAGTGAGCAGTCAGCAAATAGCAGTTCCCATGCTGGCGGAGATCAGTCTACAAGCCCAAAAAGAGGAATATCAGACTATTCCCATGCTTCAGTTATACACGCTGGCGCTCAGTCTGTACAACCCGCAACCCGACGAGGAAAGCTTTCAAGCTTTTACTCAAACCTTCGATCAGCAGGCCCATATTTTTCCCGCACCAGAAGCACGCGACCTCCTTTTACTAGGTATTAACTACGGTATCCGCCGCATCAATGCCGGCCAAGAGCAATATCTACGAGCCTGCCTCACCTTGTTTCAGCGGGGCCTATCCAATGAGCTGCTGCTTGAGCAGGGCCGCCTGAATGCCCTTACCTACAACAATATCGCCGGTATCGCCATTCGCCTAGGGGAACTCAACTGGGCCATCGGTTTTTTAGATACTTATCGCCCCAAACTAGATGCTCGTTCACGCGAAGCGGTCTATTCCCTCAACCGTGCTCGGATTGCTTACACCCAACAAGATTACAAGACGGCATTGCAATTGCTATCCACCGTTAACGATCGGGATTTGATTCACCAAATGTCAGCC
>JBCBWU010000260.1:0-8929 GCA_039816955.1 Bacteroidota bacterium
GGCGGTGCACCAGCGGATACGTGCGCAGATACCTACCGCTACTGAGGATCGCATCTTTGGACAGGATATTGAGCTAGCCGTGCAGCTGATTCAGTCCGGGCAATTGCTGGAACTAGAAGATCAGTTCTTTACTTCACCAGAAACACCTTTTTCGCTGTGGCGAAGCTCCGTTAACGCTTAGCTACAGCTCTATTTAAGTAATATTATGATACAGACTTCGGTAAGTTTTGAGGCGCAAATATTACAGGGAATTCCTGCGGAATTGCCAGCAGCTAAACCTTATCCGGAAGGGGCAAACCGCGCTCCCCGACGTAAAGATATACTCACCGTAGCGGAAAAGAAACTGGCTATTCGTAATGCCTTACGCTACTTTCCCAAGGCTTGGCATGCAACGCTAGCACCAGAATTCAACGCAGAGCTGCAGCAGCTAGGACGCATTTATATGCATCGTTTTCGCCCGGATTATACTATGTATGCTCGACCGATCAGTGCTTATCCCGCAAAATCGCAGCAGGCAGCGTCTATTATGCTGATGATTCAAAATAATCTGGACCCTGCGGTTGCTCAGCATCCTAATGAATTAATTACCTACGGTGGCAACGGAGCGGTTTTTCAAAACTGGGCCCAGTATCTGCTGACCATGCAGTACCTGGCTACCATGACCGATGAGCAGACATTGCATATGTATTCTGGTCATCCGATGGGGCTGTTTCCCTCCAATTCGGAAGCGCCGCGCGTGGTAGTGACCAATGGCATGATGATTCCCAATTATTCAAAGCCTGATGATTGGGAACGTTACAATGCTTTAGGGGTAACCCAATACGGGCAAATGACGGCTGGCTCTTATATGTACATCGGGCCGCAAGGTATCGTACACGGGACTACGATAACTGTGCTGAATGCCTTTCGTAAAACGCTACCTGCGGGAGAAAAGCCACAGGGCAAGATTTTCCTAACCGCCGGCTTGGGGGGAATGAGTGGTGCGCAACCAAAAGCTGGAAACATTGTGGGCTGCATAACCATCTGTGCTGAAGTTAACCCCAAGGCTGCCACAAAGCGGCACGAGCAGGGCTGGGTAGATGTACTGGTGGATGACATAGGTGAATTGGTTACCCAAGTGAGACAGGCCCAGCAAGAGGAGGCCACCGTTTCCTTTGCCTTTATCGGAAACGTTGTAGAAGTGTGGGAACGCTTTTACGAAGAAGAAATATTTATACAGCTTGGCTCCGACCAGACCTCCTTACATAATCCTTGGTCGGGTGGTTACTATCCCGTTGGTTACTCCTTTGCGAAAGCCAATGAATTGATGAGCACCGACCCCGCAGCTTTCAAGCGGGCCGTACAAGACAGTCTGCGCCGGCACGCAGCGGCAGTTAATCGCCACACCGCTCGGGGTACCTACTTCTTCGACTATGGCAATGCCTTTTTGCTAGAGTCCTCGCGGGCTGGAGCAGATATCATGGCGGATAATGAGATTGATTTTCGCTACCCTTCTTATGTCCAGGATATTCTAGGGCCTATGTGCTTTGACTACGGCTTTGGCCCCTTCCGTTGGGTGTGCACTTCCGGAGACGCTGCCGATTTAGATAAGACGGATGCTATTGCCGCCAGGATTCTAGAGGAGATTCGAGTAGAGTCACCTGCGGAAATTCAGCAGCAAATGGCAGATAACATCCACTGGATTAAGGAGGCCAAAGCCAATCGCTTGGTGGTGGGTTCACAAGCCCGTATCCTTTATGCGGATGCGGAAGGACGTGCTAAAATAGCCGCGGCTTTCAATCAGGCTGTTGCCAGTGGAGAGATCTCTGCTCCTGTAGTACTAGGACGGGATCATCACGATGTAAGTGGTACGGATTCTCCCTATCGGGAAACGAGTAATATTTATGATGGCAGCAAGTTTACCGCGGATATGGCTATCCATAACGTAATTGGTGATAGTTTCCGTGGCGCTACCTGGGTGTCAATCCATAATGGTGGCGGTGTAGGTTGGGGAGAAGTCGTCAACGGTGGTTTTGGTATGCTACTGGACGGTAGTGAGGCGGCTGAACGCCGCTTGCAGCAGATGCTGTTTTTTGATGTCAATAATGGTATCGCACGCCGCAGTTGGGCCCGTAATGAAGGAGCGTTAAATGCGGTGCGCCGCGAAATGGAACGCAGTCCCGGATTGCAAGTGACCCTACCTAATTTGGTGGACGACGAAATATTAGATTATCTGTAAGATTCGCTTCTGAAAGTGGCCACGGAGACCTTCTAGCCAAGCCCTAGCCAACGAGTGGGTTAGATTGTCTCTGTGGTTTTTTGTTTTGTTTGTGAATTTGTCAATTTATTTGTATGTTTACTGTGTTGATAGGAAGGAATTTGAATAGACCGTCCTTTTTGTCTTCTCAGAGCTTACTAACCCTTGAGAATGATAATTTCTTCATTCTGGTCTTCAAGGGCATTCGATGGAGATTTATAAGCAATTGTGTTTGGTGTTTGCCGCTAGGTAAGCAATGGTGGTGGTTTGCCCGGATCCATCTTTGGGTGGAAAACTGGGCCGGCGTCCAGGCAGCGGGAGGGCCCCTCCCAAAGGGGCTTCTATATCAAATCGCAAATTTTGCCTATTATCTAACCTTTCCATCCCTCCTTCGGTTACTACTTAAGTACTCTACTTTAAGCTAGCCTATTGATCTCCGTTATCTGTAGCTACACACTAAATCCTCCACTATGCTCCAACTTATCGGCCCATTTACTCAGTTGTTGCCGCTTACTCATCTGCCAGAGCGTGGTGCCATTTCAGATGAAGCCTTACAGGTTATCGAACAAGGCGCTATCCTGGCCAAGGATGGAAAAATTTTGGAGGTTGGCAGCTTTGCTAGCCTTTTTGGGCAATATCCAGAGGCCGAACAGCAGCTTGTTCAAGGGCCAGTGGTAGCTTTACCGGGGTTCATTGATGCGCACACACACATTTGCTTTGCCGGCAGCCGGGCAATGGACTTTGCGGCACGAAATGCCGGCAAGACGTATCTAGAAATTGCCGCTGCAGGTGGGGGCATCTGGAGTACAGTCCAACACACCCGGGCTGCGACCGAAGCGAAACTTGTGAAGTTGACTAAGAAACGCTTAGATCAGCTGGCCAGCCGTGGCGTTACCACGGTAGAGATCAAAAGCGGTTATGGCTTATCGGTATCAGAAGAACTGAAGCAATTACGAGCTATACAAAAGGCGAGTAAGGAGCACTCGCTAGATGTAGTGTCTACTTGTCTGGCCGCACACATGAAGCCGCGAGATTATGCTGGTTCTCCGGAGGAATATTTGCAGCATATTTTAGATGATCTAGTGCCGGTAGTGGAGGCGGAGGGTTTGGCTAGGCGCTTTGATATTTTCATAGAGGAAAGTGCTTTTACACCAGCGCAAGCAAGGCCCTATTTGCAAGCCTTAAAGGAACGCGGATTCGACCTTGCCGTACATGGTGATCAGTTTACTGTGGGAGGCTCTGCGGTGGCGGTAGCTTGCGGTGCGCGTAGTGTGGATCACCTGGAAGTAAGTGGCGTGGAAGAGGCGGAAATGCTCGGAAAGAGCGATACTATACCCGTGATATTGCCGGGGGCTACGATGGGCTTGGGCTGTGCCTGGGGCCATGCGCGTATCCTTCTTGATTATGGCAGTCCAGTAGCTATTGCCAGCGATTGGAATCCGGGCAGTGCCCCCCAGGGTAATCTACTCGCTCAGGCTGGTTTATTAGCAGCCTTTGAAGAATTATCTACTGCCGAGGTTTTTGCTGGTATAACCGAACGTGCTGCCCGTGCCTTGGGCCTCACCGATTGCGGAACGTTGGAACCCGGTAAACTGGCTGATATTGTAAGTTTCCCTACCACTGATTATCGTGAGATTCTCTACCTCCAAGGAAGCCTGATGCCAAATCAGGTTTGGAAGCGGGGCGAGCCGCAATTGTGATGGGTGTTGTGGTTAGCAAGCTTGCCTTCAAGTCATATAATACGTAGAGAATCCACCTACGCAAATGCTTCGGTGGATAAAAAAAGCCGGACTACACTTTACGCATAGTCCGGCTCCGAAAAATTGGATATAAACAGAAACGAAAACTCGGTAATTCTTTCCTGTCTTAAATGGTTCTATTAACGCATTGACCGTGTAAGTCCACGACTAATGCGGTAACTAGCTTTACCAAGGAGTAAACTCAGGGCAATACCCATGGGTACGCCTATGGTGAAACTGTCGATTGTTTGTGCGAAGTAAAAGCCCAAAAGCAGGCCTAGAACCATCCACCACGCAAAAACAGATTTGGGGTTGCTTAAACGCTGTAGCATGTTCAATTTCATTTAGTTCCGGAACGAATATTGTTCCAAATATTTTTAAAAATTCATGGGGTAAATCCGAATAACATTGCAAAATTATGGTGATAAAACGTCTAGTGCAAAATTATGTTGAAAAAAATGTGAGTTTGGTGATATCCTGAAAATAAGGGCTGAAAGACAAAATACCGTGGGGTTCTAATTGCCTGAAACGGCACTCTGTTCCATCTGTATTAACCAAATATGAAGCCGTATATGAGCCTGTCAACCAAGTTTAATTTTTTGCTAAAAAAATGGCTATATTGGTAGCTCAACCAATCTATTCTGAGCAATGAGCTTGAAAGATGATTTAAAACGGATATTTTTTGGTGCCAAAGCAGTAGCCAAATCCGCTGCCGAGAAAGCAGCTGAGGCTGCTAAGGAAGCTGGTGAAGAACTGGCGGAGAAAGGAGAAGAATTACTTGACAAGGCTAGTGATAAGGCGAGTGAACTCAAGGATGAGTTATTAGAAAACACCGCAGAAGCCAGGGCTAAAGCAAAAGAGACCCTGGATAATGTCACGGACCGGGTTTGGGAAGAAACTCAACACGCCATGGATAAAGGCCGGGAGCTTAAAGACAAAGCGGAAGACTGGCTAGATGATAAAAAAAAAGTGACGACGGAGAGTGAGGATGATCAGCTGGGTTTTAGTGCTGACGAACCAGAAACGCCCAAAGCTGCGACCGAACCTATAGATTTTGAGGCGGAGGTTAGCGACCCGGCACCGGAGCCTGCTGCTCCACGGGAGCCTAGTGCCCTGGAGCAAGCTGGTGATCAGGCATTGGATGCTGCTGCTCGTGCTGGTGCTCAAGCGCTGGATGCCGCTAACGAAGCAGGTAAAAAGCTAATGGATGCTTCCGAAGGTATTGGAGAGAAAGTCCTGGATGTAGGAGGCAGTATCTTGGATAAGGCCAAAGAACTGGGTGGAGACTTGGCCAACAAGGCCGCCGATATGGTGGAGCGTGCTCAGGACGAAGTTGATCGTGAGACTTTGCAAGATGCGGAAGCTAAGGCAGAACAACTGGCTCGCGAGGCACAGGAGCGTGCTGACAATGCGCTAAAAAATACCAAGGATAGCCTGCTGGATGGTAAGGATGACTTCTTTGCCCGAGCAGAACGCTACGCTCAGGGCGACTACCACAACGAAGGTGGGAAAGAAATTACCATTAATACCAATCCAGAACACGAAGAGACGAAGCCTAGTGGAAAAGCGGCTGGTTTTGATGATCTGGACGGAGATGGTGACGAAATCATCGATGACGCTATCATCGACGAAGATTAATCCTGATCACTTCTGCAGTCTTTGGACTGCCGCTAAAGAAAGAACCCAGGCTGATCCGTATTAAGGACAGCCTGGGTCGAAAAAGGTCATGTTCACTTGACCTTCATTTACGGATATGTTCGCGCAAAGGTTGCGCCTTCGCCAAATTAATTGCTACCCACTAATAATACTGATCGGAATCGTACTGACCTCTTGGTCAGCTACTACGCGTATGTAGTACACGCCAGAAGGCACGTTTGCAGGTAACTGCACCCGCCCATCAGATTCAAAAAGCAATGGCCATTGCTGACCATTGCTGCAAACCAAATATACTTGTATTGAGTGAGTATCTGTCGGCAGATTCATACGAACGAACCCACCAGAAAAACCGGGGTTAGGGCTCACGCCCTCTATTGTGAAAGTACTGGTGTACAAACGAACTTGTTGAAGTCCAAGCATCGTCGTACTACCATCGAAATCAAATTGCCACAAGCGATAATAATTATTGCTCGCCTGCGGAGTTTTGTGTAGCCACTGGTACTGACTTTCGCTTTCGGTAGAACCTTGGCCAGTGATAGTAGTAAGCTTTTTAAAGACGCGTCCATCGGTGCTGTGCTCCAGCAAGAAATAATCGTTGTCTAGCTCAGTAGCGGTTGTCCACCGGATTAGTACCTCTTTTTGTTCCAACACCTTTACCTCAAAGTCCAATAAGTCAACCGGTAGTGACTGACCACCAGAGACCAAGTCTAGCGGATTAGGTGGCGGTGGGCTACCAGCACCACCATTATAGTTACAGGCGTTGTTGACGCACTGAATACTGGTAGAGCTGTTGGCCATAGAGATGGTGTTAAAACCAATGACTCCACCGCTACCAACTCCAACGATATCAGCATTTCCTGATAAGCTGAGGTCACCCAGTGATAAAACTGCACCGCCATCCACCGTCAGCTGGGCACTGCCAGTTACGGTAGAGGTACCTGCCACGGTAAACGTTCCTCCAGTAAAATTGATAGAGCTGTTGGTGCCACCGTTAAAATCTCCATTCACCGTGATATCCCCGCCAATACTGACAGGGATAGAGCCGGTAAAAGAAAAATCGTTGGTCACCACCGTACCATCTAGCGTCACGCTATTGCAGCAGGTAGAAATAATAAGATTGTCGCAATTCAGCGAGCCGTTGCTCGCTAGTGTAAATGTGGAATTATTATTGTTGGCAATATTAAGTGTGCCAGTTATAGTCAAGCTGCCACCGCCGTTGATTGTTACGGAGGCCTGTTTTGCAGTTGTTACTCTTCCAGTGAAATTCACGGCGTGGTCAATAATGACGTTATCACCAGGCCACGCCGCTGAATTTGTAATGTTGGGGACACCCACTGGGCTCCACGTTTGAGGGTCATTCCAGTCACCATCCGTAACGGAGGTGAAAGTAGTTGCATAGACCCCCAGAGCAGCCATCAATAGGGCAGTAGTTAGTAGTGTTTTTTTCATGTTACTTGTTTGGGCAAGTGTTCGCGCCTGATTGAAAAATGACTATTTAAAACGAGAACGGTAGCAAAATTACAGAAAACGGTCGTTAAAATCAATTAAGCGGCTACTTTTCTATCCCTTCTGACGAATATATTTAAAAAAGTAACAATTGTTTTCTGATAAAATCTTCTGCCTCCTTCAGCAAGAGTTAACACAGACTCGCTTAGCTCTGAGTAAAAAATAGTCTGATCGATTGGTGTTTTGGTGCAACCATTTACTGTATGTCATGTTCTTTCGGATATAAAAACTACATTTAAGGTAAAAATGGGTCGCTATCAATTAGGTGAATTAGAAGAGTTGGTCCTGCTCACGGTTGCTATCCTTCAGGAAGAGGCCTACGGTAATGCCATTGCCACGGATTTGAAAGAGCGGGTAGGCCGAAAGGTGTCTATCGGTTCTTTACAAACGGTCCTCAAGCGCCTGGAGCAAAAGGGACACTTGAGCAGTGCTTTTGGTGCTGCTACTAAAGTTAGGGGTGGGAAGCGCAAGAAGATTTATACCCTTACCAATTTTGGCCGTCAAGGCCTAGAGGATAAACGCCGGGAAAGGCAGAGCCTTTGGGATGCCCTGGGCGGTGGTTTTCAACCCGCACTGGACTAGCTATGCATACTGACCGAAATCCCCCACCTCGTCTACTGGCCTTTTTTCGCTGGTTTATTCACCCGGATTATTGTGAGGAAATAGAAGGTGATCTGCAAGAGCGCTACTTCGATTACCACGAGCAGTGGGGTAGTCGACGGGCATGGTGGCAACTCCTCTTCGATATCATCACACTTTTCCGCCCGACGCTCTGGCGCCCACTTAATGTACACCCGTTTGAAATCACCATTATGTTACGACAAAATCTAAAAATCAGCTTCCGCAACCTGCGGCGCAATCGTTCCTTTTCCCTGCTTAATATTTTGGGTTTGGCTTGTGGTTTAGCCGTATTCCTACTTATTGGTTTGTGGATTCGACAAGAACTCAATTTCGATGGCCACTTTGCCGAACGCGAACGGATCGGACGAGTCCAGCAGCATCGCTTTGTGGGTGAAGGCAAATCCACTTGGTGGTCAACTGCCCACCCTGTAGCTGATGTGCTGCGAGAGGAGTACAATCACTTATTTGACTTGATCGTTCGTTCTACTTGGCAACAATCGGCCACTTTAGGTATGGGAGAAGCTGAGGTAGAAGCAGAAGGTCTATTCACGGATCCCCAAGGACCAGAATTACTGGAGTTAGATCTGCAGGAGGGAAGTATCCTGGCACTGGAAAATCCCGATCAGGTACTCCTGTCCGTATCTACTGCCGAAAAATTACTGGGCAAGAACGCTGCTATTGGAACGACCTTCGAATTACGCGGTGAGCCCGTGCAATTAGGGGGCATTTTCATCGACCTTCCGGAAGACTGTAGCTTCGCAAATCTTGGGTTTCTGGCTACTTGGGAGTTTTATAAACAGTGGGATGATTGGGTCCAAACAATGCCCGACCCCTGGTACGGGAATGCCTACCAAGCCTTTGTTCGACTGGCGCCGGAGCAGAATTATGAAGATGCATCGAAGAAAATTTCGGGTATTTATCAACAGTATTCAACCTATGCGCCCGAGGAAATTGCCGCGAAACCAGAGCTCTTTGTCTTTCCAATGTCCCACTGGCACTTACGTAGTGATTTTGAGAATGGCCAAGCCGCAGGCGGACTCATCAATAATCTTCGCCTCTTTGGCATCATTGGCTTGGCAGTTTTGCTGTTAGCTTGTATCAACTTTATTAACCTAAGTACAGCTCGTGCCGAACGCCGCAGCAGAGAAGTGGGCGTTCGTAAGACAATTGG
>JBCBWU010000261.1:0-8908 GCA_039816955.1 Bacteroidota bacterium
CCTGGTAATGCTTACATTGAAAACATCTTCTCGCTGGAAATAGCGAAGCACTCCAGCTGGGGTATTCGGGTCTACTACCCACGATATGCACATGATATCTCTTTCCTCCCCCTGGAAACTGTGAGCAGTGCCAATGAGCATCCGATGGCGAGCCATTTGTTCTGCGGTGAAAGCCATCTTGAAGGCCTTCTTTAGTTGTTCGACTTGCGATCGGAACGGGGAGAGGACACCAATACTTTGGCAAAGCCCAATGGCTAATTCCGCTTCGGCCTGCACCACTTCTTCTACTCGACGGAGGATAGCCGCTACTTCGCGGGCGTTATATCCCTTCTCATGGCGTGCACCATTGGTGCGGTGAATGTAGATGTTTCGCTCTTCCCCAGACCCCGGATTTGCCGTCATGATCTTGAGTTGTGAGCGATAGAACTCCTGATTGCTAAAGCGTATCAAGTCGGGGAGTGAACGGAAGTGTTCATCCAGCATAATTACGTGCTTTTGGTGCTGGATGCGGGTACTAACGAGGTCCAGTAAACTGCTGTCCCGGTAAGACAATGTACCCTTAATATCCTTACGGAATTTATGGGGAAGCTTAAACTGATCGGCGAGTACAGCTTGCCTCGACCGACTAAGGAAAGAAACATGGCGCAGTTGCTTAGGGTCGCCCACTATGACGGCCCGCTTGGCCCGCTGCAATAGTGGTAGAGCGCTGGCAATATCACACTGACTTGCTTCGTCGATTATGACCAGGTCAAAGAGGGCCTCTTGCAGGGGGAGTACTTCGTGTACATGCGATGTGTCCACCAGCCAGACCGGTAGCGCCTCGATCAACTTCGGGAAGTTGATTCGCTGGAAGAAACGCTCTTTTTCCTTTCCGGTTTGACTCCGAAGAGCTTTCCACACCGTTTGAAGCTCGGCCCGATTAGCCTGGAAGGCTTTGTGTAAACGCCGGTGAAACAACGACTCTAGATAGGTTCGGCCGGCTTGTTCTAGCTGTTCCCGGCGCAAGTCTAAGGCCTGCATATCTTTCCAAAGAGGAAACTCCTGGAGAACCTGCTTTTGCAAACGCCACTTTTGCCAGCGTTGCCACAAGTTGGGGCGCTCCTTTGCTAGCAATTCCTGCTTGTCCAGGTCTTGCATGATCCGATGCTCCACTCTGCTCTCGATTTGACTCACCTGACTCCGCCTGGATTCCAAATCAGTTTGGTGTCGCTGCATTTGATACGGATAGATGTAGGTCAAGCCCAAGCCATCTAACCAATCCTTGATTCGGCGACGTAGATGCCTACGATAGTCGCTGCGGTTCGCTCGAATGGCAATATCTGGTAATTCAAAGTCTCGACTCAATTTGTCGGCAATGACGTTGACGGCTTGTTCGTTCTTAGCGGCGATCAGCACCGTTTCTCCAGCACTTAAACGGTCGGCAGCGATCGCCGCGATCGTGAATGACTTACCGGTGCCAGGTGGTCCGTTTACCATGCTGATGGTCTGTGTCGCTGCCGTCTTTAGTATAGCTTCTTGGCTAGTGCTAAGCAGCACCGGGAGCGGCGCAATTTCTGGATCAGATTTATTCGTCTTGCTAGTAGTACGATCAGCGAAAAGTGTTTCCACTACTGGCGAGAAGCTTTTCTGCTCACTCAGAATTTCCAATTCATTTAAGATACCCATTGCCCCCGCAGATTTTTCCAGGGTAGCCAATCCACAATTGGGCCATATGGAAAAGCCCTCTTTTTGTTTGCGCACTACCTGACTCAAAACTTCAAGCTCGTTGGCTACGGGAAACGAATGGTAGTCAGGATGGGCCAGGCCGGGCAAGCAAGTCTTGAGTGCTGTTTCAATTTGGTGTAGGGCATCAAAGTCAAAGGGAGGAAGTGGTAGCTCCTCATTAAGGAACTGAAACAGATTTTCAATCTTTGAATGAACCGCTTCGGTACCTTGCAGGGCTTCGGCAAAGGCCGGATTAATTAGCGTTCCACCAAAATCTAGCTTGATTTGATAAACCTCAGCTTCGTCAATGATCTCTGCCGGAATGAGAAATAAGGGAGCGCATACTTCCTTGCGGCGCCCTAGCACCTGCGTTCGTCCGATAAGGAAAAAAGCATGGCAAAATAGCTGTTCCTCCTTAGCGTGCAGAAATAGATGGGAAGACATGGCCCGCCCCCAATCAGAAGGGACTGGTAATGTGCTGAGTTGGTCAGCCAGAAAAGCTTCGTCAGCAAAAAGAAAAGGAAGAGATGCTTTTTTGCTGACGAAGCTCCGTAAACGGGTAGCGCGAAAATCTGCCTGGTAGCAGGCTCGGAAATAGCGAATGAGCGGCGGAAGGGTGTTCGGCATTGGAATAGAGCGATAATGATGACTATTCTTATATACCCCTTCTTATTAAAAAATTACCATCTATTCGACGAAAAGCACCGCTTTAAAGACTACGGCGGAAAGCCCCAATTAGAAGAAGAATTCGTACGACCAGAGTATCTTTTTCAGCATTTCATTGTACATCTCCATTAGGTCGCCGTTCTCAGTGAGGGCGTGGTATTCGAGCACTTCGTCAGGTGCCAGGTTGATACCAGTCTTGGGATCAAGCGCGGCATCGGGATACACTGGCCAAAGCTTTAAGGACTGTATGGTGCCGTCTTTTTTCTCAACGCTAATTACGGCAAACGGTACCTGGGCAATGATTTGGTCATAGTCGTCCCGGAAGTTGGTGAAACTGGCCGAAGTAAGGGCGTTGAAGTTATGGATGAAAGCATCTACTCGACCGGCCTGTACTGGAGCATTAATCTTAGGAGTGAGCGGGTAGTAAGGGGTGACCTTAGTTTCTTCCCCAATTTCCAGTCGGAACGAACTGTTTTGTTGCTTGGGGTATTCAATACTCACTGCGGCAATCTCCTCTGCTTCAGCTCTTAGTACCGAACGGTCTCGCCAGTCGTCGCCGCGTAGATTGTAGCGGAAACGCAGGTTACCTTCCCAGTTGGGGATGTCAGCTACGTAGGGCTGCTCAGCACCTTCTAGGATGATGTAGGTGCCCCGCTCGTCATTCGTCGCACCACCGATATAATAGGCCTTTAGAAGCTCATCCTCTTTGCCGTAAATTTCTACTTTGATTCCTTGGGTGGCCAGCGTTTCTACCATATGTGGAACTGCGGCTTCGGTGGGCTTGAAGCGCATCCGGATTTTGTCGATTGTTTGGAGCAAAATTTCCACTGCATCTGGTCGAGCGACGTATTTTTCGTTGTAGGTCCAGCCTTTGCTATTGCGTTCCAGCGTGGTACGATGCCCCTGGCGGTCGGCAATAAAAATCTTCTGGACTAGTTTCCGATCTACCTTAAAATCTCGGTCTGCACCCGCTACGCTGGTCACTGGCCCTGCTTGTTCCTGGCTGGTCAAAAAGTAGGTGCCTCCTCCCAATACGACAACGGCAATCAACAATATCAGTGTACGATTCATCTCAATGTAAATTTACTCGCAAAGGTCTTCGCTAGAACTTGCTTATCCAAATCCTAATGTGTGAATGTCTGGACCAAAGCAATGGTTTAGGGTTGTGATGGTGTAAGCCTCTTCCGCCTGCGGCGACTATGGTTAGGTGAATTGGTGAATTTGGTTCGGCTTCCTGCGTCAGCCGTAGTTAGTTGAGTTGGTTCGGCCTCCTGCGTTGGCCTTAGTTAGTTGAATTGGTTGAATTGGTTGAGCCTGCGGCTCTGGTTAGTTGAATTAGTTCAGCCTCCTGGTGTCGGCTTTAGTTAGTTGAATGGGTTACATTGTTTGATATTTAGAATATTTGAGGCATTCTCTCACTACTGCTAATGCTGGCTCCTATGCTAGCGCCAATTACTCCGCTATACTTTCACTTTCTTCGACCGCCAGAGCTTATAGCGGCGGAGGTTCACTGCCACTTTCATTTTAATTCTAATTCTAACGCTTTCTAATTCTAACCCTAATTCTCATTCTCACTCTAATTACCCCCCGCATACTTCCTCCGGCGAACCAGATAGTAGACCAGACCAAAAAGCAGTAATACCAGTACTGGCAATCCAATGTTGAGTATGCGCCAGAAGGAGGCTTCAGCTTCGGCGCGCTCGTTGTTGAGCATCCGCAAGCGAACTTCTTTGCCACGGGCTTGAATTATCCCGCCTTTATCCAGTAGGTACTCCAAGGAGTTGATGAGGAAGTCTTTGTTGGAGAATTGATATTTCTCGTAGACATTGAAGCCCAGAGGAAGTACCGAGCCATCAGGACGGACTGGATTAGCTACTACATCACCATCGGAGACGACGATCATGGCATTGGGAACACTTTCCTTCTTGAACTCTACACCGATTTGCTGTAGTACAGCCAGATTCCCTTCGGTCAGTCGATTTTCGTACATACTTGGGAAAACACCTTCCAATAGAACGGCCATAACCATAGAATCGCGCTGAAATTTGGTGGGATCTAGATCATAACGCAGAAAATCAAAGTCCATACCAACAGGAAGCTTCTGGTATCGTGCCGCATCGCTACTCATCAGCAGGATCGTTTTGTCCACCGGGGTTTTGGTGCGGGGAGAAATATCAAGCGAGCTAGGGTAGAGGAAGTTGACAGCATCCAGGCTGCGTACCACTGGGTGGTTTGTTTGCGGTAGCGCTAAAACATGGTACGGATAGCGAAACAGGTCAAACTGTGGCGCATTTCCTACCACACCTGTGGCCAAGGGAATACGTGTACAGCGCAAATCCTGCACCAGATCATCATTGAAACGGACACCATAGCGGAAGAGCAAATCGTCAACATTGAGTTCGTAGGGTTGTGGATAAAACTCAGGACGGCCCTGCAAGCTATCCAGGTCTACCGCAATGCGGTCCAGTAACCACAAAACCTTACCACCATTCATGACGTACTGATCGATCTTAAACTTATTATTATCGCTGAAGGGACGCGTTGGTTTAGCAATAATGAGTGCTGCTATTTCCTGTGGAATTACGGCTACACTATCCATTTCCAAACGGCCTACTTCGTATGAGTTGCGCAGCTCTTTTTCCAGGTCAGCGGTAGCAATGGGAGGGAGTTCTCCCTGACCCGAGGAAAAGGCAACAATATCTTTATAGGACTGATTCAGCTTTTGGATAGCATTGGCAAATTTGTACTCCAAAAGTGCTACCGCATTGTTGAGGACCACGTCACTTGGAACACCGGGGATTTCATTCTCTAGAATGTTGACCGGAATAGAGCGTTCTCCTTTGAAAAAGATAGCGTAGGGGAAGATGGAGGTTGTTGAGGTGCCTTCGACACCCTTTACGCGCAGGTTGACCGGTAAGATGCCGTCTTCTTGATACTGCTCACGGCGCTGGTTGATTTCATCGACGGAGCCTTCATTAGGGTTATAAAACTCAAACTCAATGTAGGGCGATACGGAGCGGAAATCTTCGAGCATCTCACGTGCTGCCTCCTGCAGGCGTTTAAAGCCGGCGGGGAATTCCCCGTCCAAAAGAACTCTCACGAAGATGATATCCTCTTGCTCTTCTAACAGGCCTTTCGTACCATCTGTCAGAGTATACCGCTTTTCTTCGGTGAGGTCAAGCGCACCGTAGAGGGGGCGGCCCCCCATGCGGCTATTGGCCACGATGTTTAATAGAAGTACGACGGCTAAGCCTAGTAAAAGCTGTATGATTGTTTGCGTTCTGCGATTCATTCTTGTCTTGTTCGTCAATTATGACATTTTTCACCTTTCCGGACTACCATTTTCTCCGTTCCAGTGCCAGCATAGAGAGAAAAAGGAAAAAACCGGAAATGCTAAGGAAGTAGATGAGGTCGCGTGAGTCAATGACCCCTCTACTCAAGCTATCGTAATGGTAAAGCATTCCCATCATTTGGACAATATCATCTCCCTGGCCCACGAAAATGGGTAAGCGGCTGAGGTAGTCGAAGCCCCAGAAAAACCAAAAGCAAAGGGCAGTAGCGGCTAAAAAGGCTACAATCTGGTTGCGCGTGATGGAGCTGGCAAAGATGCCGATGGCTACAAAACCAGCCGCCAAAAATAGCAAGCCAAAATAGGAGCCCATGATACCGCCACTATCCAGGTTGCCGCGTGGTGCCCCTAGTTCGTATACCGTGTAATAGTAGAAAAGGGTAGGGAGTAGGGCGAATACCACCAGAGCTAAGCTAGCGAGGTATTTACCACCAATGATTTGCCAATCCGAAATGGGGCGGGTAATCAATAGTTCAATGGTCCCATTTTGCTGCTCTTCGGCGAAGGTCCGCATAGTGATAGCGGGAATCAGGAAGACGAAAATGTTCGGAGCCATTGAAAACAGTTGGTCCAGCGTGGCAAAGCCGTAGTTGAGAAGACTGGTGTCTGGAAAGACAAACAGAAAAAGCCCTAATACGACTAAAAAAACGCCAATGACGATATAGCCAATCAGCGAACTGAAGAACAGGTTGATTTCTTTGCGAAATATGCTGAGCATAACTCTTTTCTAGTTGGTTGTTGGTTCGGCTACCGGTAAGTAGATCGGATGCCGGTCATCATAGATCAAAAGGCAGCGTTGTAAGCGTTCCTCGGCCTCTTCTTCCGAGAGACTATTAAGGCTTTTGACTAGTGCGGGGTCTTCGGCGAAAAGGGCCAGAAGATTACCGAGGTTATAGTCCACAACTTCACCGCTCTCTAGGTCAAGTACTTTTTCTACCACTTGCTCGCGGTCGCGAACGACGTTTTGCTGGCGAAACGGTCTTCCATTGAGCGGATTGTAAGCTTTAATCAAGATAGTATCCGGTTGGTTTTGAGCAAAGGAAAAGTAGCATAGCTTGCCGCGAACCCTCAATCCGGAATACACCGTAAACTGGCGAGCAGAGTCTTGGTACGCCCGAACGTAGGGCAAACCGTTGACTACTACAAAGTCAATATCATCCAGAATGAGCGGCAGGTCCGGTCTGCCACGAGGGAAAAGCGTCTCCACCTTTAGTACGTAGTCTTCCTCTTGTAGGATGAGATTGCCAGCCAGCGTACTAAAGGATTTATTCGGACGGTTAGTACGTAGACTAGCAGCATCCGAATACAGGCCGTCAGTAAACTTAAAATTTTTGTCTACTAATACAGTATCGGTTTGACTATTAGCATATAAAGAGCTAATAACTACCAAAAAAATGCTACCTAGCCAGCTTTTCATACGCTCTTTTTTTGATCAGTTAATTGACGGAACACGTCTTCTATGCTCAACTCATCTCGGTGTAATTCTAATAGTGGCGCATCTTGCTCGACAGCAAGGCGGAAGATTCGCTCGCGGATATCAGTTTTTCTGGCAGCGCTGAGTCGCCAACGGTTTTTGCCGTTGCTTTCTACCTTTTGTACGCCTTGAATTTGTTGGAGATCTTTCTTAGTCACTGTTTTGGCGAAAGCCACGGTCACCACTGTTTCACCCTGTAGGCGGGACTGCAAGCGATCAATAGGATCATTTGCTACTAAGCGGCCCTGGTTGATGATGATTACTCGATCGCAGAGTGCCTGCACCTCCTGCATGATATGAGTCGAAAAGATGACGGTCTTTTCTTTTCCAAGCTGTTTGATCAGTGCCCGAATCTCTGCCAGTTGGTTGGGGTCCAGGCCGGAAGTTGGCTCATCCAGAATCAAAACCTGCGGGTCGTGTAACATGGCTTGTGCTAAACCAACCCGCTGGCGGTAACCTTTAGAGAGGGCGCCAATGTGCTTGTGCTGTTCGCGTTCCAACCCGGTCATTTCGATTAGCTCATCGATTCGGTTCTTGGACTGCGCAATTTTGTGCAAGCGGGCTACAAATGTCAGGTATTCCCGCACGTACATGTCTTTGTACAATGGGTTGTGTTCCGGTAGGTAACCAATTTCACGCTGGGCGGCCAGGGTGTCTTCTACAACGTTGATATCACATACCTGTACCTCACCAGCAGACGGGGGGACGTAGCCGGTAATCATCTTCATGGTGGTCGTTTTACCCGCACCATTGGGGCCCAGAAAACCCAATATTTCTCCGGGCTGAGCTGTAAAGGCAATATTATTTACTGCCTTTTGAGTACCGTATAATTTGGTGAGTTGGTTGACCTTAACTGACATAAGCGAACTTTTGCGCCGGCAAAAATACTATTCTATAATGATTGTTAGGGGATGCAATGTATCTAAACCTAAGCAACCAGCATTTACCGGCTGTTGGATACTCGCAAACGGCGGCGTCCATGTAGAAAGATAACGGGTGGCACCCGGTGGTTGGTTCATTAACGATACTAGTACTTGATAATTGCTGCTTGGGCATTTTGAAGGGGTAGATCGTTTCCTTGTTGCTTCTACTTTAAGGACTACTGATGTTAAAGTCCTTCAGCGCGTGACAGAATTTGTATTTTTACCCACAGGCAAAGCCTGTTAACTATGAAAAAATTATTGTTGGTCTTCCTGGTGGTGAGTAGCTATGCTTGTGATACCCCAAAATCATCAGCAACTAGCAAAGCTGCAGAACCAGAATCTGCCTACGTGTCACCACCGGTCTATACTGATTTGCAACCCATTGAAGCCTTACCCGCGGATTCTATTCCGGTGTCTTACACTGCTCGGGGGGTAGCTGTTGCACCTGTTGGGTTTAATAGCATGATGGGAGAGTGGGTGTCGACCTACGATGAGGACGAAGTGGTGCGCTTTGCTCCTGGTAAGTACATTTCTTATTACCAAGGGACCAAAGTAGTGGAGGAGGCCATGACTTACTATCAAGTATGCCCAGATGCGTGCAACTCCGGAGAGACATTGAGTGTTCCTTGTTTTGTACTAGCTAGCGATTATGGCCAGAATTGTTTTGCCGTGATTAATCAGACCAGTGAACTATTGGAGTTGAGTGATCTGAGTGGCTCTGGTGCTGTATTGACCTATAATCGGAAACAAGAAAATTGATGCCTGTCTGCTTTTGTGGAGCATTCAGATGCA
>JBCBWU010000262.1:0-8864 GCA_039816955.1 Bacteroidota bacterium
CTACAAATAAGTATGGTTTTCAACACAACGCCAATGGTAGCAATCCGGCGGAGATCGAGATTACGGAAAGCACCACTGTCAATATCGATCTAGCTGATGACGGTATACGTATTGAAGGTACTGGAAACAATACCATCCTCAACCAAGGCACCCTGACCATCGAAGATTCTAATTCGGACGGCATTGACATTGTCACCGGTTCATTCACCAACGAGGGCTCCCTCACGATCACGGATGCCAACACCAATGGTATTTACGTGAAAGCGGGTGGCACTTTTAACAATAACGGTGGAGATATAACTGTCGACAACCCAGGGTTAACTACCACCAATGGCGTTCGTAATGACGGAACCTTCGGTAACAATAGTGGTTCCTTAATGATCGACAATGCTAATAATGACGGTATTGAAGCCAATGCGAGTACCACTAATGATGCCACCATTACCATCACCTCTACTGGCAACAACACCAATAATGGAATTTACATTGGCAGCACTTTTATGAACACGGGCATGATTAGTATTTCTGGTGTAGACAATTACGGTATTCAAGTAGATGGTGGAAGCCTGACCAATAATAGTGTAGGCACTATTGAATCAAATGCTACTGGCAGTGGCTCGGCACGGCATGGGCTTTATGTAGCGGATGGCACCTGTACCAACAACGGCGACTTTACGGCCACCGTAACCGACGCTAGCGCCCGAGCAGTGCGTACCAGCCTTACCGGAACGCTAAGCAATAATGCAGTTTTCACAGCCACGGGCGGTAATACGGGGCAACGCGTTCGCATAGAAGGAACTCTGGAAAACACCGTAGGTGCAAAACTAGCTATAGGAGATGGCCGCATCAATATGCAGGACGGTGCAGCTGCCTTCGTAAATAATGGCCTCATGGTCTCAAGTTATACTTCCGCACACATCTTAGTTGGGGGCGCGGGGGCACCTTTGGAAACCGCTACTAACAACGCCATTTTCATTGCCAATACCTCAAACTTTGCATCAGGTAATGCTGGTACGTTTTCCGATTCGGGCCATGAAGCTTCAGCACTTATCAGCATTGACGCTGGCGGAGCCTGCTCGGCTACAATAGCCAACGCAAGCTACAGCTGGGATGCCCCCGGCGAAGCTTTTTCCGGAGTTTCGTCTGGCTCTGGGGTCCTTAACTTTCCTGCCATGAGTGTTGAGAACACAACATTAGCTCTGCAAACATCTATTCAGGGTGAACTAATAGAGGTAGAAGTCACCAACATCTGCGCCGCAGCCATCATTTTACCGGTTGATTGGTTAGATATCAGCGCCGAAGCACAATCGAAATCTATCATGCTCAAATGGCAAACGGCAACGGAAACAAATAACGACTTCATGGCTATAGAGCATAGTACAGACGGTGTTAACTTTAAAGAAATAGGTCGTGTAAACGGCGCGGGGAATAGCACCTCTACACAGTCCTATGCTTGGGAAGATCGGACTCCAATCATCGGCACCAACTACTACCGGGTTCGCCAGGTAGACTTTGATGGAACGACCGACTACAGCCCCTTAGTCAGTGCAGTTTTCCAGAAAACTACATCCGGAGAAGTGGTCATTTACCCCACGGTAGTGACAAGTGGACAAGTACCATCGATCAGATTCTCTAGCCCCGTGGATGCACGTACCACAATTTCGATCTTCGATAATAGCGGGCGCCTTTACCACGAACAAATATTTGAGACCCGGGAAGACGCCCTCAATATTGGTCACCTTCCTCCCGGCAACTACTGGTGTCAGATTTTACTGGAAGATGAATACTTTACGCAACGATTGATTATTACCGATTAAACATAGCATTGCACAACAAAATAGGTGCTGATGGTATTAGTGAGCTAATCTTTACTATCAGCACCTATTTTTATTTAAACGCTACACTAAAGTCGGGCGCCTTAACTCAGCCTAATTTCTTCTGTCTGTCTCTCCAGAAGTCCTTATCTTTTTCCGGAAAACCGTCGATTTCCTTTCCTTGATCAAACAAGTACCCTAAATCCATGTACACTTACCACTATGGCGACCAAAAACACCACTTGGTCGAAGCACAAGACTTGGTCGTGGTCCGCACCGAAAAAGATGCAAAACCACTGGAGCGGATGGATATGTCTACTACCTCCCGCAGTCTGGTTCCACATATGATGCCCATCATGGCTTTCCCGGAGGCCAACGTTACGATCTATAAAGTGGTTGGGACGCCAGAGCATTCAGCTTTGAGTCTACGTAACTCTATCCGCCGCGAGCTGAGCGGAGAAGATCATATCAAATTTGCCGGTCGAGCACTGAGAGATCCTAAGACGGGAACCATCTATGTCTATACCGAAAACCTCTTCGTCAAGTTTTCGGATGATGTACCCGCAGCAGAATGCGAGGCGATGCTGACCAGCATGAAGCTAGAGATTTCCGAAGCCTTACCCTTTGCGGGAAATGCCTATTTCGTTAAAGCAGTGGAGGGAACAGGAGCAGAAGTTTTTAACTTGGCAGAACAACTACTGGCCCACGACAAAGTAGAAAGCTGTCACCCGGAATTGGTCGGACAAAAAATTCCTAAAGCCGCCTATCCCCTACAATGGCATCTTATTGAAACTCGCATCCGCGGAAGGCTCATTAACCAACACGTAAACATTGAGGAAGCCTGGGCACTCTCAAAAGGGAGGGGTACCACTATCGCTATTCTGGATGATGGTGTAGATACGGAGCACATGGAATTCCAGTCTTCAGGAAAGATTGTAGCCCCCCGTAATACCGTTTGGAATACCGACGACGCCAATCCTGTATTCCCTTCAGATAATCATGGTACAGCTTGCGCGGGTGTCGCCTGTGCTGACGGTAAGGATAAAGCTTCAGGAGTGGCCCCGGAAGCCCGTCTAATGCCCATTAAAATTGGTGGATTGGGTTCGTTAGCTGAGGCCAAAGCCTTTGCCTGGGCTGCTGATAATGGTGCCGATGTAATCAGTTGTAGCTGGGGCCCACCCGACGGAAAATGGTGGGATCAGGCAGATCCACTCCACACCTCTTACGCTCCCCTACCCGATAGCACCCGCTATGCGCTGGATTATGCGCTCCGGGAAGGACGAGGCGGCAAAGGCTGTGTCATTGTCTGGGCCGGTGGTAATGGCAACGAAGCAATTAAGTACGACGGCTACGCCAGTTACGATAAAGTCATTGCGGTAGCCGCCTGCAACGATAGAGGAAAGCGCAGTATCTACAGCGATTTTGGAGCGGCGATATGGTGCGCTTTCCCGAGTAGCGACCAAGCCTTTGCCATCGTGAATCATCCTCGCCCCTTAACTGCGGGTATCTGGACCGTGGACCGTAGTGACAACGAAGGATACAATGAAGGAGGCATTAATGCCGAAGAAGTCATTGGTGACCTGGACGGACACTATACTGCTACCTTCGGTGGAACCTCTAGTGCTTGCCCGGGTGTAGCCGGTGTAGTAGCACTCATGCTGGCCGCCAACCCAGAATTGACTTGGCAAGAAGTAAAAACCATCATCAAAGGCTCCTGTGATCAAATCGATGAGGAAGGGGGCGCTTATGATGCCGAAGGACACAGCCCTTACTACGGGTACGGGCGCATTAATGCTGGTAAGGCAGTGCAAAACGCTATTGCAGCTTCGGGTGCAGAGCACATTGAGCTGAATGTACGAGGCTTTGTCAACTTCAAAAACAAGGGTCAAATATCCATTGAAGAAGGAGAATGGCTGGGCACATCGGAAGGCCGCGATCGCATGTTGGGCTTCCTCTTATGTGTCAAACCATTTCAGCCACAGCTGTCACTAGAGTACCGCGTCAAGGCCAACAATCGTCCTTTAGAGCCCTGGCTACCCGTTGACACCTACGCTGGCACCTTCGACCGGCGACGAAAGCTCATTGGCTTCGGCATACGATTGATGGGTGCGCTAGCCGATCAGTATGACGTTCACTATCAAGCCTTACTCCAAGGAGAGGATGAGCCCGCCGAGGGCCGTAATGGCAGCACCTGTGGTACGGAGAATAAGCGAGGGGATGCGATTGAGGGGATACGGATTTGGATTGAAAAAAGGTTATGAAGTAGGAAATTAGAAAGTAGAAATTTGAAAGAATAAGTCGGAAGTGGGAAAGCGGAGGTGGGAAGATTTGTATCTCCGACCTCCTTTGGTCGCCGGAGAATTACAGCAAGCGATGCAGACTTCCAATTTCTAATTTCCAACCTTCCGATTTCCGATTTCCGATTTCCCACCTCCCACTTCCAAACTTCTAATTTCTAACCTACCCCTCCCCAGCACATATACTTCATGTTCAGATAATCATCCATCCCGTATTTGGAGCCTTCACGGCCAAAGCCACTTTCTTTGACGCCTCCAAAGGGTGCTACCGTGCTGGAGATCATACCCGTGTTAATGCCTACCATACCGTATTCGAGTGCTTCTGCTACTCGCCAGATTTGGGCGTAGTCGCGACCGAAGAAGTAGGCGGCCAAGCCATACTGGGTATCGTTGGCGCGTTCGATGACTTCTTGCTCGGTATCGAAGGCGTAGATGGCGGCTACTGGGCCAAAAATTTCCTCGCGGAAGATGTCCATTTCAGGCTGGACCTCGCTGACCAAGGTGGGTTCAAAGAATTGGCCCTCGCCTCGTTTACCTCCAGCGAGTACTTTAGCACCGTGATCAACCGCATTTTGCAGGAGGCGTTCGCTTTTTTCTACAGCAGCCAGATTAATCATAGGACCCACCTCTACACCAGTTTCTAGTCCATTACCGACGTGTAGGGCTTTGATTTTCTCTGCCAGCTTTGCGTTGAAAGCGGCGTAGATAGAGCGGTGTACGAAAATGCGATTACTACAAATACAGGTCTGGCCAGCATTACGGAACTTAGAGGCCATACAACCGTCTACCGCTGCATCGATATCGGCATCAGCGAAGACAATGAAGGGGGCATTACCGCCTAATTCCAGAGAGACTTTCTTGACTTGTGGCGCGCATTTGGCCAAGAGTAATTTACCTACGCGCGTAGAGCCGGTGAAAGAGATCTTCTTTACGATCGGATTAGACGTTAACTCGTCCCCAATTGGTACAGGATCTTTGGTAGTAACAACATTAAATACGCCTGGTGGAAAGCCTGCTTCTTCGGCTAAGGCCGCTAGCGCTAAAGCGGAAAGCGGCGTAAAATCGGATGGTTTTATCACTACGGTGCATCCCGCAGCTAAAGCAGGGGCCACTTTGCGGGTAATCATCGCGTGCGGGAAGTTCCAGGGGGTAATGGCTCCAACTACACCTACCGGTTGCTTGATGACGGTAATACGCTTGTCACGTGCGTGCCCTGGGATCACATCCCCGTATACGCGCCGGGCTTCTTCAGCGAACCACTCTACGAAGGAGGCTCCGTATTTGATTTCGCCTTTGGCTTCGGCTAGTGGTTTTCCCTGCTCGGTCGTCAGCAAGCGGGCCAGTTCATCCAAATGTTGAATCTGCAATTCATACCAGCGGCGCAAGATTTTGGCTCGACCACCGGCAGATTTAGAACGCCATTTTTGGAAAGCACTATGTGCTGCCGCAATCGCTTGCTTCGTTTCATCTTGGCCACAATCTGCTACCTCTGCCAGCAACGTACCGTCGTAAGGATTGTAAACGGGGAAAGTGGAATCACCCGCAATCCACTCACCATTGATGTAAGCTTTGTTCTGTTTTAGCTCCATGCTTATTGTCATTTTTGAGCAATCGATCAGCTCGCGTACAGCTATAAAAGCAATTAGATCGCCTTCTGTTTAGATTCAACCATTATTCAAAAATCAGGCGCACAGAAAATAGTCAACTCCTCACTGGAAACCGGATGAACAAAGGTGATTTCTGCCGCGTGTAAATGCAGGCGATCCGCTGCTGTACCGTAGAGCTCATCGCCAACAATTGGCGCGTTAAGCCCCGCAATATGCGCGGCGTGCACGCGCAATTGATGGGTCCGCCCCGTAACTGGAAAGAAATGAACTCTGGTCGTCGCCACTAGCTGCTCTATCACCTCAAAGTAAGTACGTGCCGACTTGCCGTGCTCAAAACAAACCATCTGTCGAGGTCGGTCTTCTACATCTACCCGGAGAGGTAAATCAATCGTGCCATAAATGTCCTCAAATAGTCCGTCCAAAACTGCCACATACCTCTTTTTGATCGTGCGCTTGAGAAATTGGTGCTGTAGGTTCTTATGCACGTCCTTGTCCTTAGCGATCACCATGAGCCCGGAGGTAGACATGTCCAGGCGGTGCACGATTAAAGGGCCAGTAGCTTCTGGATATTTTTTACGCATCCGAATTTCCACCGAGTCCGTCCAGGTTTTGCCGGGTACAGAGAGAAAGCCAGCGGGCTTATTGATGACTACCAGATCGTCATCTTCGTACACCACTTCTAATTTATCTACTTGCACCCGGTCACGGGCTAAGGGATTTTCCTCCACCTCAAGGCCTTGTAGCATGTGGCCGAGAATCGGTTCACATTTACCGCGGCAGGCGGGATAAAAATGTCCGTGTTTCCGTATTTCTGAATTCGGAGATGGGCCCCACCAGAATTCCGCCATCGCCAGAGGCTGTAAATTGTTCTGAAAAGCGAATTGCAACAACTTAGGAGCGGCGCAGTCACCGGCCCCAGCCGGCGGTACTTTGAAGACCGTATTGGTAAAGACATCTCGCACATTCAAACTTTCCCCCCGAGCATTGAGGAAATCGTACTGTGCGAACAAACGTGCTTGAAGTGATGCTGATAATCTTTTGCGTAGGACTTTTAATTGTTCCAGCTTATCATCGAGTACTTGCCAGTGTTCCTGCCGTTCGCTCAAGAATTGACTGCACTGGCGTTTTACATCCTTCAATAAGAAATGCCGTTGCATACTTTGCCCACGCAACTCCTCCTCCAGAGCTTGCTGTTCCTTCTCACTTAATTCTAAGCGCGCTTTAGCTCTTTGCGCTTCTCGCTCTTGCTTCGCCTTTTTGTTTTCCTCCTTTACCGTTGCAATTCGCTCTGCGTTGCGCTCAGCAACTGCCTTTTTCTCCTGCTGGTTTAGTTGATAGGCTTCAGTTTGTAGCAGCTCCTCAATTTCCTGGTTCAGCCCGTTTAAATCCTCTTCCCCTTTCCGGAAAAAACCTTGCGGATCGTGGCGGTCGTAGAAGGGAGGAACAAAGGGAAGAATAGTAGATCGATCACCAATTTTACCCGAAAAGGCCGCTAAAAACCCTACCGTTTCATTCTGATCTTGCACCACCAGTACCCCAAACATCTTACCCACTTTGGAGTTGTGTAAATCTGCCCAATCCGTACGAGCTGCCAGATAATCTTTCAATTGCTGAGCCGCTCGTTGAGCCAATTCATGCGGTTCGTAATAGAAAGGGTACGGAAACTTTTCCGGTAGGGATACCTGTTCCTCCGTTATTGGCAATGGCCAAAAACAATCCTGTATTGCAGCTGAACTCCTTTTTTTCACGCTGTAAAAGTACATTAAGAGCCTGTTTGGAAATTCGATCTTCAAGTAAAAATTAGGTTTTTTCGTCTTAATCAAGGCGCTGAAACTGGAGTTTTGCTTCGCAGCTACTTCGTGGTAGCAGCGCTAAATGAGGATTTCAGCAACGCTGAGTAAGTCGAAAAGGTCGATTTTGACGACGATTATTGAATTCCAAACACGCTCTATAAGTATGCCAGGGCTCTGTTTGAAATAAATAAGATTAGTATGTAATTTAGTCCGTGAACATTGAATTGTGATACACCTTCACCTGTCTTTGTGTCATCTCTCTTATTACACCGATAAACTAAAGTATGATTAAGTTTAAATCCGCCTTTATTGCGCTCTTATCCCTCACCTTTTTCCAACTGCACGCCCAGGACCCTTTAACGGAAGGTTGGCAACATTTCGCCGAAAACGACTTTACTGCAGCCAGGCGCTCCTTCCAAAAGCTATTGAATGGTCCCCAAGCAGCCCGAGGACATCTGGCTTTGTCTTTGGTCAGTGCCGCAGAAGGAGGCCAACTAAAAGCTGGCGAGCAGCATTACCTCGATTTTTACCGCACTAGTAACAATCCACAACCGTATATTTCAGGGCTGTGGTCCATGAATTATGGGCAGCGGAGTGAAGCTCAGATACAGCTACTAGAAGAAATGATCACGCGGGAGTCTGGCACCCTGCTGGCCCTGGCCCGCCAGGCACTAGGCCACCATTACTACGCCAAGGGTGACTTCCGCAAGGCGGACCAGTTCTTTACGGCCACTGGTAGCGTTAGAGAATGGAGTGTTCTGGGAGAATTTGAAAACATCTCAGAGAGTGGCTTTGATAAAGAATTTGGTGCCCTGCTCCGCCCCAGACCCACCGACGTCTTCAAAAACAAATGGGGCGTAGAGGTAAAATGGTTTGATATCAAAGCACCGTCGTACGACAACTGGGTCGACATGACCTATTTCTTTTACGCGGAAAACTCCATTATTTACGCCCAAAACTTCTGCCAAAGCCCCTCCGATCAAGAAGTAGAATTTCGCTTGGGCGTTTCTGGCTCGGCCAAAGTATGGGTCAATGACCAACTTGTATTCACCGAAGCAGACGAACGCAACAACAATACGGATGCCTATCGTTTCCCAGTGCAACTCAAAGGCGGAAATAATCGCATCCTAGTTCAGTTGGGAGCCAGTGAAATCGACCGCTGCAACTTCTTACTCCGTATTACGGATGAAAACGGTACCAGCCTGGATAATCTGAGCTTTACAACCCAGTATTCCGAATACCCAAAAGTAGCGGGTGATGTAGGTGAAGCAATAGCTGATGAAACCGAAGCGTTCTTCCTGGATAAGATCGAGCAGGAGCCAGATGTTATGGAAAACTACTTGGTTTTGAGTC
>JBCBWU010000263.1:0-8794 GCA_039816955.1 Bacteroidota bacterium
AACAGAGTTTAAATACTAGCCTGCGCCAAAAAAATCAGGAACTGGCCGAACGTCAACAAAAGTTGGATGACATTGAGTCTCTACTCACCCGCGACGAAGAACGGCAAAATGCTTTAGCGACCGCCTTGCGCATCCGCTTCGATAGTTTAGGCGTAGAAGCAGGTTGGGAAGCCACCATTTCCGGCAATCAACTCCGTCTTTCGATCAGTGAAGACAATCTCTTTCGCCGCAATAGCACCAGCTCTATTACCTCCACCGGAAAAGCACTTCTACAGAGTGTAGCGGATAGTATCCGTAAGTATCCCGAGCTACAAATCTTAGCCATCGGCCATACTGATAATCAACCCGTAACCCGCCAAAGCTTAGATAATTGGCAATACAGTGCCCTACGTGCCGTAAGTGTGGTCAAATACCTCACTGGCGACGGCGAGTTAGGTTCAAATCGCGTCATGGCCGCCAGTAAAAGTGAATTCGCGCCCTTAGAAAGCAATCAAACCGCCGCCGGCCGCGAACGAAACCGCCGCGTAGACCTCATCATCAGTGCCCGCCGCACAGATTTGCAGCGGAATATTCGGAGAGTGATTGGAAATTAGAAGTCAGAAATTGGAGGTGGGAGGTCGGAAATCTTGCAGTGCAAAATGAAAATCCATGTGAGCACTTTCCCCCGAGTGCCAATGAGCTCCCCCCCGCGAACGAAGTGAGCTACAACTGTGAACGAGGTGAACATAAACCGCGAGTGCCAACGAACTATCCCCGCGAGCCTTGCGAGCTACAACCACTCGCGACAGCGAGTTCCCCCGTGAACGCAGTGAACTAAAACCGCGAGCAAAGCGAGCTTAACCCGTGAGCCACAGGCGAACATCCCCCGCGAACGAAGTGAGCTCACACCTTACGGCTTCACCCCTACATCTACCTTAATCCGCTCCTCCCGGTTGGCCAGTTCCCATGCAGTGTGGAACACCAGCTTACCGATCCGTTCCATTTTCTCAAAGTTGATCTTGTCAACCGTGTCGGTGGCTTGGTGGTAATCTTCGTGGGTGCCATTGAAGAAGAAAACGGCAGGGATACCGCGCTCCGCAAAGTTGTAATGATCTGAGCGGTAGTAATAGCGATTGGGGTCATCCTCGGCATTGTAGGTATAGTCCAGCTCCAGTTGCGTGTACTGGCTGTTGGCATTTTCGTTGATCTCATGTAGTTCCGTGCTTAAACGATCCGAACCAATGACGTAGATATAATTAGGGTCAGCTGCGTGCTTCTCATCTACTCGGCCTACCATGTCTACATTGATATTTGCTACCGTATTCTCAAGTGGAAACAACGGATTTTCTACGTAGAATTGAGAACCCAAAAGGCCTTTTTCCTCACCAGAAACCAGCATAAAGAGCATACTGCGGCGTGGGCCTTCATTATTCTCTTTAGCTAAAGCAAAGGCTTGCGCCACTTCCAATACTGTGGAGGTACCAGAGCCATTATCATCAGCACCATTAAAGACCGAGTTGCCACGACGACCAATGTGATCATAGTGAGCAGTAACGATAACAAGTTCATCTTTCAAGTCGGAACCCTCTACGTAGGCGAGCATATTCTCCCCTAAAAGCTCACGTACTCGCTTTTGCTGAAGCAGACGGATGTTTGCTGGAATATTTACAGCGCGGGGCTTTCCTCTTTTCTCAATCCGACGACGAGCTTTCACGACATCGCCATAGGAACTCCCTAAAATATTACGTGCGGTTTCGGTAGAGACGTAAATGCTGTTGCTATAGTATTCTGAAGGCTTTTCGCTAAAACCCATATGCATACGGCTATCCAGCGCAATTTTGCGAGCACTGCTAAGGTTACGCTGAAAATTAGGATCTAAAATAATGACGGTTTCCACACCCGCTTCTTTCGCTGCTTTTAGCTTGAGCGTCACGTCTGTTGACCATTCAGAAGGCTGCGTAGTACCTGTAGTATAATAAGCGCCATCGCGACCAATAGGCTCTCCGTCAAAAATCAGAATGGTCTTTCCACCCAGCCGATTCCCTTCGTAATCATTGTAGTTTTCGGCAGCAATACCATACCCTAGAAAAATCACCTCGTCTGCTTTTACTTCCGCTCGGTCCGCATTTTTAGAAGGGTAGGAATAGTAGTCCCAAAGGTGGCGCTGTGCTTTACCGTTGATCTCTAATTCGATCTTATTCCAGCGCTCAGAAATAAATGAGATAGCTTGTGAGTAACTGTCATCTGGGCCTACACCAGGCAATCCGTAGCCTTTGATAATCTCCTCCAGATAACGAGCGGCTTTATATTGACCTTCTTTTCCGGTTTCTCGTCCTTCCATATCATCAGCGGAAAGGATTGTTAAATGGCGTTGAAGATCTTCTACCGTAATCGTGTTTGCGTAAGTAATCTGAGTATCCTGTTCACGATCATTTTGCGCTACAAGTTGCACGCTAACAAGAGCGAGAAACAGGAATAGCAATTTTTTCATATCAAAAATCTTTGGAGCTCGGTACTAGCTCTAACTATACTGACGACGAAGTAGTATGAGGATCTCAAACTGACTTCGTATCAGCATCTACCCGACTTTAGTGCTTGAGCTTAGTCCAGTTCACTTCAGTACAGGTAAAGTTGTAAAAGAGGCAGTGAAAGTACTACAATTAGGACAGACCGCATTCAAAAAAATGTCAATTACCAGCCTGATGCAGTATAAGGTCCGCCGCTTTCTCCGCAATCATGATAACGGGTGCGTTGGTGTTCCCAGCAACAATCCTTGGCATAATAGAAGCATCCACTACACGCAAGCCTTCAAGCTGGTGCACCCGTAGCTGATCATCAACTACAGCCATTTCGTCTTGCCCCATTTTACAGGTGCCTACCGGGTGGTAAATGGTCTCCACACTCTTACGAATGTGCTCCGCCCAGGCATCATCAGAGCTGCTATCCAAGGGTGCTACCCTTGCTTTCCGGTAAGGGTCAAAGGCCGCATGGTCCATCACCTCCAGGGCTTTCTTTCCCGCCGTTACCAAATGTATCAGATCTGCTTCTTGCGAAAAGAAATTGGGTTGGATTTTTGGCGCACTAGCGGGGTTTCCATCTCTCAGGCTTACCTCCCCTCTGCTTTCCGGTAGGAGTAAACTGGGCAAAATGGTGTAGCCATCGCGGCGCGGCAAAGTCTGTAAGTCATACAGATCGTAGTCATAGCCGCTACCTGGATGCAGCGGCGCAAAATGAAACTGGGTGTTTACCCGATCCGCAAAATTATCCAGATTAAAGAAGGCTACAGCTTCTAAAGGACCAATTGTCAATGGGCCTTTCTTACTAATGAGCCACTGCAGAGCTGCCCAAAGTTGAGGTAGCGGAGAGATTACATGATTAAGTCCTGCCTGTTGATGCGCTGTAGCACTCACACTGTAAAACAAATGATCCTGCAGGTTCTTCCCTACTCCCGGCAGTTCTTGTTTACAGCTAATCCCATGGTGTTCCAACTCGGCTCTCTCGCCAATACCACTGAGTAATAAAAGCTGAGGCGAATGAAAAGCTCCTGCACACAGGATTACCTCTTTCCTAGCCTTGATGATTTGTACTTGCTGCTTGATGCTGACCTCAACACCGGTTGCTTTGTCTTGTTCCAGTATCACCTGCTCGACTTGCGCACGGGTAATCACCGTTAAGTTGGGGCGATTCAATACGGGTTTAAGAAAAGCAGTAGCAGTACTTTGTCGTTGACCGTTTTTAATGGTAAACTGAAACCGCGCCGAACCATTCTGCTCAGCACCATTATAGTCATCTGTATTCGGGATACCATTCGCCGCACAAGCTTGAAGAAAGGCTGCCGAAAAGGGCGTCTGATACCGATCTGAACGACTTACGTGCAAGGGGCCATTCTTGCCGTGGTAGGCGCTATTGATGTGTTCGTTATGTTCCGACTTTAAGAAATAAGGCAAAACACTTTCGTAATCCCAGCCTTCGTTGCCTAGGGCCGCCCAGCCGTCGTAGTCAGCACGATTGCCCCGTACATAAGCCATGGCATTAGTGCTGCTACAGCCACCCAACGTCTTACCCCTGGGCAAATAAATCCTCCGGTTATTCACATGCTCCTGAGGTTCTGACCAAAATGCCCAATCAATTTCCGTGCGGAAGAGCTTCCCGTACGCCCCGGGAATTCTGATATTGGGATGCTGGTCAGGTCCACCAGCTTCTAGCAATAGTACTTGATTAGCGGGGTCAGCAGAAAGGCGGTTGGCCAGCACACAACCCGCACTACCCGCTCCAACAATGATATAATCAGCCTCAGTCATAAGTCAAAATTTCGGAAAGCACTTATCTTCAAGCATCGCACTTGCGAAGAACTAAATTTATAAATTTTCGGTGCAATGGCAGCACAAGATGTACTATTTGGTATTGATCTGGGAGGAACAAAGATTGAAGCCGTTGCAATGACGCCAACGGGCGAGGTATTGAGCCGCCCACGCGTGCCCACAGAGCGGGAAAAAGGCTATGATCACATCATTGGGCAAATCAAAAAAGCCCTAGATCAGGTCAGTACAGAAGTTGGCATTAAGCCGCAAAAAGTAGGTATTGGTACGCCTGGGGCAATTGATCCCCCTACTAGACTGATGAAAAATAGCAACACCACCATTCTCAACGGGATGCCATTTCACATAGATGTAGAAGCGGCGCTGGGCATTCCTGTAGTAATGGCAAATGACGCCAACTGCTTTGCCATTGCAGAAGCAAAACTGGGTGCTGCTAAGGCGTACGCAGAAGGAGATCACATCATCTTCGGTGTTATCATGGGCACGGGTGTAGGAGGTGGAATTGTGATCAATGGCCGCATTTGGAACGGTGCCCAAGGCATTGGTGGTGAATGGGGACACAGTTATCTAGACGCTTCCGGTGGCCTGTGCTATTGTGGCCAGGTAGGTTGTGTAGAGACCGTCATTTCTGGAACAGGCATAGAACGCTACTACAAAGAACAAAGCGGTACCGAACGCAAACTGCACGATATCATCAGTGAGTACGAAAAGGGCACAACCGACTCGCTCGTCAATCAAACCGTTGAGCGCTTGATTCATTTTTTCGGCCGGGGCATTGCTAATGTTATTGATATTCTTGATCCCACAGCCGTGGTGATTGGCGGTGGCTTATCAAAAGTGGACTTACTCTATTCAGAAGGCGTAGCTAGTGTAGAGCGTCAGCTATTTAATCCACGTTTACACACGCCCATTTTGCGGCCACAATTGGGCGACAGTGCCGGAGTATTCGGTGCAGCCATGCTAGTAAGCTGATCAGGCTAAATCCCTCTGTACCACTCCATCATTTTCTTTAAGTCAGCACAAGGGATACACTCTATTTCTGGGGTACCTCTTTCTAGTCCGTAGGTCCAGGGAGGGATGGAGGCCCAATTACCTTTTCGCTCTTCCAGTATCACAATCTTCCCTTGCTCATCTCTCAACTTAACATGCAGGCTGATCTTGGTCGGAACACCTGATCCATCCCGGTTTCCCGTTCCTATATTTTTAGAATAATTAGCATCCGCTTCATCACCACCAACTTGCTCATAATTCTTAATGGGGGTGTAGTTCCACCAGTAATGGATCAATTTCACTCTTTTTGCTCCACGACCACGCAGCAAAATGAATGATTCCAATTCCAGCCATCCTTTTCCTACCTTTTTTACCAAAAAGTAGTTCAGCGGGAAAACGTACAGCAAAATAAACGTCAAAATTAAGAGAGACCAGATCAGTATGTAGAAGGTACTGGCAGCCGCTAGCGGTAGTTGATAGACAAGATAGCTGAGTGAGCCTCCAAGGACAAGACAGATCAAAGCCAGGAATTTGGCGTAAGCTGAAGAACGCAGATAGAAGAAGTTCTTTTTCAACGGCGAATTTGCTTTGCTACAGACAAATAAGGTAAGTCCTATTCACCATAAAAATCCATACGTTTAGTCTTAACCGTCGAAAATTTCAGCAAGTCTGTAGAAATGGGGCGAACATTTGGTACAGCTAGATGCTTATTTATGTGAAAAAACTGTTAAATGTTTCCTCCTCCTGCAACGGTTTACCCCTCTCATGCGTCTTTAGGGTAAATACGACATCAAATAAAAATTCCCCTGTATCCGGAGGGACCCAAGGGAATTTCTGATATAAGATACTATTGAGCGTTTTTTCATACTAGTCCATTACGTCGCCGCCTTCATTGCGGCGACTTTTTTTTGCTCAACAGTATGGTTGCTGGTCTCAAAAATAGGAAATTCACGTTAAATTAACGCAGGGTACGCAAAGCATTTTTTTCGAAACCGCCTAAAGATCAGTTGCATGAGGGCTATTGTTTGCATCATTTTTCTCCTCTTTAACATCTTCGCTCTAGAAGCACAGACCATCACGGCCATCGCTACCGAGTGGAGTGACAGCTTTGCCGAATGGCGGATTTATACGGACGATGAAAACGAAGAAGGCTATCTCCGCCTACGCTGGAGTGGCACTAACGATTGGACGCAGTGGGAATACCGCATTGGCGATTGGATTGGCCAGATTAGGACCAAATGGCCACAACGTATAGATGAATGGGAGATACGTGGCGAGAATCTGATCATTGGCGCCCGTAGCATCTGGCGCGATAATTTGCGCGAATGGCGGATCAGCAGCCCGGGAGGACACCAGTATAAATGGCAATCGCGTTACGCCAACTATTTGGAAGAATGGTTCATCGATACCGATAAATACGGCCACTTTGAAATGTATACCGCCTTTGAAGGCGATCCCCGCGAATGGATCATTGTGGATGAACTGGACGCCAGCCTACCAGAACGAATGATGCTGGTATTTCTGACGATCATTAATAGTACGCCAAAGCAGTAACGACGCTTTACGCTATTATCATTGCAGCACTTTTGCTACACATTTTTTTCTAGTAGCTATAGGAGTAACATAGACAACAACTAAAAACCTTAGATATTCGTTATATTACGCTAAAGAACTTATGTAATGAGTGCCGTACAATACTTAACTGATAGCCAGGGTATTAAAACCTCCGTTGTAATTTCGATACAAGACTGGAGGAACCTCTCTAAATTCATAAAGGAAATCCAGGCATTAGAACAAGTTGTAGAATCCGTAAAAGAAGGCATAGCCCAAGCCAAGCAAATTGAAGCGGGTGAAATACAGCATACTGAATCAACTGAAGAGTTTCTAAATGGCCTCTAATGTTATTCTGACTGATAGTTTCAAGCGAGATGCAAAAAAGCTGGCGAAGAAGTATAGGTCTCTGGGACAAGATATAAGGACATTAATAGCAGATCTACAAAAAGATCCATATTTAGGAAATCGACTTACTCCTTATGTGTATAAGATCCGTTTAGCCATCAAAAGCAAAGGGAAAGGAAAAAGTGGTGGCGGCCGGGTAGTCTACTATGTGAATCTTGCACTAGAGGAAAATGACAACAAGATGTAAACATTTACTTTTTAGCCATTTATGATAAGTCTTCTATTGAGAATATTCCTACCCACATAATTGACTCTTTAATTAAGGACTCGGGTATAGCTGAAGAGGAATAGTCAACCGGAATAGGTGCGCTTAAACCCTGTGTGGTAAATCTCTCGATAGATCACTCTTAAACATGTCGCTACTACAATAGCTTCTCCACCGACCTACCCAGCACTCCCGCAATCCGAAAACGGTTGTATCGCATCAAAAAAATCGGGTACAAATTGATAAGAACATTCAAGCTACCAAGGAACAGTGACTCTATCAGATACCCCTTGCTATAGAGTAAAAGCGAACCAACCAGCATGATCATAAGAGAACCTACGTGTGCCAACTCGCCAGCTACGGTACTCCGAAAATAAGATCGCAAGTTCCGCCGGTTAATAAGCGGCTTCGCTGGCTGACTCGTAATTCTTCGCCATAGCACATGAGGAGTAAAGTGCACAAAGGCTTGGACGCCTAAACGCTCATAGACCTTTCCGTTCCGCTCCCAGCTCTTGGGTTTTAGATATCGGTTAAGTAGGCGGCCCATTGGGTTCCTATCGAAGCACCGTTACATCCCCTTCCGCCTGAATCACTTCTTGGTCCACGAACCGAAGTTCTGCAATGTAAACGAATACGCCAGGGTTGACCAGTTCGCCATTGAAGAGGCCATCCCAACCCAGGCTTTCATCATTAGGAAAGATGTTATTCCTTTCGAAGACTAATTCTCCCCAGCGGCTAAAGATCCTTAGACTCTCAATTTCTTGTAAGCCCGGCCCGCCAAATACAGTGAAGCCATCATTAACGCCATCCCGATTAGGGCTGAAGACATTCGGAATATAGAAAGGACGATCCTTAATGACCCGGATGGTCACCTCATCAGTAGCCGTACATCCATTTTCGTTGGTGACTAGCACCTGGTAGGTGGTTGTACTGGTGGGATCTACCTGAATGAAACTGCAATCCGGATTCAGACAATTGAGTGAATCCATTGGCGTCCAACTGTAGGTAACTGGACTATAATTAGAGGTAGCTCGTACCAGCGTATCAAAACCTAACACAATGAGCCGATCAGGGCCCGCATCTACGACTAACTCCACTGGCTCAATGACACTAGCTTCGGCAGTAGCTGTACAGCCCATGGCGTCTAGTACAGTAAGGGTATAATTCCCTGCTGCAAGATTGGCCAGAGTAGCATCCGTTTGGAAGGTAATTCCATCGGTACTGTATTCGTAAGGTGGAGTACCTCCGACCGCTTCTACTGTAATGCTACCATTGTTCTCTCCAAAGCAGATATTATCAATGACTTCAATCACCGCTAAACCCAGGCTGTCAGGTTCTGTCA
>JBCBWU010000264.1:0-8694 GCA_039816955.1 Bacteroidota bacterium
TATCCACTCATTAAATGCAACAGCAAGTGGTATTTGAGCATCTCTAGGTATAGTTTAGCTTTCGTACTTTTATCAGATAAGACTGTAAATTGATAATCACCCACACTCCTTAATCACCTATCTTTCATGGAAAATATTGCTAAACCGGCACGCATAGTACAGATTGATGCCTTGCGTGGTTTTGCGCTGGCTGGTGTAGCCTTAGTACACGTAACCGAACAGTATCTAGCGGGGCCTCCGCCCGAAGGTTTTATGGAAGGCATCAACGGCATGCCCGACCAGATTGTAACGGGGCTGATCTTCTTCTTTATCCAGGGTAAGTTCTTTGCGCTATTCTCCATTCTATTTGGCCTTAGCTTTTCCATTCAAATGGATTCTGCTGCCGCAAAGGGGCAAGACTTTTCCTGGCGCTTCCTTTGGCGAGCATCACTATTACTAGTTATCGGCTATATCCATCACCTCTTCTACCGAGGAGATATCCTTACCATTTATGCCGTTCTTGCGCCATTCCTCATTCCTTTCAATAAGGTTCCCAAAACTTGGGTGCTTGGAGCGGCGGCATTGTGTTTCCTGAGCGTACCGCGTTTCATCACCTACTTTGTACACGGAAGTGGCTCCTTTTTTGGCCTACCAGAAGGATTTCAATCGCCACTCGAAACGGCCTATTACGAAGCGGTAAGCACGGGTCCTATTAGTGAGGTATTTGCCCAAAATGGTGACTATGGAATGAAGACTAAAATGAACTTCCAGCTCCAAATATTTGGTCGCTTCTACTATACCTTTGGCTACTTCCTAGTGGGGCTTTGGCTAGGAAGAATTCAGCTATTCAGAGATACGGTAGACAAACTTAAGTCGGTACGAAAGACCATGTATTGGTTAATCGGGGCCTTTGTGCTATCCGGAGCTCTAACCGGGCTACTCTTCTCCCAGGCTCCGCAGCCAATCGACTTTAAGCACATTATGCACGTGATTGCCATTAACGTATCCGATTGGGCCAATTTGTGTATGGCAGGCATTATTCTTTGTG
The DNA here is from genome assembly GCA_039816955.1 of Bacteroidota bacterium. Classification (GTDB taxonomy): domain Bacteria; phylum Bacteroidota; class Bacteroidia; order Chitinophagales; family Saprospiraceae; genus Lewinella. The sequence continues at coordinate 1,028 of JBCBWU010000264.1, forward strand.
CCTTCATACTGCTGTTCCATCGGCCGCGGTGGACCAAGCGTTTGTCTTTTTTCGCCCCCTATGGCCGCATGGCGCTGACCAACTATATTATGCAAACTATTATTGGCACCTTCTTGTTCTTCGGCTGGGGTTTAGGCCTGATTGGCCAAATACGCAGCATCTACCTCGTGCTCATCGCACTGGTGATGATTACGTTGCAGACCTACTTTAGTAAATATTGGCTCCAGCACTACAAGTTTGGTCCATTGGAATGGCTCTGGCGCAGTGCTACCTATTTGGAGTGGCAACCGTTTCGGAAAGAAGAGATTAGCACCTTAGAGGATCGCAACGATTAATATAAACGCTGATTTAGAAGGGTTAAAAATAGTGTTGTTGCGTTGTTGTATTTATGCAACATCACTTTTTTTCATCCCAAAAATCAAAAATCTCCTATTCCTCTTCCAGCATTTCCGGCGTTTCCGGCAACCATTCTGCCTGTACAAAATCAGTGATCTGCTCAAAGGAAACGTAGAGTTCGATTTCCCCAGCTGCGTAGGGTGCAATATCATAAGGGCTATACACAAAGAAGATACCCTTGTCGGTTACCCCGAAGTTCTCGTTCGGTTGGATTTCCTTTTCGAACAAGATGGCGTCTAAGGATTGTTGGGGCTTTAGGTTGTACTTGAGTCGAACTGCCCGATCCAAGGCTTTAGACACTTGCTCTTCATACCCAGGTAGTAGTACATCTTCCAATTGGAGCACGCGTTGACTTTCCAAATCGTAGCTCTCTACCCGCGTTCCAAACATACCGTGGGCACCACCGGTATAGGCATAGTCCGTAAAACCAAGGGTGAGTAGACTAGATGAATTGAAATACACCTGCACCGAAGAATTGTAATTGTAGTTAGCGCTCAAGAAAGCCTCCGCATCGGCCAGGGAATCCAACATACCAATATTGCGCAAAGACTCCATTTCCTCACAGTACTCCTTGTAGTAATCCATAAATTGCTGCTCCAAAATCTCCGACCAAGATTCTCCTTTAGTGTAAGTTGGAGTGAGTAGTCCGCTCGCAATTTTATCATTTAAAAATTGTCGTACTTGCGGTGAGCTCCAATCTTTTTCCACTTCTAACCATTCGGCACCGTAGTACATAGTTGGAGAATACTGCCAATGGGAAAAAGCCGCTATGGAATCTTCTGCTCCCCAGCCCTCTAGCGGTACTGCCTGACGATTAGGACGAACTGCGAAGTCGTGTTTGTCCACCCCATTACCGCTGATCCAAAGTCCTTCAAATCTGCCATTAGCATTCCAGCGTCCTTGAAAAGTGTGTGGCTCGCTATCCCATCCACCTTGCTCGGTAAGTACCAGCCGGTTACCATCCTCTAGATTGCCGTAGATTGCAATGGGTCCACCGTACTCATCATAGCGGTAGAAGCCACGAAAAAAATGGCCATAGTCATTATGGTAATTCGTTTCCTCAATAAGCTCCATGGATATAGGCAGACCTGCGAGAAAGCCCGTGAGGTGATGGTAGGTATTCGTTTGTTTGGGTTCTAAATTGATTGCACCAATAGAAGAATCACCTGATATACCTTCATCTGAGGTACAAGCAATTAATCCTCCGATTATTAAACATAGACATGCTCCTATTATCCCCTTTTGCGTACGCCCCATTTTCGTCGCGGTTTTACCGCAAAATTAATATCCCCGTAGTAAGGACGATCCTTTTGCGGCCCAATTTTGTTTAGCGTCTGGATTTTTTCTGGAAAAATAATACCTTACTAGGCTGTTTCACCCGAAAAACAACGACAATTATGAGCGAAAAAAATGGAAATAACTTGCGCCCTAAGCACCATAATATGAAAAAATGGAGCCACCAGATTAAAGGTGAAGACTCGTGGACCATGTTTAAGGTGGTCTCTGAATTTGTGCAAGGATTTGAGACATTAAACCTCGTCGGTCCTTGTGTAAGTGTCTTTGGATCAGCACGTACGAAACCTGATCATCCCTACTATCAACTGGCTGTACGTATTGGACAGCGCCTAACGGAAGAAGGTTATGGCGTTATCACCGGTGGTGGTCCTGGCATCATGGAAGCCGGTAACAAAGGCGCACATCTAAACGGTGGAAAATCGGTAGGCTTAAACATAAACCTCCCCTTTGAGCAAGGCTCTAACCCCTACGTTGACCACGATAAGGATATCAACTTTAAGTATTTCTTTATCCGCAAGGTGATGTTTGTGAAATTTGCTCAAGCGTTTATCGCCCTTCCAGGTGGTTTCGGGACATTGGATGAACTGTTTGAAGTACTTACGCTAGTGCAGACCGGTAAAATTACACCAGTCCCCGTCATTCTCGTCGGCACAGAATTCTGGAGCGGCATGAAAGAGTGGATTAAGACGGTAATGTTGGAGAAAGAAAACAACATTAGCCCCAAGGATATGGATTTGATCCCGATTGTGGATGAGCCAGATGAAATTATGCAAATCATCAACGAATTTTACGAAGTACGGGCAAGAGAACTAAGTCCGAACTACGAGTTGTAGTCTCTTTTGGGCCGCACTCTAAAAAAAAACCGGTAGCCCTAGCTCAGGGACTACCGGTATACAAAACCAAAAACCCTATTTCCGAAGGTCCGACGTCGGATTTTTGGCATGTCTACTGCTCACTTTTTCAGCACGCACTGTTTGTTCATAGAATTTGGGTGTCAGGTTTTAGGTGGGTTGCTCAAAAGCCTCAAGCTTAGTCGCGTAGTTTAACTTGAAACTCACCTTCCATTGCTTCCAAGGTATGCTGCAGTTGGTCACCGCCCTTGGCCATAAATTGGAAGGTTCCTTCCATATTTACACCATCATTTTTAGTAATCGTCACTTCGCCACTACTGCCCGTTAGTTGGGTGTTGTAGGCGATTCCGTCAATGATAGCTACTGCGTAAGTATCTCCAGCAGGGACCATAGTGTAGGTACCAGTGGTGAATCCTTGTGGTAATCCAACTACTACACTTTCGTTGGCATCAAGATCTCCTACACCGTTGATGGTAATCTGATTATCCAAGTCGTAAGCATAAGCGCGGAACTCGTCTTCTACTACATAAGGATTACCGTTCAGCATAACGGAGAAGTGTGCGCCTTGCTCTTCTGGTGATTCGCCGGTAGGGCTGTTGTCTTTTTCACAGCTACTTAGACTACCAGCAACAAACAAAACGGCAACGCAATACAGAAATAGATTTTTCATTGTTAAATACTTTTAGTGTTCGTCAAAAATTAATCCCCTCCTTTATTCAGTCTTTAAGCTTGAATAAGCTCATTAGCAATCGCTCATATCAGCACTTAAAGACTGAAGTCGGGAATTAATTATTCGACTGTTAATTAGGGTTTTGATGAATATGTTTTTCCCATTTGCACCACAAAGAAAAGGGCGAAGTAGAGCTCTATGCCAGCGGAAATCAGTGAGGTGGGCGATTAGCGGAGTGACTTAAAAAAACGGGTGGTGAAAAAAATACACTTGCTAACCTAGTACTGTAAAGAGGACGGATATTGCGTGAACCATGATTGATCGTCTCCGTTTGGTAAGAAAAATAGCCATTCATGCCTGAGTTACCAGAGGTGCATACCTTCCAGCAATATTTCGACGCCGCAGCGCTTCAGCAGCAAATCATGAAAGTAGAGGTTCACGATGATAAGATTATCCGCAATTCGGATGGGGCCACTTTTGCTGATAAGCTGGCCGGGCGTACCTTTACGGGTTCCTTACGAAGAGGCAAATACCTTTTTGGTGATTTAGATAATGGCCATAGTGTACTCCTCCATTTTGGTATGACCGGTGACCTTAAGCTCTACCAAGAACCTGAAGAGAAGCCACGCTTTGAGCGCTTCGCTTTCGTATTTAATGACGGTAACCGCCTGGGATTTGATGATGCTCGGAAGTTTGCTCGTATTCTCTATCTGGAAGATCGTGATGCCTACATCGAGGAAAAGGGATTGGGGCCAGATGCACTGGAGATCACCGAAGAGACCTTCCTAACGGCAATGGGCAAGCGAAAAACTACCATTAAGGGTTTCTTACTCAACCAGGCTATGGTGGCGGGAGTGGGCAACCTCTACGCCGATGAAATCTGCTACCGCACCCGAGTACACCCCGCTAGTCCGGTAATCAAGATTCCCAAGAAGAAACGAATCGAGGTATACAACAAGATGATAGAAGTTCTGCACAAAGCAGTGGAACAAGCGCCTTATTATAAGGAGTACCCAGACAATTGGTTTTGGGAGGAATGGCGGCACGAAGATCATCTGGCACCGGATGGTAAGAGTAGAGTGAAGAGCGATAAGGTGGCGGGGCGAACGACTTATTGGGCATCGCCCTGGCAGAAGAAGTATTGAGAGGTTGATGGTTGTGGTAGAAGAGACGCATTGCAATGCGTCTTTTCAGCTGCGTCCTAAGGCCGTGGAAAATCTTCGTTCCACACCAACATGTCACTCTCTTCTTCCAACTCATCAGTGATTTGCTCAGAGACCTGTTGCTGCTCTGGTTCTGGTTGCCGTACGCAAGTAAGGATAACGGCTGGGCCGATCAATAAAAAAACCAACACTACTGTATCTACGAATTTGCGCATGGCGATGTAATTTGCCTTTATTGACGCACAAATAGTCACTTTGGTACTCCCCAAATGGTGGTTTAATCCTTCCCTAACGCAGTTTTAAGACTTTTTAACGAAAGTGGGATTCCCGCTGTGCTCCGACAAAACTTATTATCTTTGCGAACGAACATTCATTCGTATGGAAGATAGGACGCTGCTAGGGCAGATTGAGACGGAAATTCAGAACGGTATTGCCACCATTACCTTTTCCCATCCGGCACACAACAGCTTGCCGGGCCGTTTATTAGCTAAGCTTAAGGAAGCCATAGAAACGGCAGGTGAAAATGATGAAGTACGCGTCATTATTCTACGCAGCGGTGGTGAGCGCACCTTTTGTGCAGGGGCTAGCTTTGATGAGCTCATGGCTATCCAAGATGAGGCAACGGGTAAAGAATTCTTCTTAGGCTTTGCGCGGGTCATTAACGCTATCCGGAAGTGTCCAAAGTTCGTTTTAGGGCGGGTGCAAGGCAAAGCCATTGGTGGTGGAGTTGGCTTAGCTTCGGCAACTGATTATTGTGTGGCTACTCAGTATGCCAGTGTCAAATTGAGCGAGCTCGCTATTGGTATTGGTCCCTTTGTGGTGGGACCAGCTGTAGCTCGAAAAGTGGGACAGAGTGCCTTCCAACAACTGGCAATTAACGCTATTGCTCTACAAACTGCTGAATGGGCAAAAGCAAAGGGCCTTTACACCGAAGTTTTTGCTGACGCCGATAAAATGGACGCTCACTTAGCTGAGTTAGCACAAAAACTGGCACAGTCCAGTCCAGCTGCAATGCGGGAGCTTAAGCGGATCAGCTGGGAAGGTACAGCGCATTGGGATGAACTACTAGATACGCGGGCTGCCATTAGTGGTGAACTGGTACTCTCGGATTTTACTCGCCAAGCGATTGCGGCCTTCAAAACCAAGTAACCCATGCCCAATAAGCACTTACAGCAACTGTTTCAAAGTGTGATTGAGGGACAACTAGCCATCGGCCAACCACCATACGTAAAACGCACCTTGATGCGTTTGAAATCAGAAGGATATTCTGAAACGGAAGCTAAAACTATGATGGCGGGCATTGTGGCCTACCACATGAGCAATATGATCGATAGCGATCAAGCCTTTAATAATAGTGAATACGAGCATCTGCTAAGACAGTTACCCAATTTTCCGGATGCGGCATGAGCTAAGTAAGCTCAGAGTTGTTATACCCTTACAGCCTTAACCAATTAAGTTTTCACCCTAACCATGGTCAAGACCATCAACCAGATTAAAGCCAAAGAACTCAAAATCGCTTTTCGCAAAATGGCTACCGCCAAAGCCATGGCGGAGTTATACGAAGAACATTTTAAGTTCGTCTCCAAATACGTACACGCCACCAGTAGAGGACACGAGGCCATCCAACTAGCAGTGGGTATGCAGCTGCAACCACAGGACTTCGTAGCCCCCTACTACCGTGATGATGCGCTGCTCCTAGGCATTGGTATGCGTCCGTACGAGTTGATGCTCCAGCTGTTGGCCAAGCGTGAGGATCCCTTTTCCGGCGGGCGCACGTACTACTCTCACCCTTCGCTTAAGCGCGATGATTTGCCAAAGATTCCGCATCAGTCTTCTGCTACTGGCATGCAAGCTATTCCCATGACGGGTGTGGCACTGGGTTTCCAGTACCAGGAACAAACCGGTTTACAAAAATGGACCAAGAAGAATGCGCCGGTCGCGGTATGCTCGTTGGGTGATGCCAGCGTCACGGAGGGTGAGGTAGCAGAAGCCTTTCAAATGGCATCACTTCGGCAACTGCCTATGGTGTATTTGGTACAGGATAACGAATGGGATATTTCTGCTAACGCAAAAGAAACCAGAGCTCAAGATGCCGCAGATTACGCCAAGGGCTTTCACGGCTTAGAAGTAGTGCGCTTAAACGGTAGTAATTTTGCCGAGTGTTACCTGGGTATGCAAGAAGTACTGGCAACCGTGCGGGCAGAACGCCGGCCATTTTTAGTGCATGCAACTGTGCCACTGCTGAATCACCACACCAGTGGGGTACGTAAGGAGTGGTACCGCGACGATCTGGAAGAGCATGAGACTCGTGATCCATATCCTAAACTGCGGCAATATTTACTAGACCATGGTTTAAGCGAACGCACGATTAAGAGAATAGAAAAGGAGGCAGCAGCCGAAGTACTGGCTGACTTTGAAGAAGCTAAATTGGCAGAAGATCCACGACCAGAGGACCTATTTACCCACGCCTTCGCGGAAACCCCAGTGCAAGAAGAATCAGGTGAACGAGCCCCCGAGGGTGCCACTCCTACCGTGATGGTAGACTCGGCCTTACACGCCATTGAAGAACTCATGCGGGAACATCCGGAGTGTCTGCTCTATGGTCAGGACGTGGGAGCGCGGCTAGGTGGTGTATTCCGTGAGGCAGCCACACTAGCGCAGAAATTCGGTGACGAACGCGTGTTCAATACGCCTATCCAGGAAGCCTTCATCGTAGGCAGTACCGTAGGCATGTCGGCAGTAGGTTTGAAGCCTTTTGTAGAGGTACAATTTGCCGACTACATTTGGCCAGGCCTCAATCAGCTCTTTACGGAAGTGAGCCGCTCTTGTTATTTATCGAACGGTAAGTGGCCCGTGAGTATGGTACTGCGCGTGCCAATCGGCGCTTACGGCAGCGGTGGTCCTTATCATAGTTCTAGTGTGGAATCCGTTGTAGCCAATATCCGTGGGGTGAAAATTGCCTATCCAAGTAATGGCGCAGATTTAAAAGGACTCCTGAAAGCAGCCTACTACGATCCCAATCCAGTGGTCATTTTTGAGCATAAGGGTCTATACTGGTCGAAAGTTCCAGGCACAGAGGCTGCTCGTACAGTAGAGCCCGGTTCTGATTACCTCCTACCTTTTGGCCAAGCTACTACTACCTTAGCGGCCAATGCGGAAGCAATGGAAGAAGGGGATTCGGCGGTGGTCATCACTTACGGTATGGGGGTACATTGGGCGCTGAACGCAGCTAAGCAATTCCCAGGGCGTATTGAGATAGTGGACTTGAGAACGCTAGCACCACTAGATGAA
>JBCBWU010000265.1:0-8631 GCA_039816955.1 Bacteroidota bacterium
TAGCCAGGCCTCGTTGGGAAATGCCTCCTCCAGTGTGGGCATCAATAATTTTCTGTCGCAAATCTAGTGAGTATGCTTTCGGCATCAATCTGGCCTGTCATTGACAGTCTGTTTTTATTCCTCATAAATGTACCTCGATTGAACTGAAATTGCTATATAGCTTGCTACTACTAAGGTAGTATTACGTAACTACCTTAGTAGTATTTTACGTGAGGGCATCCCAAAGACTACTGAATTTAAAGTCTATCAGTTTGTTTCATTAAGTGAGTCTATTTTTCTCAAGTTATCATGGAAAAAATAAACGTCATTAATAGCTTGAACAGCGTTGTTTCTGATATTGAGAAACGTGTGAAATCGAAATTTCAATCGTCAGAGAAAACATTAACCCTTAAACGGCTTATTGAGCCTAGCTCACATCAAGCCAAAAGTGAAAGCCCTTTTAACTGTATTGGTATTAGTGGTTTCAGTACACAAGGTACGAATTTAGTTAATACGTGGAAGCCACTTCAGGATATTTTTTCAAATGCCGATCTCTATGCCTTGGAATGGGAAGCTGGAAATTCGCTTCAAATCGGATTTGCGTTAAGTACAGCAATTGCTAATCGGAAATTACTCTCCTTGCTTCCAGCTTCTGCTAAATACTCAAAAGTAGGCCAAAATCGTGGTGCTAATCCGTTGGGGATTGCTGATCGATTAGTCAATAATCCTATTGTTGATTTTGGAGAAAAAACATTACATAAATCGTGGGAAAACCTCATGAGTACATGGGAAGGTGCTCGTGAGAATGCTGACAAGGCTGGCGAATCGCTAGCAAAGGAAATCAAGTTTGGTTCACTCAGTACGAAACCATTAGTTCTTATTGGTATTAATTTAGGAACTGAAGTTATTTTTTCAGCACTTAGAAGTCTTGGACATGACAGCCATGAAAGTAAAGTTGTAAGCGTAATCTTTCTTGGCTCAACAATTTCATGTAACAAGGAAATGTTATCAGAGGCGCTCAAGACAGTTTCTGGTGAATTCTTCAATGTATATTCTACTCAGGATATATTCTTGAAGTCATTAGCTCTTGCTAGCAATAAATCTTTTTTGGGGCTGCATGAAATTACAAACTTCACTGGCATTTCTAACTGCAACTTAGAACAAGCCAATCATTTTCAATATGCAAGTAAAATGAACGATATTTTACTTCACCAAAAAATTGCTTCTGCCATTTACAAACAAATAATAGATTTGAAGCGTCACAGTGGATAAATCTCATTTCCGTATTCTTGAGCAAGGTTGTGAAATTTGGAACAGCTGGAGAGCTAATAATCTGAACCAATATGTTGATCTTTCCGGTTGTCAGCTGAGCCGGAGAGACTTAGCAATGTTTAATCTTAAGAATGTTAATCTCAGTAGAGCTGACCTGACTAAAGCTAATATTTTAGGTGCAAACCTTGAAGGTGCTGTACTAACCGAGGCTAATTTATCTCAAGCAATTCTTCCAAAAGACACTCTTATTGGAGTTACCCTAAATGGGGTGGACTTGAGTTCTGTTGATCTTAGTGGAGCAGTTCTTAAAGGGGCAAAGCTGGTTCAAGCAAATTTGAAACAAGCAAACCTTGAAGGTGCAGATTTAACTGACGCAAATCTTGTAGAAGCATCTGCTATTGATACTAACTTTAGTAATGCTATTTTGACGGGAGCCTGTATAGAAAACTGGCGTATCAGTCGCCAAACTACACTTGATGATGTTATCTGTGATTATATTTATCTCAAAGCGTCTAAACAGAATGACGTAATAAGATTTATAGAGCGTCGCCCTAGTAATCTTGGTACTACTTTTTCATCTGGTAGCTTTGCTCGTCTTATTTTGCAAACTGCCGAAACTGTCGATCTTATCTTTGAAGATGGTATCGACTGGCAAGCATTTTTCTATTCATTTCAGGAGCTTCGAAGTCAATACGCCGATCAAGACCTTTCTATCCAAGCTATTGAAAAAAAAAGAGGAGGTGCTTTTGTTGTTCGGCTAGAAGTCTCTTCAGAGGCGAATAAATCAGAGATTGAGAGCTGTGCTCATGAATTATATGAAACGAAACGTCTACTTAGCGAAGCTCAGGGGAAGATTAAGGTTTACGAAGAAATGATGGAAGTAGTAACAACTCTAGCAAAAAGACCAATGACTGAAACTATCAACCAGACTTTTAATGCTCAAGTCGGCAATGCGGCTGGCGTTAACAAGGGCTCTATGAATGCTCACATAGGAAAAAATGCGGATGATGTCATGAAATTGATTACAGCTTTACAACAGATTGCGCAGTCGTTTCCTAATGATCAGAAAGAGTTGGTTGAAGGGTATATTGAAGACCTAAGCAATGACTTTAGTCAATCGATCAAACCGTCTTCTTCAGCCGTCAAAAGGAGAATTATTGCATTGTGGGGAGTCGCTATAGCCGTTGCAGGCTCAATAGCAACGGCGACTGATTTTGCAAATAATGTATTGGAACTATCTAATAAGCTGGAAATACCAACAGAGGCTATTCAACCACAATTAGAAGAGTTTAGTCGGCTGCGCCCTGACTTTGAATGGTCAAGTTAATAGCAAACAATATTCTGCTTAACTATTGGTTAGGAGTTAGCGAATGGCAAAGTACTTACTGCTCCTAGAGCAAGTAGTGAAGAATATTGCATTTCAGACAAACCTCTTACACCTGTGATATCCATCCCTTCAAACTGTCTAGGTAATTTGATTGTTGTCAAACATTCGCCAGTTTTAACATCCCAAACCTTGATTGTTTTATCTTCACTAAGGCTCGCTAACTTCTGGCTATCTGAACTAAAAACACTGTGACATACCCAATGCGTATGTCCTTCTAAAGATTTCAAATGCTTGCCAGTTCTAGTATCCCAAAGACCAATACTTGCATCATGACTACTGCTAGCAAGAAAATCCCCTCGATCACTAAAGTTTACTGAGCTAATCCAATCATTATGATTTTGTTTGATTTGCAAACTTTTAACACTCTCTCTGCCGTTAAAATCTATTTTCCAAAGTTTCAGTGTTTCATTTTCAACAGAACTAGCTAATGCACAGTTATCAGAATCAAAAGCAATAGCCCACAGAGCAGTGGTTTTATCATTCAAAGTTGCAATGCATTTCCCTGTTTCCAAACTCCAAAATTTGACTGTGCCATCATAGCTTCCACTAGTCAGAAGTTTGTTATCAGAATTAAAGGCAAGGACATGTATACCTTGTTTATGTTCTTCAAGGATTTGCAGGCATTCTCCTGATTCTACATTCCATAGTCTAATTGTTACGTCAGGATCATAACCTCCACTGGCAATTATCTTGCCATCATTGCTAAAGGAAATCGACCATACCCAATAGGTGTGTCCTTCTAATGTGTGAAGACATTTCCCTGTGTCAACATGCCAAAGCTTTATAGTCTTATCTTGACTATAACTTGCAATAATCTTATTGTCAGGGCTAAACCGCAATGACCAAACAGATCGAGTATGACCATGTAGAACTTTAGTGCATTCTAGAGTATGCACATTCCATAACCCGATGGTATGGTCATCGTTTACAGTAGCTATAATCTCACCATCCAAACTACAGCGTATTGAAGTGATGCCAGCTGTGGATCTGGAGAAATCATTTAAACGTTTACCCGACTTAGAATCCCAAATGCTAAGTCTTCCATCTTCGCTCCCTATTACCAATAGTTCAGTATCAGTAATGAAACGAATGCTAGGGTAATTGCTAATATACCCTCCAAAATTTCGAATACACTTGCCAGTATTTACATCCCAAATTCTAACAGTTCTATCGTAACTGCCAGTAGCGAGAAATTGGCCATTCGAACTAAATATAGATGAAGGAACCCAATCAGAGTGTCCTTGTAATGCATGTATTTTTTGCTGGGTACTTACATCCCAAAGATAGACAATAGGTTTGTCACACCCATCTTCAGAGTCCTCGCGGTCATAAGCAACAATCTGGTCATTTAGTCTAAAAACAACATCTAAAGTTTCTTGATTAGGTCCTTCTGATGTACACACACATTTTCCTGATACTAGGTCCCAAAGCTTGACTTCTTTCGTACTAACGGTAGCTATGATAGTTCCATCATCTTTAAATTTTATTTTCCTTATACTTCCAGTATGTCCATTAAATATACGAATAATTTCTCCTGTGCCTCTGTCCCATAATATAAGGCTCTTATCAGCACTACCACTAGCCAAATACTTATTATCAGGACTAAAAGCGATTGAACAAACTTGAGCAGTATGCCCCCTTAAAGTATTTAGTGCCTTTCCAGTTTGAACGTCCCAGATTTTGACAACATTATCGAAACCTCCACTAGCACAATATTCTCCATCAGAACTAAATGTGATTTCACGAACGCCACTAACATGTCCTTTCAAATCATGAAGGCAATTTCCTGTCTCGATATTCCAAAGCCTAACAGTTTTATCTATACAGCTACTCGCAATAGTCTGTCCATCAGGACTAAAAGAAACGGACCAAATCCAGGCATTATGTCCTTGCCATGAAAACTTTTGGTTGCCATTTTTAATATCCCAGAGATGAATAGCACCTAAAGAATCACCTGTGGCTATAAATTTGTTGTCAGGGCTAAATGCTATTGCATAAATACTTTCAGAAACTTGAGCAAAAATACATCTTAAGAAAATGGATTCTCTAAAATTAACTTGAGATAAATCTACAACTTTTGCATACAATTGCATGATATAATTTTTAGAGAGATCATATCCACTTAGGTCTATTTCATGCTGAATTAACAAGTTCAAATAGTTTCCTACAGCATAAGAAATTTTCTGATCTTGATTTTCTCTAATATATTTAAGAAATCTATTAAACTTTTCCTTGGTATTTCCTAGACATCCAACAGTAGCTGTTAAGTATTGAAATACAGGGTTCAATATTAGCCGTACCTGTGACTCTCTAACATAATCTTTTGATGTTGCTTTTATTAGAGCATGGCTATTGAAGAGTATAAGCTTATTACTCTCAATTTCCTCGCAAACCTTCGACAAGAAATTTTCTGTAACATACTCCATTACTACATTTTGCAGCGTGAACAAACTTTCAGCACATTCAACTAATGAACGTCTTTGTAATATCTGTAGTGTTTCCAGAATTTGCTGATTTGAAATTGGGTTAAGAATATCTTCTTTAAGAGTATTGATTGCAGTTGGCTCTCGATTAATCATCAGCCAGTACATGACTGATTGTTCCATTTCTGATAACCGCTGGAATTGTTGTTCCAGTAAATCTCGGATATCACCAAAGACCCCCCCACCTTGCTTGAGAAATATATCAACATCCCCCCCAAATAAGTCTTGGATTGTATTTGCAATGATTTTCAAGGCAAGGGGGTTTCCACTATAGTGAGCAACGATTTGCTGCCATTGGGCATTCTCTCCTTCTAATCCTTCTGCCTTTAAAAAAATACATCCAGCACTATTATCTAGTCCATTGAGAGATAGTGTATGTACCGCCCGATTTGGCCCTTCGTTTCTCCCTAATTCTCTCGGCTTTTCTCGGCTTGTAAGTATTAAACAGCTTTGATGACGCGACTCACCTATGCGACTAATTAAGGTTCCATACCCTTCGTACCCTTCTAAATACCGTCCCGTTTTTACTCTTCCTTTCAAAATTGATTCAACATTATCCAATACCAGTAAGCATCGGGATTCATTCAAATAATGAATTAACCGGGTAACTATATCGCCAACTGTTTCTGGTAAAAGAACTTCCTGTTGATTCGATAAAAACTTGATCAGATCACTCGAAATCTTTTCTATGGGTGGAGCCTCCCTTAAGCTGCGCCAAATGCAGTAGTCAAACTCCCCATAGATGTTTTCTAAAAGCTTGATCGAGAGAGCAGTTTTCCCGATACCACCCATCCCCTGTATCAATACTAAGCGGCATCGATCCTGCAGAATCCATTTCTTTAACCTATTTAATTCCTCAGTCCGTCCATAGAAAATAGATACATCAGCTGCTTCGCCCCAATCTACAGACGTTTCAGGTCTGCTTTCTGAATTTTCTAAAGTGGGACTGAGCACACTGATTGAGTCCAGTTTGGCATAGTCAGCGTCTGTTAGCTGTAGGTCTAGAGATCTAAAGAACCGGTCTAGGGTTTTGAGATCGCATCCCTTCTCTCCTTCTAGGACCTTAGCGACCGTACCTGGATCCAGCCCCGTCTTCTGAGCAAGTTCTTCCAGAGTGATCTTTTGTCCTAGCCTTTCCGCCTGCTCCAGTTTAGTAACAGCAGTGTGCAGTTTTTGCTGACCTGGAGCCGTTAAGATAACGCCACGTCTACGTCGTCGACTATTCATAGTTCAGAAGCACCCGGAAGTTAAGCAGAAGTTTCAGGAAGTTAAGCACATTTGACTTGATTTTAAGCGAACTAACTTGAGCACTTCCGAACATTCGACAAACTTTTAATGCCTTATTGCATCTGGAATAGAAGCTTTGTATCAAAAACAATTGCTAAGTTCTTGCTTAACGCGGCCATTTTCCCTGGTAGGACACGGTCAAGAAACACAAAATTAACTCAAGTTACACAATTGAATGGCTTCAAACCATGAGCTTAATTATCTTCCCTAACAAAACTGAATATTTCCCTGTAACCGGTATTGGCAAAGTATCGAAAACTGTTAGTACTCAGTGCATAGGGCAAGTTCGCTTCCAAGCAACTTACTGGCGTGCTTGTCTTCATCGAGCTAAAAATTGTACTCAGATTTTACCTGGCCAGGAAATTAAGGTTATTGGGAGGAAGGGACTTACGTTGATAGTCATTCCATTAGAAGTCAACCTTCCATATCCCAATTGAAACCACGCACTTTAATTCTTACAGGATTTAGTTTGATTGGCTGCTGTTGGCGAAATGCCTAAGAACTATTAAAAAGTTAGCGAGCTTCGGCGATTGGCTTCGAAATATCTGGCACAGGTTGACGATGCCCTTTGGTGTGTGGCTAACGCCCTATAAATTACTGGATTGTGACAGTATCCAGTAACGGAGCCATACAGATGACTTTTCTAAAAGGGGAAAATCCCCATCATCCAAAACCCGGTTCAACGATCAAAGTAGATCCTATTCGAGATAAGCTGGCAATCCAGAAAATCAAGCAGACGCTTGTAAAGAACCCTCGTAATCTATGCTTCTTTACCTTTGGTCTCAACACGGGCTATCGTGCGAGTGAGTTACTATCGATCCGCGTTGAGCAGGTGCGCTATCTAAAATCTGGCGACCTGTTGGACGTCAAACAGCCGAAGACCAAGCGATATCGACAGGTCAAAATCAATCGGGTAACCTACGAGTCTATTCAAAGCTTGCTTGCTTGGAAAGAACTCAACGATAATGAACCGTTATTTATGGGACAACGCGGACTGCTCAAAGTCAGTACAGTCAGTCGGATGGTGAAAACCTGGTGCGAACAGGTAGGGCTTAATGGTCACTATGGTAGCCATACCCTTCGCAAAACCTGGGGATATTGGCAACGTATGGAGCGGAATACACAGATTCCTCTTCTGATGGAGGCCTTTGGTCATACTACCCAGCAGCAAACGCTTCAATATCTGGGTATTCAGTCGGATGAGATTGCGGCGATTTACGATCTTGAGCTATGAGAGTTTGGCTGTGAGATTGAAGCCGTATGAAATTTAAGGAGGGTATTGAACACTCTCACAGCTGACTTAATCAACTGCATATCCAGTCATCGGACGAACTTCAGGAGGTTTAAAGCCTAAAACAATCGATGTTTTTGGAATACCTGCATTTTCCAAATCTAAGGCAATACTATAATGGACCCTAAAATTTGGACAGGTAGCTAAGCTTGCTGATTCACACAACTTCGGCAGGCATTCACACCAAACTTCGGCGGCTAATCACACTTAACTTCGGCAGGGTGATTTTCAGCAGGTGATTGAAAGTGATTATAAACTGAGACATTCTTATTTGGTCTTCGAGTGCTAAGCAAAAAAAATTAAGTCATGCCTTGGCCTCGTCCTTTGACGGTGTTAGCTTACTGGTCAGTTTTCGCATGGATTCCCCTTTTAGGGTCAGTCTTAGAGAGTCGTGAACAATGCGGTCGAGAATGGCATCAGCGAGGGTGGGATCTTGAATTTGCTGATGCCACTGATTGACCGGAAATTGTGTGGCAAATAAACAGGAATGTCGTCGATATCGGTCATCCAGGAAATCTAAGATTTCTCTGGCATCGAGCGCTGACAAGGGATCTCTAAGCCATTCATCGAGAATCACTAAATCAAAGGCCGCTAAACGTTTACGCAATCTGGGGAAGGACCCATCAGCCTTGGCCAGCTTTAAGTCTGAGATCAATTCAGCGGTTTTGAAATAGCGTGTTCCATAGCCCTGCTTACAGAGATGGTCTGCGAGCACACAGCTCAAAAACGTTTTCCCTGTTCCCGTTGGCCCGACGATAATTAAGTTGAGATTCTCAACGAGCCATTGTCCTTGCGCCCACTCAAGGAATTGAGATTTCTTTAATCCTCGTGACACGTGATAATCGACCTCAGCTAGAGAGGCCCCAACGAATAGCTTGGCCTGTTTGAGGCGTCGGGTGAGTCGTTGCTGATGACGTCTCAGATGTTCACGT
>JBCBWU010000266.1:0-8603 GCA_039816955.1 Bacteroidota bacterium
GTTGGTATTTTGGGATGCAGAACGCCATTTACCCGCTCATTCTCACCATTGTGATCAATGTAGTCAACATGCTCGTCAGTTACCTGCTGGTATGGCATTACGAGTGGGGCATTGCAGGTGTAGCCTGGGGAACGGTGGTTGCCCAATACGTGGGCGTACTGGTAGGCATAGTACTACTGCTAAAGCGATATTCCTGGATAAAAGATAGCATTCAAAGCAAAGTACTCCTGCAGTGGGATGCTCTTGTTCGCTTTCTACGGATCAACGGTGACATCTTTCTGCGCACCCTTTGTCTTACCCTGGCCTTTGCTTTCTTCTACCGCCAATCCGCAGGCTTGGGAGACTTGATCCTAGCCACTAATGTAATTCTACTCCAATATGTGAATTGGATGTCCTACGGGGTAGATGGCTTTGCCTTTGCGGCAGAAAGCTTAGTCGGTAAATACCACGGCGCGCGCCAGCCCGAGCAAAGAAAACGAGCGATTTGGCTCAGCTTTGTGTGGGGAATGGCCCTAGCTGCTTTGTACGCGCTCCTGTACGGATTAGCAGGTACTGGTTTACTCCACGTCTTCACCGATCAGCAAGAGATCATTACCGCTGCCCTACCCTATTTGCCGTGGATGATCATCTTCCCCTTACTGGGAACCCCCTGCTATATTTGGGATGGCGTTTACGTAGGTATCACGGCCTCGCGAGCTATGCGCGATACCATGGTCATCGCTTTTGCGGCTTATTTGGCTTTATATTACGGTCACGGTGCACAAATGGCTAATCACGGTTTATGGCTCAGCTTGACCTTATTCATGGTCTTTCGTGGACTGGTACAATGGTGGTGGTATTGGCGCGGAAAAGTGATCGACTAAGGCAAACGATTAATCCGCAAAGATCCAGGTATCAGCATCAAGAAAGTGACCGCCTTGTCGGTCAATGGCCTCCTGATATGCGGCTTGATTAGCCGTGCGCTCATTTAGTGGGTAGAGATATCTTTTCGGGATAACCAGAGAAGGATTGAAGCTCGTATTGGCGTTCACCGGCACCATAAGTTCCGGATAACCCGTTCTTCGATAATCGTTCCAGGCTTCGTGCGCACCTTGTACATAAAGCGCAATGTACTTCTGCTGGATGATTCGTTCCAGTCGGCACGCATCGCTGGTACAACAGTCAAAGGATATGCTTGCGGTCAACCAGTCCTGGTATTCGGAAGCGGGGCACTGCATTTGTTCAAAATGACTTGTTACCGCTACTCGTAGCTTTTCTTCCGCCAGGGCAAGCTCTCCTGATCGTAGCAGGGCCTCTGCTTCAATGAACAGCACTTCCGTTAGTGAAATCAATGGGATAGGCGTATCAAGTCTAGTCCAAAAGAAGGAGGTGGCGTCTCCATCATAAATGGTATACTCACCGTCTTCCAACTTGGCCATTTTGTTTAGGCGCGGGTCGCCGCTTGACTGCAGGAGATTTGACAGATAATCCCCAAGGACAATTTGACCGGCCCGTTCTTCCAGATAGAGGGCAAAAGGATTACCGCCGTTCCGATTATTGAGGTAATTAAAGAGCGGTTGTTGTGCCGGACTTTGGATTGCCCCTTGCGCCAGGTAGGCCAGCGTATTCGCAGCACAATCTGACTCCCGTTTACTTTTATGCAAACTGTAGCGAGCCATCAGTGCAAAGGCCGTAGCTCGCCAGTTCGCGGTATCTCCTCCGAAGATTAAATCAGCGGTCAATTCTGATATCGTCTCCACCTGATTAAGCTCATTAACTGCCTGCTCTAGTAAGCGGAAAATTTGCTCATAAATCTCTTCCTGACGATCATAAGTGGGATACAAATTTTCATCACCAACGAAGGCCTCCGAAAACGGAATATCCCCCCAATAAGCAGTGGCAAGTCCTAAATTATGGGCCAAGAGTATTCTGGCAATGGCTGCATAGCGTACATCAGCCTCTTCCTTTTCCGTTTGCTTAATCAACCAATCACAATCTCGCATGGCTCCGGCGTAAAGACCCGTGCGCCAAAGGTTGTCTAGCGTGCGTTCATCAATTAAGTATTGCTCGTAGCTGAGTGGCTGAGCATCCACCCCCTTCAACTGCTGCATTACAATTCCCGTTACCCGACCACCAATGGCGTTGATATTCCGGTAGGTTTGCACAATAGCAATGGGCAAAACTTCATCCAGGGTAGCACTGGTGGGATTAATTGGATCAACATTGGTATCTCCGAATTGGCAGCTACTTAGTAACAGGACAAGCAAAGGAATCAATTGGAAACGATAGCGGCGCATAGGCTACAAGGATATTCGTATTCTGAATTCTCCACCGGCCGTACCTGGTGAATTGAAGTAATCCCAACCGCGAATATTGGAATCGCCGCGGAGATTAGTATCCGGATCAACCCCAGTATAATTGGTAAAGAGCAATACATTATACGCACTTAAACCGACGGCTAGCGTAGGCTGAAAACCTGAAGGCCGAGGGCGCAGGGAAAAGGTGTATTCCATACCTACCGTTCTTAGTCGTAGCCAAGAAACCTCTTCCACGTGCTCTTCCGCTAGGCCTAAGAAACCGTAGCGTCGCCAGTAAATTCCCGACATCCCATTAGCTGGATTAGCTAAAGCTACTGGTCGCGTATTTACCTCACCAGATGCCGTAACGCCATCAAACACCACTGTTTCATCCCGACGGTCACCACTGGTCTCAGAAATCCCTAGATAACTCAGCACTCCGCGGGTACCATTCCAAATATCCCCTCCTTTCCTAATGTCCCATAGCATAAAGCAGGAAAAGCGCTTGTATCGAAGTCGCTGATGAATACCCATGAGCCAGTCTGGATTCGGGTCTCCGACCACCGTTTGTTCCTCATTAAGCAGTGGAAAACCATCTTCGTCAATAATCGGAATTCCCGCTTCATTGCGTTTAATAGAAGTACCAATCATCACGCCGTAGGGCTGCCCTTCCAGCATCACTGTTGATAGATTGGTGTAAGAGCCCAACACGATTCCATTACTATTCATCGGCAACTCTGTAACAATCGAGCGATAGCACGAGAAGTTGATGGTATTAGACCATTCCCAATCCGTATTTCGAACGGGTACCATCTTCACTTGTACCTCTGCCCCTTTGGTGTCAATCTGGCCACCATTAATCGGTGAACGCAAATACCCCGTAGCTGCGGATAGTTGGGCATTTACAATTTGATCTCGCGACTGATTCCAGTACCAACTGGCATCGAAAGCGAGTCTACCATTCCACCATTCCAGTACCATTCCCAACTCAAGATTCCGAGAGGATTCCGGACGCAAAAAACGATTACCTAAAGTAGTGGAACGCTCCATTGCCGTTACACCAAAGGCCGGAAAACGAACAGTAGGGAGTAAATTATCTCCACCAGCCACGGCGGGGCGGAAATAAGTATCGGTCAGGTAAACTCCTGCATCATTACCAGTAAGACTGGCTGAGGCCCGAAGCTTGGCGAAAGTTAAAGCCGGATTCTCGCGCTGTTGTAGCCAGGATGTGAATACTGTACTTAAGTTCAGTCCCGGATAAAAGAAGGAATTGTTCTGTGCAGGCAAGGTAGAAGACCAATCGTTGCGCGCACTAAAATTGACGAACAACCATTTCCGATAGGCAAACGTAAAGTCGCCAAAGACACTAGCAATTTTCTTATTCAACAGACTTTCTTGTGAAGTCAAGTGGACGGCATTAGATAACAAGTATACCCCGGCCCGTTCTAACTGATCACCCCGTGTTTCGTTCACGGCCATTGAGGAAGTAAAATAGCTGTGGCCAAGAGTAGACTTGACTTCCCAGTCTGGGCCCAGTGATCTTTCAAAGCGCAGCAGAAGATCGCTATTAAAGTGCTGAAAATTGATGCGAGTATGGTTGAGAAAGCCCAAAGGATAAGAGCCTGAATTGATATCGAAGGCGTCTTCCCGCCGGTCTATATAGTGATCCATACCCGCTCGATAGATAATAGTCCAGGCGGGTGCCAATTCGTATTCTACACTGAACTGCTGGAGGTGGCGATGAACGTTGTCAAAGTACGGATTACGGTTGATGGTCCAGAACGGATTATCATAGCTACCATTGGCGCGATAGGAGCGTTGCAGGCCGTGCGGAAGCGAATAGGAAGAAGGTGTATCGGCAGCTTGCCGCCCCGTTAAGCCATTGCCAATATCAAAGGTATTTGGGCTGCGAAAAAGCCCCAATGTAATACCGGAAAACATTCCACCTTTCTTCATTCTTTGGCTGTGCGACCAGGTATAGTTTGGACGCCAGCCCAAAGTGAGTTTTTCGATGGGTTTAAATTCCAATACCCCCTTGAAGCTAGTGCGTTCAAAGAACGCATTGGGCACCACCCCAGCATGCCTCAGATGACCTCCAGATACATAATAGCGCCATTGTTGATTACCCCCACGAATGGATAAGTGATTGCGGAGTCGACCGCCCGGTACAAAGAAAGTTGTGTACGGATCGTACTGATTTGCCGCAAGGCCGTTCCCACTTCCTTTAGGCACCAGATTTCCGTTTTGATCGTAAGGATAATTGAGAGTACCATCAAATTCCAGTTCACTCAGGCGAGGGCCATAACTGGTATTGACATTGCTTTCTGGTCCGCGGTAAAGGGCCTCACCATTGGAATACACCCCTTGACTATAATCTTGCTGGCGACCCGGTAATTGGTTCACAAAGTCAACACCTACTGCACTTTCAAAGGTGATTCGTGGCGGTCCGGGGGTTCCACGCTTGGAGGTAATTAATATCGCACCATTAGCAGCCCTGATCCCGTAGAGGGCAGCAGCTGAGGCGCCTCTAAGAATACTCACGGACTCGATATCTTGTACATTGAGATCAATGAGCCGGTTGGATACATCCACGCCCGTGGTGCTATTCCCGGTAGAGGTATTGTCCACCGGCATGCCATCCAACACGTAGAGCGGCTGATTGCTGCCATTGATCGAACGAAAGCCACGGATGATAATCGAAGAAGATGCACCCGGGCTTCCGGCAGAGTTTGTCGCCCAAACTCCAGGCGTCTGGGCAGCCAGAACCGCCGTCAAATTATAAGCGGTTGGTTCTTGCAATTGCATTTCCCCCACTTCATCTACGGCATAACCTATTTCCTCCTTGCTTACTTCCTGCCCCAAGGCCGTCACCACCACCTCTTGCAAAGTGTTGGTCATGGCTGCCAGTGTAATGTTATGGGTGCCCGCCTGTTTGACCTCCAGGTAACGATCTTGAAAACCGATATAAGAAATCCGGACGATAGCCTCGGACTGTGGAATATTGATACTAAAATACCCCTCGGCATTGGTAGTAGTTCCAAGATCTGTACCCATAATGAAGAGTGTACCACCAATCAAAGCGTTGCCCTCCTCATCCTGCAAATGACCACGCAGGAGCATTGTGGACTTGGTAGGACTGCCATCAGTTAGACGAGCATCTCTTGGCGAATGCTCTGCAAGAGAGCGAATTACGTAGCTTCGACGTCCCACTTTTTGACATTGTAAATCCAAAGGCGTGAATACGCATTCCAGAACTTGTTTGATGGGCTTAGAGTAAGGACAGGCCTGATTTACGCGCAAATCATCGAGCAGACTGGCCTCGTAGAGAAAAGAAATATTGCGCTCCTTCTCCAACATACTTAGCACCTCCACTAATGGAAGGGGGGTTTCGCTCGCTAACTCCCTACTCACCTGTGCAGGTGCGTAAATGGTGTAGAGCAGGGCTACTAGCAGCCACCCCACTCGTTTACAGGACTTTATGTAATTGGATTGCAGACTCACGAATGCTCGGTATGTACTTAAAATTAGCAATTTCAGCACAATGACCGCATTTGATGCCCCCTAATCTTGCGAAAGCAATTATTTAATCACCGCTTTCTGCAGCCGCGCTTGCGCTAAATACTGCATAGGGCTGAGGCAAAAGACAGCCCGGAAGAGGCGTAGAAAATGGAAGGGTGAAAGGCAGGCCGCAGCTGCAATCTGTTCCAAGCTGAGTGTTTGATCTAACTGGGACTCCATATAGTCACGAGGCAAACGTAAGCGCCGAAAGAGTTCTGTCCGCACGGCTGGTTTCTTGGCGGGAATGAAATCTGCAAGCCTGTTGGTTTCTAAATGACTGGCAGCAATGTTATGGACTAAATCTGTGTATACCTCTTCCAGTTCTTCTGCCAGACCACTTTGCGCTTCAATTATGGCCTTAATGCGAGAGAATAAGGCATCAAAGACAGGGGTTCTCTCGTAAGCAGTTTCCCAGAGTACTGGTAATTCTTGGCCGGTCGGCTCGGGATTGTCTAATAGTTGTGTATTATTCAGTTCCCATTGGGAGAATACCTGCCGGAAGAAGTTGGGATGAAATCCTACGACCACTACCTCCACATCTTGCTCCGCTTCAATTTCGGTACGGTAATCTGCTCCTTGGGGGGTAATCAAATAGTTGGAGGGGTGTAATGAGTGCCGATAGGTATTGCTTTCCAATAACTGATAGCCATTCAATACCGCTCGAAAAGCCCAACGCGACTGGTGCAAATCCGACGGTAGTTTTTTTGCCCTTAGTAGAAAGGCGTTGCTCTTTATGGCCTCGGGCCGATACTGGTGCCGCGAACAATAATTTTGCCCTGGTAAAGCGGGAATCAACTGCTCACAATAACTGCAAAACATAAGCAAGCTCTATTGGCGCCGAATCACTTGTCCAGCATCCGTGAGTTGCACCTCGCCATCACGCACCGCTATTTTTCCATTCAAAATAATATGATGGAAGCCGCTGCTCAGTTGAGCGGGGTCGGTGAAAGTGGCATTGTCTTTCACCTCTTCTGGCTTGAAGATCAAAATATCAGCAGCGTACCCTTCTTTGATCTTGCCGCGGTCATTGATACCAAAGGTCTCCGCGGTTAGAGCGGTGCTCTGGTTGATCATCTGCACAAGGGCTATCACTTCTTCTTCCAGTACGTACTCACGCATTTTCTTAGCAAAGGTGCCGTACTTACGCGGGTGGGCATTGGTGCCATCAGAGCAAGTCATGACCCAGGGCTGTTGCATAAAGTAGTGAATGTCTTCCGGGCTCATATTGAAGGAAGTCAATCTGGAATCACCGTTTTTGATAATAGTGATGGCAGCATCCGTTGGACTCACGTCCCATTCTTTGGCCACTTGCCCCAGTGTCTTATCTGATATCCCTGGCATATTAGCCAATACCAGTAACAAGGACTCCGGGCCACCACGACGGCGGATATTTTCGGTTATTCCAGCTTCGATTTTAGGAAGTAATGCTGGATCGTCAAATTTTTTGGTGTAGTCGTCAAGATCAGCAAAGACCCACTTAGGCAGAAGTGCGTTGCTCACACTAGTACCAGATGCCCGATAGGGGTATTGATCGGCGGTAATTTGCAAGCCTCTATCCCGGGCTGCGTTAATCGTATCCACAATCGCTCGGCTCATGCCCCACACATCAACCCCCAGGCACTTGATGTGAGAAATATTGACCAGGATATCTGCACGCTCCGCAATTTCAATGGATTCCTGAATGGCAGCCATCAGGCCAATGTTGTAGGTACTTTCGTCGCGGATGTGCGCATCATAAATACCGCCGTACTCTGCACTAATTTTAGCCAGTTCTACTACTTCGTCCGTTTCGGAAAAGCTAGCGGGGGTGTAGTACAAGCCCGTAGAAAAGCCTAGGGCTCCTTCTTCCATTCCCCGACGAACCAGGGTCTTCATATTGGTCAGTTCTTCTTCGGTGGGTGCCCGCTCAGCTACGCCCATGACGGTGCGACGAATGTTGCGATGCCCGACCAACATGGCCGCATTGGTGCCAATGCCGTTGGTTTCCCAGTATTTAAGACGTTCACCAATCAAGTTTTCACTGTTACCATCACTACCGGTCATTACGGTAGTCACACCTTGCAGTAGATAGTTGAGGTTGGCATTCCTGGCGCTATCTGACAGGTCATTCAGTGCATGGGTGTGGGAGTCGATGAAACCTGGACTTACTACATAGCCGGTGGCATCAATGGTCTCTTTGGTTTGATATGACGTCGTATCTACAGCACCAAGAAAAACGATCTTGCCATCCATTACTCCGATGTCCACGTTTAGTGGTTCGGCGGCTACGCCATCATATACAGTCCCTCCGGTAATAAGTACATCCAACTGCGGAGCATCTTGCCCGCAGGAAAAAATCATGAGGCACCCGAGTAATATTCCCCCTAGGCTCCATTTACTGAAAGCCATAATTCGTTAGTTTTCCGATTGTTGAATATGCAACTCGTTGCTCTCCACCTTAAAGGTCACTTTAAGTAAACTTGATAAGGCAGAAAAGAGCTCCTCCCGGTCATCAATGAAGACTCGTCCGGCAGGTTCACGTTGCAGAATTGCAGGATCACTAACAATGCACTACAGTCCGAATGTTTCTTCTATTCTTTGAATTACTTCTGTCATTGTCAGTCCTGTGCCAAACTCCCATTTGCCCGCACGCCAACTCGCCCAATAATCAGCAACATCTTCTGAGATATTGAACTGCTTCTGTTATACATCATACTGGGCCGTCTGGCCAGGTTCAAGAATTTTTGTAGTAGCACTATCAGGATGTATCACTTGTAAGCTGCCACTCGT
>JBCBWU010000267.1:0-8581 GCA_039816955.1 Bacteroidota bacterium
CCCGAAGCGGCTGCAAAGGTAAAAGCATTTTTAACTCCCACCAAACTTTTTAAGGAATTTTTTGAAAAATTATTCAACGCTTCCTTAATTGCGAAAGGATAACAAAGATAGGCGATTCAACTCAATTCGCAAAATCATTTTTTCCACAAGCTATCTTCGCTTCCTAACAGTCTTTCAACATCTCAAGTACCTTTCTCCACGGTTATCGCTGCTCTTTAGCTGCGTTCCTCAGAAGGCGGCTGCAAATGTAGAAGCAATATCCGATTCACACAAGAGCTCAAGCAAAAAAAAATGTCTCCCTGGCATGTATCTCAGAATTGATAAAATATAATTATTGGTAAGAGAAAGCCCCTGGATAATTTTGCTTGGTTTAGCGATTGATCCAGGGGCTAAATGTACCGGCAAAATCCAGCCACAGGCAGGAAAATTTTTTTTCACTTTTCCCGCAATTATTTCAAAGCTAATTGGCCAAAGCTGGCGACTCTAGCAAATTGAAGAACTGATCAAGCTGAGGAGTGATAACAATCTCGGTCCGGCGATTGGTTTGACGCCCACTTTCCGAGTCATTTCCGGCTACCGGAGCGTACTCTCCACGTCCCGCAGCAGTTAAACGCTCTGGAGCTACCAGGTATTCGTCTTGCAGCGTTCGGACCACTGTTGTTGCTCGGCGTACGCTAAGGTCCCAGTTATCCTTTACGCAGCTGCCGTCAATAGGCACATCGTCTGTATGACCCTCTACCATTACGTCCAATTCGTTATGATCATTCAATACCAAGGCAATCTTATTGAGAATATCTTGTGATTGATCGCCCAAACGAGCGCTTCCCGAGGAGAAAAGTAATCGGTCGGCAATTGAAACGTGAACCTTCCCTCCACGAACCTCTACCTTGATGTCATCGTCGGAGATATTACCTAGAGACCGCTTAAGGTTCATAACCAGAGCCAGGTTTAGCGAATCCTTTGCTTGCACCTTTCTAGTAAGGTCTTGAATAAAGTCATACTGATCACCCAAGTTCTCAAGCGACTGCTTGATACTTTCGGCACCTGTTTTACTCACGACCGATAGGTCGGCCATACTTTCGAGCAAGCTACCGTTAGTTGAGCGGAGATGAGTTACCTCTTGCTCCAGTAAAGCCAGCTGCTCTTCTTTTCCCGCCAATTCAGCATTAGCTTCTTTTACTTTGCTGTTTTGCCAGAAAAAAGACCCGATCCCCGCCAGGGTCAAAACGGATAGGGCCGTGATAATAATACTTGAACTTTTCATGATGATGTATTAGTGAACTGATTTAGACCTTTCTGATGGATTACGCCTTAAGCTCTTACAGAACCCTGACGATAAATGTCAGGACTAAAGCCTGGCTTCAGCGTTTTCCTCCCGCGTACTTTCCAAGTATGCGGGAGGAAAGCCTCTTCACCAGAACCTGCAATAACTTAGGCTCACTGTGCCTCCGCCAAAGCGGCTTCGCGCAGGCAGGTCAGCACCATAAAAGTCTAAATCAGTTCAGTGCGTGTTTTTTGCAAACTACATTTTCGCTGCTAATATTGTAAGCAAAACACCTTCTTATGCTCCGTTTCCTACTCCTTTGCTGCACCTTACTGACCATTAGATACCCTACCCTAGCGCAGAAATGTCCTAGCTTTAAAGAGATCGCTCACACTTTTTTTCGCGCTACGAAGAACCCGCAGATTTATGGCAATTGAGCTTTGAAAACGGCCAGATGCTTACTACGCTTGCTGTAAAGATGGTGTCTTCGAGGCATCGGAATGCTTACCCTTTTATATGGATGGCCAATACTTACCAATTCTTGAGCATCTCTATTTGCCTAGAGCTTCTTTACTCAGCAGTGCCGAAGCGGATACCCAAACAACCGCATTTCTAGAAAGCAAGGGCTACTTCGTCGCAGATGAATTTGATCTCTATTCTTATTATGCCTATTGAGGCTGGTACAGGGATGTGATCAATTGGAGTAAGACTCGTACTAAGTTAGTATTGCGAGAAGGCCTCTATGATGATTATCTACTAATCCAAGCCCGTAATTACCTTAAGTCTTGCCCACCTAATAATGTCCTTGTCACTTATGGTGATACCGATACTTATTATCAAGGTGGAGCAAGAGGAAAAGGCTAAAAGCCTATTACAAAGGCTCCCAAGCCAATACCCCAATAGCATTGAGGCCTGGAGTACAGTTTGGATGAGACTTGCCCAGCACGCCAACTTCATGGAACTTGTAGATACGACAACCCTAATTCTTGACACGCTCTCCAGTAACCTTGCTGAAGGTAAGTTAGATACCTTTCCAACCGAAACACGGGAATGGATGGAAACGCAAATCCAACAATTACGCCAATAAAAAATCCCCTGCCATTGCACAGATATCAATAGCAGGGGATCATACTAAGGCCGAACTACTCAACCTTCGTACATATTCGTTCGTTAGTCGCGGAAGCGCACCTTGACAGTCTCGCCGATACAGCTTACAGTTACGGTTTGTCCTTCGCTTACCTTACGCATGAAACCATCTTCACGGCCAGGCAAAGCAGCAGTCAAACGACCAATACGTGAGCCAGCATCACTAGAAACGCCTGGATCGATGGAGCGAGCGTAGCTGTATTTATCGATAGCAGCGATGGCAGCCAAGCGGCGGTTCCAGTCGTCACAACCGGTGGCACGCTTGGAAATAATATCACCCATTAACATATAAGGCTTACCCCAGTTGCTCTTCAGGCTAGCAGCTTCACGTGCTTTGGCGTTAGCCTCACCGTAGCGGCCCTTCTGCCAAGTGAGGATAGATGCCATTGAGAAGAGGATTTGAGCGCGTACCTCAGGATCCTCAGAAGCGTCAATGCACTCCTGATAGCTGGCCAGAGCCTCATCGTATTTACCCTCTTTTTGGTAAACCGATCCAGCAAAACAGGGATCTTGCATACGGCGCTCGAAGGCTAGTGCCTCATATACTGATTTCAGCTCAGCAAGATCGGGATCATTTTCATCACAACCCTGGGCGATCAGCTTCTTCCAGATGTAGTTTACCGACTCCCAATCTTCTTTCGCGTCCGCGAATTTTGGTAGAAGATCACCTTTGAAGTAACTACAGTCGAATACATCAGAAGCGATCTCTGCAATTTTAGCTTCCATATTGGCCTTACCAGATACGTAGTAATCCATGTAGGCATGCTCATTTTCAATATTGTGATCAGCAAAGGCTACGGCAGCTACGTATAAATCACGAACAGTCTGCTTATCAATCTTTTCGTTCTCATACAGGTATACCAGCGTCTGACCAATTGGATCCAACAGGATATACTCTGATTCGTTACCGGCTTCGGCTACAGCCAACTGCAGTGCCTCCAAGGTCTCCAGGGAATAACCGTAACCATAAGAGTAGAACATATCAAATGCCTTACGCCCTAAGATCAACTTACTATCATCTGGGTAGCACTCCAGGTACTCATCGTACAAACGCACAATGGTCTTAGCGTACTCTCCTTTTTGAGCAGTATCATCAGTCTTGGCAGTCAGTGCCTTATGCAGGATAATCCCGTCGATATAGTGAGTTGGACGATTACCGTCGGCAGCAGGAGCCAAGCTGTAAGCCTTCTCCCAGTTGGTTAACGCCAGGTTGAAGTCTTCGTCGGCTAGCGCTTGTACATCAGCCTCTGTCTTGTTCTTCAAGTAGGGGCGGTATACTACGTGGGCATTTTCAGCCTCCTCTTTCTCGGCGATTCCCTCCCAGTTCGTACACTGGGCTGAGAGCGTGGCAGTACCCATAAACAACAGGGCACCTACAACAGCCAGATTTTTCTTAATACTCATGTTAATTGAATTTGCGTTTAAAGAACCACGAATTATCATTCAATGTAAAGCCAAAAGTAAGCCTCACAAAATTTTCTTCTAACTCCCCGTCAACGCCGACCCGACCAAATTCGAAAGCCGTATTGATAAATGAAACTTGTTGGCGAGGTAAAATCACCGGAAGTCCGAAACCAAAGGTGACGGAATAGCCATCTACCTGTTGCCCATTTATCGTGCGAGGGTCGGTACCATAACGAAAACCTAGACGATAGCGGACTTTCTCCCAGTAGTTATTGTAGGAGTTAAAGTTGGGTATGTATTCCCCTCCTACTGCAACGTAATAATTGTCTCGCAGTGGCTCCTCGTCTCGTTTCACATCATTGCGATAATCGCCCCAGGCCCCGGCACCGTATTCAATGCCTAAACTCAGGCGATTAAGGTCTTGAAAATGCACACCAAAAGAGTAACTAGTGGGTAATACGCCTTCTCCTACTACGTCCTCGGAAAAGAAAATGGTATCCGAGACAACCGTGGAAAGAAAGCGACGAGTAAACTGGGTTCCTTCCAGGTTGAGTGTAGTTTCGTTTCCGAGAGTGGCACCTACTACCAATTTTTTTCCGCTAGGCACAAGCTCTCCATCTTTATTCGTTTCCTTAAAATCAAAGGCGTATTGCGCACCAAAATTCCAGGTAGTTCCCCGTACACTGAGTTCATCTTGAAACTCGGTATTCAGCGAACCCGAAAGCGAATCAAAATCCACCAATCGGCTATTGATTAAATTACCAAAGAGGAAACCTACATCAACTCCAACTGAGAGCTGGCGATAGCGAAATCCCGTGCCCCAGTGCAATTTAGAAGTACCACCTGAGCCTTTCAGGGTGTTGGTACTTACCTCTATCCCCGCAGATTGGGTATCGACCAGACTGATATTATAGCCCACTTGTGTTTGGGGAACAAGCGCAATGGTCATACCCGCATTCCAGGCATTGGATTGCCGATCTAAGGCCTGGTTAATGGGATTACGCAGCGGAAAAGCCAAAGCCAAATACTGCAGGTTGCCAGACCAGGCATCATCTTCTCCCGAACTCGTCGTATAGCGAGACCTCCGGGCATACAATCCACCAGAAAAAGCAGTAGCCTGCAAACTAGCCAAGGAGGCTGGGTTCACTATATTAATATGGTAAGGATCCTGTACTGCGGCGGTGAGTCCACCCATAGCACCGGAAGCAGCAAAATATTGTGGAATAAAGTCGCCCAGGCCAAAGCGCGACAGTGGCGAGTTGATCTTCGGACTGATGTTACTATTCTGTATCTGGGCCCAGGTAGTGACACTACCTAAGGTCAGGACGAGAACCACAATGATTTTATGCCAGCTTTTCGACATTATACGTTAATATTTTGTTCAGTCCCCACAGGACTAAATTTGAGTGCACAAATATCTTGCATTCCAGGCTATTCGCCAAAAAAGCCGCATCTCCTCCAGTCAGTACCACTTGCAAGTCGGTCCAGCGCTGCTGCAAGCGCGTTGCCAGCGCTTCAATTTCCAGGGCTGCTCCTAAACCTGCGCCGTTTTGCAATGCAGTTTCAGTGGTCGTTCCCCAGATTTTTGGTGTTCCCTTAGGTTCCACTAGTGGCAAACGAGCAGTTTGCTCATGCATTGCTCTCAAGCGCATCCGAACTCCAGGCGCAATATTGCCTCCCAGGTATACGGCGTCGGATCGTAGCAAGTCTAATGTTATACAAGTGCCCGCATCCACAATTAAGCAGTGTTTGCCTGGGTACCAATACTGTGCGCCCGCCGCCGCCGCCAAGCGGTCTTTACCGAGGGTAGCGGGGGTTTCGTAGGCGTTGACAAATGGGAGTGGCAGCTTTTGATCCAGCTCAAACAAAGGGTAACTTTCACTTAGCTCACGCTCAGCCTCATCTGGAAGCTCTTGCCCTACCGTAGAATAGATGATGTTTTCCGGATGGTGGTTGGTTGCTAAGGCTAAAATATCGCTAGCAGACCACTGTTCCAACCTGCTTTCAAGCTGTAACTCACCGTCGAGGAAAACTCCATATTTTACTCGGCTGTTCCCGATGTCAATGACCAAATTGCGCATAGCAGTCGCCAATTTGTGCGTTTTTATAACGTCTTATTCACAGCTTTTGACGCCTAAGTGATTGGTTGCGTAACTTAATGGAATGTTAATTAATTAGTGCTTAAAGTGACGATGACCAGTCATAACCATGGCCATACCATGTTCATCACAATAGTCAACACTTAGCTTATCTTTTATAGATCCACCCGGCTGAATCACAGCCCTGATCCCTTCTTTATCCGCAATTTCAACACAATCCGGGAAAGGGAAGAAGGCATCGGAAGCCATCACCGCGCCATTGAGGTCAAAACCAAAGGCTTTGGCTTTCGCAATAGCTTGTTTCAGGGCATCTACCCGAGAAGGTTGACCACAACCCATTCCGATCAGCTGCTTGTCTTTTACCAGAGCAATAGCGTTAGACTTCAAATGCTTGACGGCAATACTGGCGAATAGCAAATCAGATACCTGATCGGGCGTGGGCGCTACTTTGGTCACCGTTTCCAGATCAGCAATCGTTTCCTGACGCAGGTCTGTATCTTGTTCTACTACTCCATTGAGTAATGAGCGGAACGAACGACTGTTAATAGCGTAGTCTTTCAACTTGAGCAGGATGCGCTTCTTCTTACTTTTTAGCAATTCCAGGGCATCTGGTGCAAAATCCGGAGCGATAAGTACTTCGTAGAACAGCTCATTGATGGCCTCCGCGGTTGGTAGATCCACGGTAGTATTGCTGATAAAGATACCGCCGAAGGCTGATACATTATCGCAGGCCAGCGCCGCATCCCAGGCTTCCTTCAAAGTAGGGCGCACCGCCAAGCCACAAGTATTGGTGTGCTTTAGAATAGCGAAAGCAGGATCGCCCAGGCGCAGCTCACGCATGATCTGCACTGCGGCATCGATATCTACCAGATTATTATAGGAAATGTCCTTTCCACTCAGCTTATCGAATACGGCATCGAAATCACCGAAGAAAACACCCGATTGGTGCGGGTTTTCGCCGTAGCGCAAAATATCGGAACGGTGGATCGAGTATTTGAAGGCAATATCCGTAGTACCTTCGTTAAAGTAGTTGAAGATCGCGATATCGTAGTTAGAAGAGATCTTAAACGCCCGGCGCGCCAGCTCACGACGATGCTCCATGGTGAGTTCTCCACCTGTTTCACGCAGCATCTCCAAGAACATACCATACTCGGCACGGCTGGGCACTACGGCCACATCGCGATAATTCTTCGCCGCAGCACGAATAAGAGAGATACCACCGATATCAATCTTTTCAATAATAGCTGCTTCCTCATTGGTGGTAGCTACGGTTTCCTCGAAGGGATAAAGATCAACAATGACCAAATCAATCTCTGGTAATTCATACTGCTTGAGCTGATCCAGGTGAGCTGGCTCACGGCGGGCAAGAATACCACCAAATACCGCTGGGTGCAGGGTTTTTACCCGCCCGTCAAGGATGGATGGGTAAGACGTCAAGTCCTCTACCGCCGTAACAGGAATATCCAAATTGGCAATGAATTTTTGGGTCCCCCCGGTAGAATACAACTGCACACCTTGCTGGTGTAGTTCTCTGACAATTTCATCTAAGCCGTCCTTGTGATAGACGGAAACTAATGCTGAGCGAATCTTAATAGCGGACATGAAAGAAGTGCCTTGATTTGAAAGAAAGCGCAAAGGTAAGGAAATGGTTGGTTTGATTAGTTGAATTGGTTGGGTTAGTGAATTTCGTTGAGTTAGTGGTGAAGTTTCCTCGCGTCTGGAGACACTTCGGGAACTAGAGAGGCTTAGAGAGTAGTTGGCGTCTTGCGTTTGGCCTTTGTACCTTTGCGGAAAATTGGAGATATGCTTCAGCAGTTTAGAGCCCAAGCGGCGGAGATACACGAGGAGGTGATTGGGATACGGCGGCATTTGCACACGCATCCGGAGCTGTCGTTTGAGGAGTACGAGACAGGGAAGTTTATTGCCGGCAAACTGCAAGAATGGGGTATTCCAAACCAGCACCCTTTTTCTGGTACGGGAGTTGTCGCACAGATCAGTGGCAAAAAAGGTAAAGGACCAGTCATCGCCTTGCGAGCGGATATTGATGCACTGCCCATTTTAGAAAAAAATGAGGTCCGCTATTGTTCCACCAATGAGGGGGTCATGCACGCCTGTGGGCACGATGTGCACACGGCTAGTCTACTAGGAGCAGCCCGCATCTTATGGCAGGAGCGCGCCCATTTTGCGGGAACGGTGAAGCTCATTTTCCAACCTGGAGAGGAAGTTGCTCCAGGTGGAGCCAGTATCATGATCAAGGATGGTGTACTAAAAAATCCAGCACCACAGGCCATTTTTGGGCAGCACGTACATCCTCCCTTGGAAGTAGGTAAAATCGGCATCCGACCAGGTCTATATATGGCCTCAGCCGATGAGTTGTACCTAACGGTTACTGGGCGCGGTGGACATGGTGCACTACCACATGATACCGTTGACACCATTGTTCTAACTGCGCAAATCATTACCGCTCTGCAGACCCTAGTCAGTCGAGAAGCGGATCCCATCCTGCCTTCCGTACTCACTTTTGGTCATATCGCGTCCACTGGTGGAGCAACTAATATTATCCCCAATGAAGTCAAACTAAAAGGCACCTTCCGTACAATGGACGAACAGTGGCGCGCACATGCGCTCAAGCGAATCCAGGAAGTGGCTGATGGCATTGCTAAAGCGA
>JBCBWU010000268.1:0-8502 GCA_039816955.1 Bacteroidota bacterium
GACCGTACCAACACACCGACGATAGTATTGAAAGCTTCGCAATTAACGAGTCAGCCAGAGCTGATCTACTCAGTTTTACTGGAACATACCAGTCGGTCTCTAAAAAGGGACTTGAGGTGGATCTGGAAACTCAGGGACTTCAATTAGTCACGACTAAAGAACTAAAAGAAAACCAATGTGCACTCTTATATCCCCAGGCCGATGCTGAAGATGTTTCAGCTGAGTTTGGCGTCCTGGTCTGTAACGTAAGGATCAATGGCGACCTGAATATGTACTTTCAAGGGATTCACGGTCAGTGTGATGCCTCCAATGCTGGACCTGGAGTGAGTTGTGAAGTCTCGACTGCTAAGACCGAAATCACCTTTGACAAAGGTGATGGGGAAAAGAAAACGTATACCCTTACTGGGCCTTCAGCTGGAACGTGCGCGTCCGTTTCTCCAGACCGACTTTGTGGCAGTGCGGGAGGAAGTCTATTTGGGATGCAGTTCACGGATGAAAATGGTAATAGCATCGGTTTTAGTTTAGATGCAGGTATTGGTGGAGGACTCGCCGGCTCATTCGAAGACGGCATTTTGTCAGTGGAATTTGAATTGAAATTTATCGTCGGTGGCACACTGTCGCTTGACCTGGATTTGGGGACGCTGGTTGATGACCCAAAAGAAGGCGCGCTAAATTTAGGGCAGTTCGCTTACACGGTGAGTGGCGGTTTTGTGCGGGTCGCTGCTGGCCCTTTAAAGTCTTTGGTGTCAGAAATATTTGGTGAAGACGTTGGTGGTGTGATTAATACCGGCATCAGCTTATTCACGGAGTGCCCTTTTGACGTTCTCCTTTGGTTATTCAATGACGAAGATGTAGACTGTCTGGATTAACCTCCAGTTTTAATGCTTTCCCAGGTAGTTTGGTGGGGAAGTAATGACAATGACCCGAATTATAAAAACGACGAAAGCCGGAGCATACACTTGGTATTTTCCGGCTTTCTGTTGTGCTCTTAGAGCAATATGCTGATTAAGCTGCTTCGATTTGAGGGGCTTTCGATTCGATAAATTTCTTACCGTCCCACTTGCCCAGCCATTCAATTTTCTTACCAATAGCGATGTAGTGTTCGTACGCTCTAACCGCAGCGGCTTTGTCTAATCGATGGAAGGTGATGTTGTTCGGGAAATCAACAATTGTTAGGTAATACTTTCCTTTGCCATAATCAAATCCTTTCTTTCTTCTCATATTGTCATTTTATCTCAAAAACACTAAGATACGAAAAATAGTTGATTTTCTGTGGGTTTTAGGCCTTTGCTTGTAGTAAAGCTTTCTATTTTTGCAGTAGATAAAGCCATACATCATGATCACGCCTGCCACCACTAAAAAACCGCTTGTCGATCACTTTGCAAACTTCCGCAATAAGGTCGTTGGTGCGGATGAACATTTCGAAACACCCTTTGGTGTCAAACCTTTGATTTACGCCGACTGGACTGCAAGTGGTCGCCTTTATGGCCCCATTGAGGAGTTACTGGCGCGCGAGATTGGCCCCTTTGTGGGGAATACGCATACGGAGACCACAGTTACTGGTTCGTCGATGACCATGGCCTACCACGAAGCTAAAGAGATTATCAAACGCCATTGTGGTGCCAGCGAAGCCGATGTGCTCATTTCTTCTAACTCCGGAATGACCGGGGTAGTAAACAAGTTTCAGCGGATCCTTGGGTTGAAAGTACACGAGCGTTTTCGTGATAACGTAAATATTCCTCGGGAGGAACGTCCGGTAGTTTTTGTCAGCCACATGGAGCACCATTCTAATCAAACCAGTTGGTTGGAGACCGTGGCTGAAGTGGCGGTGATCGAACCCTGTGAGCAAGGCTTGGCAGATTTAGATTGTTTAGCTAGGCTGCTAGAACAGTATAAGGACCGGAAAGTCAAGATTGCGGCCATTACCTCTTGCTCCAATGTGACAGGCATCCGCACACCATACTACGAAGTGGCCGAGATGATGCACAAGGCCGGAGGTTGGTGCTTTGTAGATTTTGCTTGCTCAGCACCTTACATTGAAATCAATATGCGGCCAGAAAATCCGCTGCAACATCTCGATGCCATCTATTTCTCACCGCATAAGTTCCTTGGTGGACCCGGATCGGCGGGTGTACTTATCTTCGATCCGCGTTTGTATAAGAATCGTGTTCCGGATAACCCCGGCGGTGGAACGGTAGATTGGACCAATCCTTGGGGTGAGCATAAATATCTGGAATCCATTGAAGCCCGGGAAGACGGTGGTACTCCGGCCTTTCTCCAAACTATTCGCACGGCCCTTTGTGTGCAGCTCAAGGAGCAAATGGGTATTGGCAATATCCTGGAGCGGGAGCATGAGCAGTTAGAAATTATTTGGAAGGTGTTAGATCAAGTGCCAAACTTACATGTGCTTGCCAATCAACACCGTGACCGCCTGGGGGTAATTTCCTTCTACATCGACAACCTTCACTACAATTTGGGTGTTCGTCTGCTGAATGATCGCTTCGGCGTACAAGTACGAGGAGGCTGCTCCTGTGCAGGAACCTACGGTCACTACCTATTGGAGGTGGATCCAAACCGATCCCGTTCAATCACCGAGAGGATCAATGCTGGTGATTTGACGGACAAGCCAGGCTGGATAAGAATGTCTATTCACCCAGTCATGACGGATGAAGAAATTCAATACATTGCCGAAAGCGTAAGAGCTTTGGCTGAGCATCACGAAGAATGGGCAAAGGACTACGTGTACCACGCCCGGACCAACGAATTTAGCCACCAAAATGATCCAACGACTGAGAAAGCCTTGGTAGCAGATTGGTTTGGACGAAGCTTGTAATTAGTTACTGAGAGGCCTTCATGATAAGTTCTGGATTCGTGAAGAATTTTTCTCCTTCTGTTTGGTCTACGACATGATGGGCGGGAGGCCTGCCCCGGTACTGTTTGAGCGGAGCGAGTTTAGCGGGGCGAGTATTTTTTGGTTCGTTTTTGTTACGATGGACAAAAATGAACAATGCCAAGAGGTAGTGCAATTAATTTAGCGTTAGCTTCGAAGCAGCTCTGGGGTAACAAACCCAATTACATCGACAACTAGTTGCGGTGATAATTGCAAAAAAGAAATTATTCCCCGCGGAACGAATTTACATAATGTCAACACAAAGAATCTACTTAGACAACGCCGCAACAACCCCCCTTGACCCAGCGGTAATAGAACGCATGGCTGAGGTAATGGCCAGTACGCCGGGCAATCCCTCTAGCATTCACGCGGAAGGTCGCCAGGCGAGAACGCTAATCGAGCAAGCTCGTCGGACAATCGCTGGCCACTTGAAAGCATCAATTGGTGAAATCTTCTTCACCTCCGGTGGCACCGAGGCGAATAACATGGCGCTTAAATGTGCGGTACGTGACTTGGGGGTGCGGCGGATTATCTCCTCGCCGATTGAGCACCATTGTGTCCTGCATTCACTTGACCGAATTGGAGCAGAGGCAGAAGAAGTGGAAATTGCATTTGTGGAACTGGATGATCTGGGCCATCCAAAGGTGGAGCATCTACGCCAATTGCTGAGTACTTCTGATACCAAGACACTGGTGTCTTTAATGCATTCGAATAACGAGATCGGGACCATGATCGATCTGAAGGAAATAGCGCTACTGTGCCAGGAACATACTGCCTATTTTCACTCGGATACCGTGCAAACAATGGGCTACTATCCAATTGACCTTACTGAAGCCCCCGTCAGCTTTTTATCCGGAGCAGCTCATAAGTTCTACGGCCCTAAGGGGGTAGGGTTTATCTATATCAATGGTGATAATATCATCAAACCTTACATTGATGGTGGCGCCCAGGAGCGCAACATGCGGGCTGGTACCGAGAATACTTACGGTATCGTAGGAATGGCCAAGGCTTTGGATCTGATGGTGAGTAATCGGGCAGAAAACGAGCAACAAATCCGTTCTTTACGTACTTACCTAAAAGGACAACTAGCGACTCAATTCCCGGAAGTCGATTACAACGGCGACGCTGAGAATGGTCACTACAAGGTGCTAAACTTGCGCTTTCCAGCTGGGGCACAGACGGAGCTTTTGCTGTTCAATTTGGATATTGCAGGGATCAGTGTTTCTGGTGGAAGTGCCTGTAGCTCTGGTACGGATACCGGCTCCCACGTGATACGCACCCTTCGCGGAGATGAGGATGATGCAGTGAATATCAGGGTCTCCTTTTCCCATCGCAATACGCAGGTCGATGTGGAGCGCTTTTTAGCGGTACTGACAAAAGTACTGAAGCGCGAGGAGCAGGGTACTAAAATTTAAGTGGCTCAAAATGGTCCTTAGCCATCGACCAAAACTCATCTAAAGCAATTAGCCTTGGCTTGAGAAAGGAAATGATGGCGGGCCAGTCACTTTCACGAAAGATATTTACGTTCTCAAGTGTAGTGGACACTAGGGCTATGGGTTGCCCCAAGCTATTGGTGGTGTGCTGTTCCCATTCCCACTCTTCTTCCAGCGTGCCGTGTAAGAAAGAGCGTAATTCTAATAATTGTTCGTAGAAAAGATCTCGTAGATCCGCGTCTTTCTGACTCAGCTGAATGCCAATCCAGGCTCGTCTCTTATCCACCTCCATTTTGAAGTTCAATCCCTTATAGCCAGTCTTATAATTTATCCAATTCACCCGCATCCCCGTAGCTGATGGGATCGGGCGCATGTACTGACCAAAATTGGTCCAAAACTTGCGGCGAATTTGACTGGCTTCTTCCCTGGAAAACATGTGAAGGGAGGTATGAAGTTAGAGGTAGGAAATATGAGCTAGGTCGGAAATGGGAAGTGGGAAGTGGGAAATAAGCACGACACGTCAACCTAGGGTCTCAAACTTCCGACTTCCGATCTCCCACTTCCGAATTAATCAATCGGTTTAATAATCGCCATATACACCGGGAAGTGATCACTAAATCCACCGAGATACTTATCTCCGGTGAAGGTTCGATTGGGATACCCGATGAAATGGCCGGTCTTTTGCACCAGGTAATTAGGGTTGTGGATATATGCTTGGTAGAAGCGGTAGCTTTTTCGTTCGTTGAGCCAATTGTCACTGATGATAATTTGGTCAAACAAACTCCAAGCATCCCGCCAGGCTGTTGTGCCAATGCCTTTACGGTAAAACTCCCACATGGGGTTATATAGGCCTCCTCGGCGTACCCGATTGACCTTGCCCTCGGCGGCGAGCATATCGTCAACACTCGGAGAGGTGGGGTCATCGTTTAAGTCGCCCATGATGACGATTTTCGCGTCCGGGTTAGCATTGCGCAGAGAGTCAGTTAGGTTTTTGCAAAGTAATGCTGCGGCATTTCGATAAGGTGCACTTCTGGCTTCGCCGCCACTGCGCGACGGCCAGTGATTAACCAAAATATACATGGGATCACCATCGTATTCTCCACCAACTACTAATACATCACGGGTGAAATTACGGCTAGTGCCATCCTGTTCGTAGATAATCAATGGATATGCTTGACTGCCAGTAAGGGTGAAGTACTTTGGATTGTAAAGAAGACCAACATCGATACCGCGTTCATCCGGACTATCATGGTGGACAATTTGATAATTGCGATCAGCAATGCTTGGTTGTAACACGAGGTCTTCTAGGACATCTCGGTTTTCTACCTCACATACGCCTAATATGGCCACACCGTCCGGTGATAGCTTAGTGCCCATATCAGAGATTACTCGGCTCATGTTTTCCAGCTTTTCGCTGTAGATGCGGTAGTCGTAGTTTTTACTGCCAGCAGGAGTGAATTCGGTATCGCGAACGTCTGGCGTATCAATGGTATCGAACAGGTTTTCGAGATTGTAGAAGCCGATAAGGCCAACCTTGTAAGATTGTTCTTGTGCGTTAAGCGCAAATAGGGTAGTGGTAAAAGCCAAAGCTAAAAACAGGCGAAGAGAAGACTTCATATAGCGATTTTGGTGATGTTATTTGGTCTTATGACGTAAACTGCCCGGCAAAGTACCGCATTTTGCAGCAATTGGCCTTTTAACTTTGTGTTAATTCTTACGATTATCCTTCTTTAAGCTCTGGCGAAAAACCTATCTTTGCGTCGCTTTTTCACTCAAAAGTTGATATGACACAAATGAGCATTAAGGTGGTTCTGTCCACCCTGACCCTCTTGCTCCTGATCTGTCTGCCCTTCGACTTAGCAACTGCACAAACAATTCTGACCGGAACTGTCCTCGATGAGCGTACAGACGAACCACTACCTGGGGTAGAGGTGCGCTATACGTCGTCTGTGACCCGTACAGATGCCTTTGGACAGTTTGAGCTAAGCGTTGGTGTGACAGGAGGAGAAGATCTTCAAGTAGCCATTATCAAGGATGGCTATCAACGCTACGACCAGGAAGTTTCTACCGGTGGATCTGATCGCATTGATCTTGGGATCATTCGCCTGGCTGCTTCCGGTAGTTTTGACCCTACCGTAACGGACGAATTCATTCCAACCATCTCCCTTAGCAGTGATGATCTTGATGGTGGAGGCGGTGGCGCCCAGAATATTTCTGGTGTCCTGTCTTCTTCTCGTGATGCTTTCGTCTCTGCTGCGGCCTTTACGTTTGGCCCGGCCCGTTTCAATATACGGGGCTACGATGCCAAGTACACGGCCGTACAGGTGAATGGAATGCCGGTGAACGACTTGGAAACCGGGCGGGTATTCTGGAATCACTGGGGTGGTTTGAATGATGTTTTGAGAAACCGTACCAACACCATCGGCCTTGGCGCAAGCATTTTTGCCTACGGTGGAGTAGGCGGTGCCTCAACAATTGACACTCGCGCTACCTCGCAACGTAAGCAACTCCGTTTTGGCTACGCGACCTCTAACCGTACTTACCGTCACCGGGTTATGGCCACCTATAGCACCGGTTTGTTGGAAAGTGGCTGGGCCTTCAGTTTCTCTGCTTCCCGTCGTTGGGCGGATGAAGGCTTCATTGAGGGAACACCTTACGATGCTTACTCCTACTTTGCATCCATTGACCGTAAGATTGGTCAAAATGCGCTCTTGAATCTAACCGTCTTTGGCGCGCCCATTAAACGCGGTAGAATCTCCGGCGCAATCCAGGAGGTTTATGACCTGGCGGGTACCAATTACTACAACGCTAATTGGGGACTACAAAATGGTAAGAAGCGTAATGCTCGTATCCAGAATGTACACCAACCCGTGTTTATCCTACGTAATGATTGGGATCTATCTAGCAAACTCAAGCTGACCACTTCTGTAGGTTACCAAACCGGTCGTACGGGTAGTACTGCGCTGGATTGGTTTGATGGTCCAGACCCACGCCCAATCTACTACCGTAAACTTCCATCTTTCTTTGAGGGAGAAGTTGCTCAAGAAATTGCTGATTTGTGGGCTACTGATATCAATACCCGTCAGATCAATTGGGATCAGCTCTATCAGATCAATTACAATAGCTTCCAGACGATTGAAGATGCAGATGGTATCGCAGGCAACTCCGTTACTGGCTTACGCTCGCAGTATATCATCGAGGATCGTCGTCAGGATATGTCACGCTTGAATTTGAACACCGTGCTCGAGGCTTACGCCAATGATCATTTGACCGTTCAGGTTGGTGCGCAATACCAGAATCAAAC
Organism: Bacteroidota bacterium; assembly: GCA_039816955.1. Taxonomy (GTDB): domain Bacteria; phylum Bacteroidota; class Bacteroidia; order Chitinophagales; family Saprospiraceae; genus Lewinella. The sequence goes on from JBCBWU010000268.1 coordinate 7,628, forward strand.
CACCGAGAACTATAAGCTGGTTGATGACTTACTCGGCGGTGAGTTCTACGTGAATGTGGATCGCTTTGCTGAGTTTGTTAATCCGGATGAGCTATTTACTGCTCATAATGTGGATGTACCGAACCAGATTGTTCGGGTAGGCGATCGTTGGGGCTACGACTTCAATTATGAGATGCGCAAAGCTAATGCCTGGGCTCAGGCTAACTTCCGCTATCCTAAGGTAGACTTCTTTGTAGCTGGTAGTTACGGACAGTCACAAACTTGGCGGGAAGGCTTGGTGGCCAATGGTAAGTTTCCGGAGTCGAGTGCCGGAGAAAGTGAGAAGTTGTCCTTCGACGAAATTGGTGTAAAAGGTGGCTTGACCTATAAGATTAACGGTCGAAACTACCTTTTGGTAAACGGTGCCTATCAGACCCAAGCACCTTTTGCACGTGATCTCTTTGTAAGTCCACGTACACGGAATCAAACCATTGATAATCCGACTGAGGAAAAGATTGTTTCTCTTGAAGGTGGCTACCTCATGCGTTCACCCAACTTAAAGATTCGCGCAATTGGTTACTACACCCAGTTTAGCGATCAGGTCTTCAACCGTTCTCTCTTCCTTGATCGGGAGATTGAATCAGGCATCGATGACGTTACCGGTGAACCGATCAGCTTGCAAGGCTTCACCAACTATATCATGTCTAATATTGAGACCCAGCACGCTGGTGTAGAATTGGCAGTAGAGGCTAAGATTACGCCCGAATGGAGAGTTACAGCGGTAGCAGCTATTGGCCAGTACATTTACACCGATCGCCCTTCGGCTAAGATTACCAATGATGTACTGCCAAGTCAATTCGCCGACGAACAAACGATCTACATCAAAAATTATAATG
>JBCBWU010000269.1:0-8435 GCA_039816955.1 Bacteroidota bacterium
CGCGAACCACTTAGAAGAGGATAAGTTTTTGGAGAAAGAACGAATTTACCGAAAACTCTTCCCGAAAGAAAGCTACGACGATGCTAAATTGCGACAAACCATCCACTTCCTGCACCGTCAACTCGAGCACTTTCTGGCCTTCAAGGAAATAGAAAACGATGAATACGCCTATCCCGTTGCCTACCTTAAGTCTTTACGCAAGCGAAAAGTACCATCTGTCTTCCAGAAGAAGTTTAATGCTCTAAAGCGTTCGGGGCTCGGTGGCAAAGCCTTAGATAGCAATGGTCTGAAACACTCTTTTGCTTTATATGATGAGAATTCTTCCCTCTTGGTGGGTATTAGTCGTACTAAGGACATTGGTCTCCAAGATAGTATTAATGCCTTCGACACATTATTTATAGCGGAGCAACTTAAGCATGCCTGTGATGCCTTCTCGCACCAACAGGTATTTAAAACACAGTACAAGAGTAAATTCCTGGACCAAGTGATCCAAACGGTGGAGAGTGATCCAGCGCTTTTGGAGTATCCTGCCGTAGCCATCTATTATTATGGTTACCTGATCCGTACTCAGGCCGGAGATGCTGATGAGCACTACTTTGCCCTGAAGTCTACCCTACAGCAACACGCACAAGTATTTTCAGAAACGGAGCAACGCGATATCTACCTGATGGCACTTAACTACTGCATTCAGCGGATGAACCGTGGAGCAGCACCCTTTGTACGCGAAGCTTTTGAAGTGTACCGAGACGCTTTTGAGCGTCAATTCTTCATTGAGAACGGCATCCTTTCCCGCCGCACCTACCTCAACGCCATCCTCATAGCCTTGCGTTTAAAGGAATTCGATTGGGTACAACACGCCATTGAATCCTATACCACCTACGTGGAACCCGGTTATGGAGAAGCCTTCAGCAGTTTTAGCCAGGCCAAGCTGGCCTTTGAACTACAGGATTATGATCGCGCCCAGCGCTTGCTCGTTCACTTTGAATCAACCGATATCCTAATTACTTTAATGGCCAGAACGACCCTGCTGAAAATCTACTACGAAGAGGATGAATACGACGCGCTAGACTCTTTACTGGAAAGTACCAAGGTCTACCTGAAGCGAAAAGATGTACTGAGTTATCATCGGGAGGTATTCCAAAACATCTTGCGCTATACCGGTAAATTAGTTCGCCTTAACCCTTATGACAAGAAGAAGCGCGGGGCCCTGCGTACCGAAGTAGAACAAGCCACTCCACTCACTGAACGCCCTTGGTTACTAGAACAGATCGACAAAATGGGTTAATCGCCAACTTTTTTCTCAGTAGGAAGTTAAAGCTGCGTTATACCTTATATATATGTCAGCTGATCCGCGATTACAACTTCGTCCACATATTGAAACACAGCCTACTGATCATCCAGAGGCCAGTTTCCTGCATCAAACCTTACGGCCTGTACTCAAATTGCAAAACGATTTGCTCCTGCGTATTACTCAGCACTTCCTTCAGAAACGCAAGGTAAAGCTCGCAAAAATGAGCCCGGCCCAGCGTGACCAACAGATTCAACACAGTATCGGCAAGGACAATCGCCTCCGGGGTCTGCTCTTTGGTTGTGTACTTGGGCAGTTTACAACAGCGGAATTAGATTACTACTTAGCCAACGAAGGAGAAATAAACCGGCGGATTACCCAATTGCTAGTGCAACGCCTGCAGACGCAGATGGAGCGTTTACTATAGTTGATTGCAGAATCCATCAGAGTCACTACGCTTCCCCACTATCGGCATAACGTCCACTTGCTTGGCGGAGCAAATCACCGATCCGTTTGCGGAAACCATCTGGAGCCAGCACTTCTAAGCCCGGGCCAAAACCTAGGAGCAGCCGTTCCAGCTCAAAGTTTGGAATCACCTTGATGGCAACAATAGCACTGCCGTCCTCCAATAACTCTTCCGTCTCTTGGGAAGGATGCAATGGTTTAGTGAGTACGTAGGGGGCATGCTGCTTAGTAAGTTTAATGCGAATGCGGGTCACGCGGCGATTATTTACCGTTACCCCCACCACGTGTTGATAGAACTCCTCCGGCTGAAAATTTGGAGAAGGAAAAAACGGTAAGTCTGGGTAAGTGATCATTTGAATGCGATCCAGCGCAAAGCTGAGTATGCGTGGCTCCCGCTCTTTGGTACCGATCAGAAACCAACGGTTATTGAATTCTCGCAAGAGCAATGGATTCACATCAATCAAACCAGGATTTCTGGCCCGGAAGGATTGGTACTTCAGTCGAACCACCTTCTCTTGGCGCACCGCTTGGAACAGTTCTTCTAAATATTCTAGCCCTCGGAGGCGTTCATTCGATTCCAATAGTATAGCTGTTCGGTGCGTGCCTTTACCGGTCTTCACTTTATCCTCCAGCTTTTGCACCAAGCCCCCTAACTCTTGCAGGTGACCAAAGCCCTGAAATTGCTTAAGCACTGCTACAGCTTCCCCCAATTGCCCTAGATCAGCTTCGGATAGTGGGCCTTGTAAGATGCCGTACTCGGGATCGTCGTAAGTGTAATACTTCCGATTGACAACAACAATTGGTGCCTCGTAACCTAATTTATCCGAGCGCATCATCTGGATATCATACTGCACCGTTCGCCGACTCACCGGCCGATCGATCCCTTCGTATTCATATAAGGCATCCGAACAAGCGTCCATGAGATCTTCTAAAGTCCAACGCCGGGTGCGATTTCTGAGGCATTGATCAATGGTGCGATAGCGGATAAGTGCGAGCCGGTTGAGAGCCATGGGTGAAAATTTAGAGCAGAAAATTATCACTTTTTCTTTAGTGCGCAAAAGGAATGCGCAGTTCATACTCAACTTTGTAGCGATCAATAGAAAAGAAACTATGTTACTCCATTTTAATGTTCGGGGCGACAACGCGACTAATCTGGGCTACTTGCTCGGAAAGCACCCGGATAAATATCAAACTAAAGAGCTCAGCTTCGGCCATGCGCATGTCTTCTTTCCCGAAGCTACTTCTACCAGCTGTAGTGCCTGCCTCCTCTTGGATATTGACACCACAGCAGAAATGCGTCAAAATCGACATGATCACAACGGCCGAAACGCTAACGTAAAGGCTGGCCTAGATCATTATGTAAACGACCGAGCCTACGTGGCTTCCTCTTTCCTATGCACGGCTATTTCTAAAGTTTTCGGAAGCGCGCTAAATGGGAACTGCACAGCGATGCCTGCATTAGTTCATCAAACTTGGAAAATAGAGGCCAAAATCAGCGCCGTCTGTGTTCGTGGCGGAACAGAGCTACTTCATTCCATATTTGAGCCGCTTGGTTACGAGATCAAACACCAAACCGCATTATTAGACACCGAGCATCCCGGATGGGGAGCTAGTCCTTACTACACCATAACCCTTAGTGGAGAGAAAACAGTACAGGAATTGCTCCAGCATCTATACATCCTACTCCCTATTCTTGACAATCGAAAGCACTACTACTTCAAGGAACCAGAGATCGAGAAGTTATTAGCGAAAGCATCCAGTTGGTTACCGGAACACCCCGCCAAGGCGTTGATCGTACGCCGATATTTTGGTAAGAAAACCAGCTACCGCAAAGCTGTGGTAGAAGCTAACAATGAGGAGCCCCCGGTAATAACACAGACGGAAGCTACCGAAACTAAACTGACCTTGCACCAGCAGCGCCACGAAGCAGTAACTGATACTTTAATCCAACTTGGTGCAAAAAGTATATTGGACTTAGGTTGCAGCACGGGGCGCTTGCTGGAACGGTTGCTAAAAGAACGACAATTCACCCGGATGACCGGTGTAGATGTGGCCATTAAAGTGCTGCAAACCGCAGCTCAAAAACTGGGCCTACATTCTCAAAATAGTGCTTCCATAGATAATCGCCTCAGCTTAATTCAAGGCGCATTGACTTATCAGGATGATCGATTCAAAGGCTACGATGCGGCACTATTAGTAGAGGTCATCGAACACCTGGACCCCGAACGGCTTCCAGCGGTCGAGCAAGTCGTATTTCGCTATGCAGCTCCACAGTATGTGATTGTGACTACCCCAAACGTAGCGTACAATAGCCTTTTCCCTGGATTACCAGATGGTCAACTCCGCCATCCAGATCACCGCTTCGAGTGGGATCGGGCCACTTTTCAATCTTGGGCAGAACGTATAGGAACCACTTACGGCTACAACTTTGAATGTTCTGGAATTGGCCTCCCCCACGAAACCTTAGGAACGCCCAGTCAAATGGCAGTTTTCAGTAAAAAAACAGCATAAAACAAGCGCCTCTTTTCAAGTACGCAAAATCCTTGCGCACTATCACTTTTTATTTGCTTTCAAATAAGACAACAAGATGAAAACTCAACATATAGAACTCCCCGAAAAATCATTGGTCCTTCTTATCGGCGCCAGCTCTGCGGGTAAGTCAACTTTTGCTGCCCAGCATTTTCGTCCATCTACGGTCATTTCTTCCGATCAGTGTCGGATCATGGTGGCCGATAGCGAGCAAGTCCTGACTGCCAACGAAGCCACCTTTTCAGTTTTGCACCTCATTGTGGAAAAGCGCTTGGAGCGTGGTCTTTTTACGGTAGTAGATGCCACTAACCTTGACGAAGGCGGCCGCAAGACTTTAATTGACCTGGCCTACCAATATCACCTCAAGCCACAAGCCATTGTTATCCATACCGACCTGGAAGTGCTTTATGAGCGCAATGAAGCACGTAGTGATCGTAACTTAGCCCAGCGCTCACTCCAGCGACAGCATCGACGCGTGCGGCAGACAGCACGGCATTTACGTAAGGAAGGATTCCAAAGAATTTATCACCTTCAACACACCGACGCAGAGGTAGTTCTTAAGCCTATGCCTAGCAATTATTCCCACGAAAGTGGACCATTTGACATCATCGGCGATGTCCATGGTTGCTTCGATGAACTGGTAGTATTGCTGGAAAAAATGGGGTATGAGGTTATGCCCGATACGAATCCCAATAGTTACGGTTATAACGTACAGCATCCAGAAGGGCGTAAAGTTGTTTTTGTAGGTGACCTGGTCGATCGCGGTCCCGCTAGCAACAAGGTTTTGCGCCTTGCCATGTCGATGGTGATGAACGGACATGCTTTATGCGTTCCAGGAAACCACGATGACAAATTGCGTCGTCATTTACAGGGCAACAAGGTTAAAATTGCGCATGGCCTAGCGGAAACCATTGAACAGCTCCAAACGGAGCCAGAGGAATTTCGTGAAGCGGTCAAGACCTTTTTGCGTAAGCTCCCTTACCATATCGAGTTAGATGGGGGGCGTTTACTCGTTGCCCACGCTGGCTTAAAGGCATCTATGCACGGCCGGGTAGGTGGTGCCGTACGTTCCTTCTGTTTGTATGGTCAGACCAGCGGAGAGACAGATGACCAGGGTTTACCGGTACGCTACCCTTGGGCACAAGATTACCAGGGGCAGGCCATGGTGGTCTACGGCCATACGCCAACGGAGAACCCGCAATGGTTTAACCGAACCATTTGCCTGGATACCGGCTGCGTTTTTGGTGGGAAGCTGACCGCCCTGCGTTATCCCGAACGGGAACTAGTAGCAGTGTATGCCCAAGCTACCTACGCAGCATCTGCTCGCCCAATGATTCAGGGAAGCCCAGCTCAGAAAGAAATCTTGCAAGCGTCAGACGTTCTAGGGCGTCAGACTATCGAAACGCGCCTGCAAACACGTATCCTCATACAGGAAGGACAAGCCGCTCAAGCACTGGAAACTATGACCCGTTTTGCTGTCGACCCGCGCCAGCTGATTTACTTGCCCCCCACTATGTCGCCGGTAAAGACGAGTAAACTTCCCGATTTTTTGGAACACCCTGCAGAAGCTTTTGCCTACTATCGTGATCGTGGCATCACGGAAGTCGTGTGTCAAGAAAAGCACATGGGATCTCGTGCAGTTATCGTAGTGGGCCAGAGCAGTACAGCCATTGAAGAGCGCTTTGGAATAGCCAAAGGTATTGGGTGGATCCTGACTCGGACGGGGCGTCCTTTCTTCCAGGACACCGAGCTTGAACAAAGCCTACTGGAGCGTGTGCAGCAAGCACTCTCAGATAGCGGATTCTGGGAACGGAACGAGACCACTTGGGTTTTATTGGATGCTGAATTAATGCCCTGGTCGGCCAAGGCCGGTAAGTTATTGGAACAGCAGTACGCAGCAACAGCCGTTGCGGGGGAATTGGCCCTAAATGAAGTGGAACAGGTTTTAGTCCAGACCTTGGAACGGGGAATTGCCGTAGCAGACTTGAAGGAACAAATGGCGCAACGCCAGGAACATCTCACTCGCTTTCGGCAGGCGTATCGTCAGTACTGTTGGACAGTAGAACGGATCGAAGACATTCGAATCGCACCTTTTCACCTTCTCTCTACTGAGGGTACTGTGCATACGGATAAGGATCACCGATGGCACCTGGAGGAATTGGCCGCCTTCTGCACAAGTGACGAGCCCTGCTTGATGATGACTGACTATCGCTGGGTAGATCTAGAGAACGAGGCTTCTATTGCTGCGGCTACAGCTTGGTGGTTGACGCTCACCCAGGCTGGTGGCGAGGGCATGGTAGTCAAGCCCTGGGAATTCATCTGCCGCGCAGAAGGGCAAACCTTACAGCCCGCGCTTAAAGTTCGGGGGCGCGAATATCTCCGCATGATCTACGGACCAGATTACACCCTAGCGGAAAATATGGCGCGCTTGCGCAAGCGTAGAGTAGGACGCAAGCGGAGCTTGGCGGAGCGAGAATTTGCGCTGGGTATAGAAGCAATGGAACGTTTTGTAAGGCGCGAGGCACTCACTAAGGTACACCAATGCGTATTTGGGATAATGGCCTTAGAGAGTGAAGAAGTGGACCCGACTTTGTAAAGTAAGATGGGTTGCGGTGGAGATGTTTGGCTCTAAAAAGTACGGTAGTTCAGTTATATTTAGAGCACAAAACAAAACCACCACCACATGTCTAAACAGGACAAACCGTATATCAGTCCAGATACGATTCTGCCGGAAACTACGGGAAAAGCACTCATTTTAGGTGCCTTACTTTCTATTGTGCTCTCGGCTGCCAATACTTATCTGGGGCTCTTCGCGGGGCTTACCGTATCAGCGAGTATTCCGGCAGCAGTGATCTCCATGGCGGTGCTACGCATGTTCCGCGAGCATAATATTTTGGAGAACAATATTGTCCAAACCTCTGCCTCCGCTGGTGAATCCCTAGCCGCTGGTGTCATCTTCACCTTCCCCGCCCTCGTATTGATGGGCTACTGGGAAAGCTTCAATTATTTGGAGACTGTGCTCGTGGCACTTTGCGGGGGTATATTAGGTGTGCTATTTACGGTGCCATTGCGTTCTGCTTTGATTGTGCAGCAAAACCTACAGTTCCCAGAGGGCGTAGCAACCGCAGAGGTGCTAAAGTCTGGTGAGGAAGGGGGGCGTTCCATTCGTTTTCTAGCCTGGGGCGGCTTGATTGGTGCCCTAGTAAAGCTATCCGAATCGGGTCTAAAACTTTGGAGCGGTGTAGCAGAAGGTGCTACGCTAGCCGGCAAAAAGGCTTACCTCTACTTCGGTATGAATTTATCTCCTGCCCTGATTGCGGTGGGCTACATTGTAGGTATTCGTATTGCGGCATTGGTATTTATTGGCGGAGCCATTAGTTGGTGGATTGCTATACCCGCTTACATTGCAGTGACAGGGGCTCCGGAAGGGGCTGGTGCTGTTGATATGGGTTATGGTATTTGGAGTAGCCAAATTCGCTATCTCGGCGTAGGTGCAATGGTTATTGGCGGGCTTTGGGCCTTACTGGATTTGCGCAGTTCAATTTCCTACGCGGTCCGCAGTGGTATCGATGCTATCAAGAACAGAGTGGACGCCAGTAAAGTATTACGGACAGAGCGTGACGCACCAATGTCTTGGGTGATTATAGCTATTGGGATTATGATTGTACCCGTTTTTATCATTTACCTCCGAATGGTAGCCAATGTGCCTATTTCTGCTCTGATGGCCATTATTATGGTCATTGCAGGTTTCCTTTTCTCGGCCGTTGCTGGTTATATGGCTGGTTTGGTAGGGAGTTCTAACAACCCAATTTCGGGTGTCACGATCGCTACAATTCTAACTTCGGCTTTAATCCTATTGGCCTTGATGGGTTCAGGAGCAGAGCGTGGTCCGGCAGCAGCGATCATGATTGGTGCAGTGGTCTGTTGTGCCGCAGCTATTGCGGGTGATAATATGCAAGACCTTAAGGCCGGTAATATTTTGGGAGCAACCCCACGGAAGCAGCAGTTGATGCAGATGATTGGAGTAGTCTCTGCTGCACTTGTGTTACCGTTGGTTCTACAACTTTTATTGACCGGTTACGGCTTCGGTCCGGCAACAGCAGCAAACCCTGATGCATTAGCTGCTCCACAAGCTACTTTGATGGCCAGTGTT
>JBCBWU010000026.1:0-44740 GCA_039816955.1 Bacteroidota bacterium
GGCATCCACAACTTTGAACACCTGCGAGTGAGAGTGCTAAGTCGAGTTACCTAGCCCGCAAAAATTGTCAGAGAACCAGTTTTTTAAGTGCTGATTGACTGTTCATACTGAACGGACATCAACTACTTCTGCTATGTATGATAATTCAATTTCTACTGTCTTGATGACAAGTGGAGTGTAAGCGCTATGCCTATTTTTTAACGCATTCTCTCAAAAAAATACAACGATGAGATTTCAGAATTTTTCCAAGACTATTATTGGACTATTGGTAGTATTATCAAGCTTTCAATTAATGGGTCAAGAGTGGGCCCCAACTGGTGCTAGCACCACTGATATGATTTATCGAACAGGTAGAGTGGGCCTCGGGACCACGACCCCCGTAGCTAATTTGCATATTTCTGAGACCAGTAGAGGAGGTATAGGCTCCGGTGGACTTGAGACGACTGGTGGTGGTGATGGTACTGGTGCTGGTGCCTATCAAATCAGGCTCGACAAAAATTACGATGAAGCTAGCTACTATTGGGGTATTGATGGAGGAAATAACCTTGATTTCCTTCGGGACAATGGTAGCGGATTTCAGAACTTGATGTCGCTCAATGGTAATAGACTACGTGTTTTCGGAGAGCAAGTTTCGATCGGTGGTGGTAGTAAGCAATTCAATTTAGGATCTGGTACTACTGGACAATTTATGGCAATGGGCTACCGTCCTATCGGCGGTACTATCTATCAGGGCTTTGGTGCTGGAGGTGCGGTCATCTATTCTGATGGTAGTGGCGGCCTGGGCTTGGTTACTAAGGCAAGCGGTACTATAAATACAAGCACCGAGGCACAAGTGCTGGTGAATGCTGCCGGACAAATGGGTGTGGGTACAATGGCTCCTAGCCAGCAGTTGCATTTAATGGTACAAGACGGACCGGTTGCCGTGCGATTAGATGCAGGCGATATCAACTGGGATTTGCAGGCGGATAGTGACCAGAAATTTCGCTTGCGCCGCAACGATGAAAGCATGTTTTCAGTCAACCGCAATGGTCAGGTAGCTATTGGTACCGAAGAAACCCCAATAACTCTGGATGGCGGAGAGACAGATATTTCCGCTTATCGCTTATTTGTAGAAGGCGGCATATTGACGAAAGAAGTACGTGTTCGGGAATTGTGGGCCGACTATGTATTTGAGGCTGATTATGATCTGCTGTCGCTTACTCAAGTAGAGGAGTTCATTGATGAAAATGGCCACCTTCCTAATACACCCAGTGCTGAGCAAGTAGAGGCCCAAGGACTTGATTTGGGCGCAGCTACAGTTAATCAACAGGAGAAGATTGAGGAGCTGTATTTGCATTTAATCACTCTAAACAAGCGCTTAGAAAAGTTAGAGGCTGAAAATGCTAAGCTAAAGGCAGCGCAAGACTAATAAGTAGAACTGCTTGAGCATGTATAAAGGCTAGTGATTGATCTTTCCTTGCCAATACCAGTATCCATGCTACGGACTATACTGGAACTCGCAGGGTCCTAGCCTTTATACATCTGTACGTGGAATTACTAGCGTATAGCTGCTCGCGGTTCCAATCTTTTCGTTTCAAAAATGAATTTATCATGTACCTAAAATATATTTTTGGGGTAGTCACCTTATGTCTATTGGTGTTTACCTTATCAGCTCAACCGTGCGATCGGAGTATTAGCACGGATCCGGATAATCCGGTGAACCCTCAGTGCCCTGAGCTCATTAATACTTTTGACTGGCGTACGGAAATGTTACCCGTCACAGAGAGTACACCAGGCTTGCCTAGCTCGCCACCCAATCTTGAAATACGTTCTCCCTTTTGGGAAGATGAAAGCACTGGATTAAACTTTTTGACGGACCCTTTCTTTTCTACCTTTCACGACTTTGAAGTTGCGGATGGTTGGGAGATGCTGTATATCGATATGGAGTATCGCCCTAATAAAGAATACGTCTACTTCATGCTTTACAACAAATATGAGTCCTTTATTCGCGTATTCGCTAACCAACAAGAGCTTAGTTCGACAAATAACTCGGCCTCTGTGCAAGTAGAGTTCAGTTCGGGTGATGCATCTGCTTTGCTGAGCCCATTTTCCGGTCAAAGTCAGTCTCTTGATATGGAGTCGGTAGGCACCATAGAGGTTGGTAATGAGTACTACAATAATAGTTTTCGATTCACCTATTTTGATATTCCTGTTGAGTATGATCCTTGTACTTGCCAAAGCGAAAATTCGAGTTTAGCATTCGAATTTGGTTTGATAGATCAACGAGAAATCAACATGTACACGCGCTATGCTGATGTAGAACAGTTACTAGCGACTCAGTTTGGTACAGATGGTGATACTCGTATTGCACCGGATGAATTTCTGGCAGGTCTTAATGATGGCACGGTTGGGGTAGAGACTTATAAGACATGGGAACAACTTCAGTCGTATTACAGTGATTTGTCAAGCGAAGTAGACGAACTTAAAAAGCAGTACAATCGTATTCAAGCTTTTGATAAAGTGTTTAGTCTTGCGCTTAAGGCAGGCGGAGGTGATGTGCTTAAGACATTGAAACTAATAAAGATCCTTGAAACGGGCCCTGATGGTGAGCCTGTCAAGTTTACGGGGAAAGAAGCCGCTGAAGTTTTTCTGGGTGGCCTTAACCTTTTTGGTGCTGGGGTCAAGAAGAAATTAGACGCAGCAACACAGGAATTAAAAGCCCTGGGATCCTCTACTCTAACGCTCGGAGAACAGGTTAGTCGAGGGAGTAATGATGGGGAATATCAATTAGGAGGACCAACTTTTTCTTTACCCGGTACAGCTACAGATTGTACCGATCCTGATAACTATCCGTTGTATAATGAGGCGTTAGGCCGTATGGCTTTATTACGCAAGCCTCAAGTGAGTGTACAACCTTTTGGCGCGGAAATATCAGACGTAATAGGTACGGCAGTTGTCGCTACTCAGCTATCCCTGGATCCGTCTAGCATCCAATATGTCTTTAATCCAGCGGCTCACATTGATGAAGACGCTACGGAGATTAACGCCATGTTACGCGTTTACGATTTAGATAATGAAGCCACAAGTTCTCCGAATATGACACGGATCAATGATGAGCCTATTGGTTTTGTTAGCCCCTTGCTTCCTTTGGGTTGTTTCGGTGATTATGTTTCGCAGATTAATTTTTTCACCGAGGTGCCTCCAGTACCTATATTGCCACTTAATCTAAAGGTAGATCTGGTCCTATTCGTTGCCTATACGTTTGATGATGGTAATCAGGCTTTTCAGCAATACACATATCCCGTTGAATTGACAGAGGAGTCGGTAATCCTGACGGATATTTTATCTGCGCCATCCCTTCTTCCTGCATCTACTCCTGCGTTTTTTCCCGACCTACAACTGGAGGCTACGGACTACACCGAGGACGAATTTATTTTTGCCTATAGTCAGATCGACATTGTCGGAGATCAACGTTTAGCTAATTTCAATGAGACTACAACTTTAGTTGTAATAGATGGAGTGCCGACTCCGGTTACAACTGTAACCCCTGGAGAGCCTATTTTTGTAGAAATTGTAGCACCCCAGGTGCTCGTGAAAAGAGGTGCGGACTTAATAGCAGGCCCTCCCACAGGATCAGGAGGAGAGATTTGGCTGCATAGCGAGGAATATTTCCAGGATTGTGATCCCCTTCCACCCAGTGATGAGGATTTAGTAGCCTTCTGCGATAGTGACGATTACCGAGCAAATATAATTCAAGCTGTACAGGGTCTAGAAGGAATTACCCCTACCGCGCCGCCAACTCCTCTAGAGCAGTTTCAAGGGGAGCCCATGGCACTTACTATCAGCCCTAACCCAGTAGGTAACTACGCATCCATCACCCTTGATCTGCCACATGATGAGGTAGTGACCATTAGCATTATTGATATCACAGGCAAAACGGTAGCTACGCTAGTGCAGGGGCAATCTCTACTCACCGGGCGTCACTATTTTGACTTGCCTGGTCATAGTTTACTACCTGGTAATTACATCTTGCGGGCGCAGACTCAGACAGAAACGGTAGTGAGTCGTTTTGTACGATAAGGTGAACTTGAGCTAAGAAGCTGTTTTTCGCATCACCGGCAAATAACGTCCGGGCGGATAACTGGCTACTTGGCTAAAAGTGGCGAAGCCCTGCCTTTGGTAAAAGGCTTCGGCGTGGGGGTCGGCTTCTACTAGAATAGGTTTATCAGCAGCAGTAAAGCTGCTTAATGCCTGTTCCAGAAGCCGTTTCCCATAGCCTTTACCTATGTGTTTCGGTAGCAACCAAAGGTGCTCGACTTCATATTGAGTAGTCGCCTCCGAAATGGCGCAAAAGCCGATAATCTCTCCGTCAACTTCTGCTAGAAGAATCTTTAATTCCTCGAACTGTTTTTCTCGTAAGAGCATATCATCTTTCCAATGCTCCAACCATTCCTTTGGGTAGCCCCAATGTGCTTTGGAGGTCAAACTGATCTGGTTAAGGGCTGGGAGGTCTCTCGTAGTGGCTAGTCGGAAAGCAATCATTCTTAGCAATTTTTTATTGTCCATAGGTGATTCCTGTACGGCTTATTTCCGGGGTTGGAATGTATCTCAGCAAGGGGTGCGAGTTCTCGGAGAACCCCGAAGTTCTCCAAGAGTTATCGAGATTTTTGTTAGCAAAATTATAAAGGCTAAAGTATCCGCTTCTAATCCCTCCTAAAGTATTGTTAAGACCTTGCTTGATTGCATTAAGGGCAGCATTTTTAAGGAGAATTCTTACCAATGAAACATGCTCTTATGAATCGAATCTTTCTTCTTCCCTTTTTCCTTTTTGTGCTAACCACAATTTCTGCTCAAAGCCTCCTTGAACAAATGGGGGGGATAAGTACTAATTTCACGATTATGATCGACGATGAACCTATAGAGGTGGCCAGTCAGTACATCATTGAACGGATGGAAAGAAGCTCGGAGTCGGCTGGGAAATCGTACCATCTTGAATTTACCTTGTACAATGTCCCATTAAATGACAACAACCGCCGTTTGCGCATTCCTATGACTAATCGTATTTCATTTTTGGATGAAAATGGTAAAACCTTGGGCTTTACCAATAGGTCAATTAGTCAACTGCGGATACCATTGGACATGGAGTCTTCCCCGCTATCTAGCTTTAATTTTGATTTACACCAGATTCCGTTAAGTGTCTTACAGCATTGTCGAACTATTAAATTAAGTTCCAGGCAATAAGATTCACCTTCCTAATTGCCCATAAAAAACGCGCTCTCATGAATCGGTTCTTTTTATTTATTAGCCTTTGTTTTTGTCTATCCACGGCCACCGCACAGTCACTCATTCAGCAGTTGGGCGGTACTCCTACACAGTTTACTATTGTGCTTGACGACCAACCGCTAGAGGTGGCGGAGCAGTATATCATCAAACGCGCCGTATCCCGTTACAAGTCTGGCTCTAAGCTTGATGGTGGCTATGGCTATGGTTACGGATATGAATCTTATCACCTTGAATTTTCTCTAGAAGCTGTTCGGCTCGACAAAGAATCGCGCCGTAAGCGTAGTACTTCAGCTAGTTATCGTTTGGCGTTCCTGGACGAAAACGGTAAAGTGCTCGGTTTTTCTACCCGTACGGTCAAAGCCTTATTGCGATTTTCCAATTCGGATACAGAACGACTCAATTGCTACAATATCGATCTAAAGGGAATTCCGTTAACCATTTTGGGAAACTGCAAAACCATCAAATTAACAATTAGAGATTGAAGCCAGGACTATTCCAATTTTGGTGAGCGATAATAGTTCACATCCAAGGCATCTAATTGGGCTTGATAAACCTGAAAGCGCCGCTTAAAGTCCTCCCAATTTCGATGTTTCGGTGCCGACCAACCTAACTCTGCGTGCGCCAGCAGGCGCGGAAAAACCATATACTCAATTTCGTCAATGTTAGTAACCGTCTCACTCCATAGTGGCGACTCAATGCCAAGTATTGCCTCGGGATCTAAACCTTCTGCTATGGCTTCAGGATCCCATAGATAAGCACTATCCGCTTCAATGTAGGCCGCCCAGTGTAGACCTAATTCAGTAGTGGAATCGTACTGCATATCCAGGTAAACTTTATGAGCAGGTGATAGAAGAACTTTAGCTCCTTTTTCAACCCCTCTTAAGGCGTTTTCCGCGTGGCGCCAGTACTGCACAACAGCTTCGCTCAGGTAATCAGCGTGGGAGATTTCATCCCAGCCTATCATTTTCTTATCCGCCTTTTTTACGAAGCCATTCACCTTGGATATAAACGGTATGTAGTCTTCCAGTGCCGTCACGTGTGATTCATCACCGCCTATATGGATATAGGGACCAGGTGTCATGCGGGCCAAATCGTCAATAACGTTGGCAACAAACGAAAGTACTTCCGGCTTGTCGGTGCAGAGCGTGCTAAAACCTACCTCGGTGCCGGTATACAATTCTGGCGATACGCCACTACAATTTAGCTCAGGATAAGAGGCCAGAGCGGCATTGGTGTGGCCGGGCATATCGATCTCTGGTACAATAGTGATGTAGCGCTCCTGCGCATAGCGAATGATTTCTTGATAATCTTCTTCCGTATAAAATCCACCGGGGCCGCCACCTACTTCCGTACTACCACCGATTTCCGTGAGTAATGGATAGCGCTTTATTTCAATGCGCCAACCCTGATCATCTGCTAAATGCAGGTGCAGATAATTGATTTTACAAAGCGCCAATAAATCAATTACCCGTTTCACATCCTCAACTTCAAAGAAATGCCGCGCTACGTCGAGCATCATGCCCCGGTAGGCGTATTGCGGCTGGTCTTTGATGGTGCCAGTAGGGATTTTTCGAATATCTTTCTCCGTATCACTTGGTTCCCCCGAAATCAACTGTATCAGGGTTTGTATACCGCGAAAGAGGCCCTCCGATTCAAAGGCGGTTAGTAATATATCCCGTTTGAAAATATCTAGGTCATAGTCTTCTACCCCTCGTTTGGGTACCTCAGCGCCCCAATAACGGAGATAGATATTGCCACGCCCGACTTGATCATTTCCAATTTCGATGGGTAACTCCAGTCCAGTTTTCTCGAGAATGGCTTCCTGTAGATATTCTGCAAGTGCCCTTAACTTCGGCTCGTCTAATACATGGATGACAGTTTTAGTTGACAGCACAAAATTGCTGCTATCCGCAATCACCTGCCTAGGGTAGGGGATGAGGGCTTCTTGGCTAAGGTTCGTGGCTGGTTCGGATTGGCAGCTGAGGAGGGAGGTAAGAAGTAGAATCAGGCCGATCGTCGGGAGGCGGTTAGCAAAAAAACACATGATAGAGGTGGTGATGTTGGTCTCGGATTAAAGATAAGCAGTTCTTATTTCACCCCCCGATTCCGCACCGGATTCGCATACATCCCCAACAAATACTCCTTTCCTTCTTCATACTGCCCCTTTGGTACTTGCGTCAATAAGTCCTTGAAATAGGTAATAGCAGTTTCGCGATCTTGATTAGAATAGTGCTGATCGAAATCAGCCCGGCCTTCCATCAGATCCAGGGCAGCGTAGTTGATGGCGTGTAGACCATAATTTTGGTGGATGGATTGATCTATCATTCCCACCATAGCGGCTAACCGCTTCTTATCGTTGGGTAGTTCGTTGAGTTGATCGATCGATGCGTTGAGCGGTTTGCCGAAGTGGAGGTGTACCTGCCCTTTTGGGCCAAAGATGCCCATGATAATGTGTTGAATATCTGCTTTGAAAGACTTTTTGTAATCTGGATTCTCCAGTTTTTGTAGGTGCTCCAGTGTCTTGGCAAGTGCCGTGGGGTCGTACTCGTAAGAGATGGCCACGGGGACGATATTCAGTTCTTTGAAGTGGGCTACTAAGTCGTCCTGCTTGCTCAGACTAAGCATTTTTAGGATACCTACTTGTGTAAAGTCATTCCCATCTTTAGCCCGACCTTCCCGCTGGGCAATCCAAATAGAATCTTGTCCGGATTGGATCATTTCGTGGATGTAGCTCGACATCCGGATAGAATGTGAGTACAGCTCCCGTGGCGTGCCGGAGCGCAGTACCGCAAAGCTCTTATTGATCCGGAAAATGAGCTCCGCCAGACGGTGCGTCATTAGGTTATCGCCAATAGCAATTTGGGTGGTGGTAAATCCAGCATCGTAAAGCGCTTTGTTGAGAAAAGCAGAGTCCAGGCCAATGTCCCGGTGGTTAGAAATGAAGAGGTATTTCTGTTGAGGATCCAACTGTTCCAAGCCGTTTACGGAAATGCCCGTCATGCTATACCGCTCAACAAAGCGCAAAAAGGGCAGCATCATCTTCTCTTGGAAATCAGCAGTGCTGTGTACCTCTGCTTTGGCCGCCAATAGCAAGTTGTGTATCTCCGTTGGCAATGCCCTTTGCATATGTTCCAGCAGACTAGGGCTGCTAAATAACTCCTGTACCGCAGCCTGTACCTCGGCATCCTCCAATACGCTTAAGCGAATTTCCTGGCCCTCCTTCATACTTGTTTTTTGCTTGTTGGACTGGGCGCAAAGGTAAGTGGAAAAGCTGGAGCACTCCACACGGACCGGATGAAATTAGTGGGTGTAAGAGTAAACGACCAGTAGTCTGATACGAGAAAGGCAGAGGCTGACACTAATGGTCAACTTCTGCCCTTACCTAAGTCGCTAACAAGCTAGAGCTTAAAATAGCGGGTATTAAGCAACCACTACTTTCTCCAACAACTGCCGCCTGCCTGGTCCCGTAGAAACCATCGCCACTGGTACGTTCAGGCGTGCTTCAATTTCTTCTACGTACTGCTGTGCCGCTTCCGGTAGCATGCCGTAGGTAGCCACTCTTTCCAAGCCGGACTTCCAGCCGCCAAATGATTCGTAAACGGGCTTACAATCCTCATCGCAGAGGTCGTAAGGGAGCTGTTCAGTCTGCTGGCCATTATTTTCGTAGGCTGTAGCCATCTTGATTTCGCCCAGCTTGTTCAGGACATCAATCTTGGTGACAACTAGCTGTGTGACGCCGTTGAGCATGATGGTGTAGCGCAGTTGCGGTAGGTCAATCCAGCCACAGCGGCGTGGGCGTCCGGTAGTAGCACCAAATTCGGCCCCTTCTTTCTGAAGGAACTCACCCATCTCATCAAATAGCTCGGTAGGGAAGGGGCCAGAGCCAACCCGCGTACAGTAAGCCTTGGTGATACCAATGACCTCACCAATTTTTTGTGGGCTTACGCCCAAACCGGTACAAACTCCAGCGGTGATGGTGTTGGAAGAGGTTACAAAGGGATAAGTACCGTAGTCAATATCGAGCATAGAACCCTGAGCACCTTCGGCCAGGATCCGCTTACCGGTGCGTAAGGCCTCATTGATGAAGTATTCCCCATTTACCAGTTTTAGCTGCCGCAAGCGTTCGATAGCGGCCATCCACTTCTCTTCTTCGCCCGCCAGGTCAAATTCTACTTCTGGATAGATCTTCAGCAATTCCAGGTGCTTTGCCTTAAGGGCATTGTAGCGGTCCTGAAAATCACTGGCTTCCAAATCGCCTACCCGCAGACCATTGCGGCCTGTTTTATCCATGTAGGTAGGGCCAATTCCTTTCAGGGTAGAACCAATCTTAGCTTTACCCTTGGCGTTTTCACTGGCTTTATCCAGGTAGCGGTGGGTGGGCAGGATAAGGTGTGCTTTGCGCGCTACAAACAGCCGCTCTGCGTAGTCTACTCCAGCAGCATCCAGCTCGTTCAGTTCTCGTTCCAATGTGATTGGGTCGATAACTACGCCGTTGCCGATGAGGTTGAGTTGTGCTTCTCGGAATATACCCGATGGAATGGTGTGGAGCACGTGTTTTTTATCTTCAAAAACGAGGGTGTGTCCAGCGTTTGGGCCACCTTGGAAGCGGGCAATGATATCGTAGCGAGGGGCCAGATAATCAACCACTTTTCCTTTTCCTTCGTCGCCCCATTGGAGGCCGAGTAGTACATCTACCGTCATGCGGTGAATCTGTTTGTAAGAATGCTAGTGCCGCCGGTAGCTATTGGTTCGCCGATCCGCTGGCATTACAATTCGTTGATCAGAGCAAGGGCTTCCTCCTCTGATTGGGTTATCGTAAATAACGGCCGGAGTTTAGTAACCTCCAGCAGTTGAATGATCTTATCTGAAATCTGCGACACAACGACCGCACCCGCTTGGTCTTGGCAGCGTGCCTGAAGGGAAATTAGAAAATTTAATCCGACACTATTGGTATAAGGCATCCCTCCTAAATTCACGACAAATTTAGTAAAACCCTGATCAATGCAATCTTGTGCAAGCTGAAGAATTTCCCGGTTGGTGAATTCACTGAGCAGGCTATTCACCCGCAGGACTTTAATGTTGCCGACTTGGCTGATGGCGTAGGCTTGATCCATGCCGCAAAATTAGCGAACTTCCTCCACTTTGCTGTCGGTGGTACCTGCTTTACGGGTACGCTCACAAGCGCCCTGGCATTCGCCGTATAGGTTAAGAGAATGGTGAGTAATATTGAACTGTAGTAGATCCCCCATCATACTCTTGATTTGCTGGATACGAGGGTCACAAAACTCCAGCACTTTACCACAGTCCACACAAATGATGTGATCATGCTGCTTGTACCCGTAAGACTTCTCGTACTGGGCCAAGTTTTTGCCGAATTGGTGCTTGGTGACCAAATCACAGTTCACCAATAGTTCTAGCGTATTGTATACTGTAGCCCGGCTGACGCGGTAGTTTTGCGTCTTCATGTGAATGTACAGCGCCTCGGCATCGAAATGGTCGGTGCGCTTGTATATTTCTTCCAGAATAGCGTAGCGCTCCGGCGTCTTGCGCAGGCCATTCTTCTCCAGGTGTGAGGAAAAGATATTCTTAACCGCCTCAATCGTACTCTTACTAGCTTCTTCTTTGATCATATTGCAAACTTACTCTATTCTAGTAACAGTTGAGATGTTCGACAAGTTTTTAAGTGCCCGTGTGGCTTGGTTCAGCTGGTCGGTATTGGCTACGATTAAGCTGAGTTCTGATTCGAAAAAACCTTCCTTACCGGCGATGTTCATCGAACGAATGTTCAGCCCCATGAGCGATAACTGATGCGTCAGTCGCTCAATTACACCAGGACCATCATCAATACCTGTGATCTTAAGTTTGGTCACAAAATTGGTCTGTGGCATATCATTTGCCCAATCGGCCTTCATAATCCGATAGCCGTAGTTGACCATCAGGTTGGTGGCATTAGGGCAGTTGATACGGTGAATCTTCAGACCCGCATTCGCCGTGAGGTAGGCAAATACCT
The DNA here is from genome assembly GCA_039816955.1 of Bacteroidota bacterium. Classification (GTDB taxonomy): domain Bacteria; phylum Bacteroidota; class Bacteroidia; order Chitinophagales; family Saprospiraceae; genus Lewinella. The sequence goes on from JBCBWU010000026.1 coordinate 11,273, forward strand.
TGTCTCCTTGCACAGGGTTGCAGCAAGTGGCCAGTGCGTAGTCGTACTGTTCACCTGGTTCACCGTTGATCAGTAAGCGTGGGGAAGTTGTATTTTCCTTGCGGGGGCGCTTGATTGGGATTTCCCGTTTTGGCACCTCTTGTACGGGCGGCTCCTCTACCAACTTCAATTTGCCGTGCTCTGCCTTGAACTTGCGGAAAATATCTACAATGCTGATACTGTTCATGGCAATCGCATAGTACAGATCAACGTGGCTAACGAGCTTGTAATACTTTACTAGCGTGTCCATGGCTTCTTCGGGCACCTGAATCCGTAAGTTCTTAAACTTACGCTCTAGTGCTTCGCGACCTAATTCGCCTTGGCGTCTCCGATCCTCCTTCATGGCGGAGCGGATTTTTGCTTTAGCCTTGCCCGTAGTTACGAGCTTCAACCAGCTTTCAGAGGGCTTCTGATTATTACTGGTTACGACCTCAATTCGATCACCATTTTTGAGTAAGCGCCCCATGGGCACAATCTGGTTATCGATCTTAATGGCCGTACAGTGATAGCCTACATCAGAGTGGATACTGAAGGCAAAATCCAATGCTGTTGCGCCTTTCGGCAAAACGCGCATATCGCCCATAGGGGTGTATACGTAGACCTCCTCGTTGAAGAGGCTGTTAGATTTGAAGCTATCCAGGAACTCTACCGGACTGCCTTCCGGGTCTTCTAGGATTTCCCGTACACTATCGAGCCAGCGCTCGAAGACATCATCGGAATTGTTGACACCCTTGTATTTCCAGTGCGCTGCGAAACCGCGTTCGGCAATTTCGTCCATGCGCTCGGTCCGAATTTGTACTTCCACGAAACGTCCGCTGGGGCCCACTACAGTTGTATGCAGTGATTCATAACCGTTGGCCTTGGGCGTGGTTATCCAATCCTTGAGGCGTTCGGTAATGGGCTTGTGTACATCAGTGACGATACTGTACACTTGCCAGCAATATAATTTCTCCTTCTTCGGCGGAACATCCATGATGATGCGGACGGCAAAGAGGTCATAAATTTCTTCGAAAGGAACCTGCTTATTCTTGAGCTTATTCCAAATGGAGTAGATCGACTTGGCCCGGCCAAAAATACGGTACTTGATGCCAATTTCGTCAAGCTGCTCTTTCAAAGGCTCAATGAACGATTCAATATACGACTCGCGGCTTTTCTTGGTTTCTTGCAGCTTCTTGGCAATAGAAAAATAGTCTTCTGAATCGGTGATCTTCATACATAGATCCAGAAACTCCGTACGGAAAGCGTACAAGCCTAAGCGATGCGCCAGTGGGGCGTAGATATAGCTGGTTTCGGCAGCAATCTTCAACTGCTTGTGCGGAGGCATGGCACCTAGTGTACGCATATTGTGCAGGCGGTCGGCCATTTTGATCAGCACAATACGTACATCTTCTACCAGCGTACTAAGTACCTTCTTAAAATTCTCCGCTTGTGGGCTATCAGAATTGTAAGCACCGTCAAGTTTGGTTAAGCCATCTACCATTTTGGCGATGCGCGTACCAAACTGTTTATGCAAGTCCGGTAAGGTGACGTCGGTATCTTCTACTACATCGTGAAGTAAAGCGGCTACGATTGCCGTAGGCCCCAAACCAATTTCTTCGGCACAGATTCGCGCTACCGCAATGGGATGCAGAATGTAGGGCTCCCCCGACTTACGTCGCTGAGAAGAGTGCGCTTCTACCGCCAATTCGTAGGCCATACGAATGTTCTTACGGTCGGTATCATCCATTTTTTTGATTGACCGTAGCAATTGCCGGTAGGCATTCTGAATCAGTTTTTTTTCCTCCTCGGTTGAAGTTATTTCTCTTACCATAATTACTCCTGCTATTGTGCAGTAGCCATTTCGCTCTTTTGTGGTGCGATCAAAAACGCCCTTAATACAATCCCATATACTAATAATGGGTTAAGGGAATCCCAGAACCCATTATAACAAATATAACGATTGAAAAGATTAAATGTGACAATCTACGCGAGGGAATTCGTTGATAGTCAGCAAAAAAGCTATTCTTGACGCTCGTATTTTGTCTTAAAACGTCTGTAAAGTTGATCTTGCTTGTTGTCAAGACTAATCTCACGGCCACTAATGAAAGCGTGTTCTACTTGATTGGTGCGCATATCGAGGGCATCACCGCTTGTAATAATCAAAGAAGCATGCTTGCCTTCTTCAAGAGAACCCACTAACTCATTAATGCCAAGGATACGGGCTGTGCTAAGGGTTAATGCCTCGACAGCTGCTTCGTAGGGTAAACCATAGCCTACCGCTGAACCCGCCTGGAAAGGCAGATTGCGCTGCTGCCAAAAGCCTTCGTTGCTGAGGCAAAACTCCACTCCCGCTTCGTGCAACGCGGCCGGGGTTTTGAAGGTCTGATCCACATCGCTATCCAGGGTGTTGGGCAAGTCGTGGGTGGGTCCGTAAATGACGGGTACTTCGTATTCCGCAAGCATGTCGGCAATAAGGTAGCTTTCTGCGCCGCCTACCAGCACCATATCTACTCCAAAGGTTTTGGCTATTAAAACTGCTTGTTGAATATCCGGTGCAAGATTAGCGTGCACAAAGAGCTTTTGCTCACCATTAAATAGCCCGCAAGCAGAGGCTAGACGGAGATTGCGCTTGGTATTATCTGCTTCGCAGTAAGCCTTGGCTTGGAGCAAGAAATCCTCCACGGCTTCTACATCCTTTCCGTAGTTTTTGTTGGCTGACCATTTACCCTGCCGCCAGTTGTACGTACGGCGACGTGGCCAGCGCAAGTGGTGGCCATCATCGGTTTTTACCGCAGCGTCTTCCCAGTTCCAGGCGTCAAGCTGTACGACACTTGACTGGCCAGAAAGACGGCCTCCTTCGGGTACAATCTGGGCGTACAATACCCCACGCGCACGCACGGTAGGCGTCACGTGCGAGTCCGTATTGTAAGCAATGATAGAACGGGCATTCGGATTCAGGCTCCCCACTTCAGCAATATCCCGGGTGGCACGTACCGCGCTGATCTCTACTATGCCCAGCGTGGTGTTGGGGGCGATAAAGCCCGGATAAATATGCTTACCCTCGGCATTGACTTGGCGGTGGTCACTGATGTCAACTTTTGCGGTAGCCTGGTCAACACGGGTGATTTTACCATCCTCAAAAGTGATGAGGGCATTTTCAATTACTTCCCCGTTACCCAAATGAGCCGTTCCACCTACGATGGCTATCGGGCCATCCTGCGCAGGAGCAGGTATGGGCGGTTGCCCCAACAATAGCGTGCTAGCGCCAAGGGTGAGGAATAAAATATATATAGTCTGTTTCATTTTTTGATGGATTGAGACGCTTGCTAAGCGCCTTTAAACAAGGTTTAAGTTCAAAAAGGGGCGCTTCTTATTGCGCCTCATCATCTTCGGTGTCACAGTGGTAATGGCGTTGTCCACGGCCACGAGCTTGCTGAGTTTTTGCTCCGCCTTCTTTGGCCTTTAGCATAGCTTGGATGAGCGCATTACGCTCCGTTTGGAGCTCCTCGCGGCGCTGTACATCTTCGTCCATATCGTAGAACTTGATTCCGTCGATGTAGGTGTGCTTAGCACGAGCGTACACCGATAAGGGGTGATCGGTCCAAAGGACGATATCTGCATCTTTGCCCACTTTCAGGCTTCCTACCTGATCATCAATGTGTAGCAGTTTTGCTGGGTTGAGGGTCACAAATTTCAGGGCTTCTTCTTCGGATACCCCGCCAAACAGTACCGCTTTGGCAGCCTCCTGGTTTAAGCGGCGAGCCATTTCTGCGTCGTCGGAATTGAAGGCCACCGTTACACCCTGTTCGTGCATAATGGCACCATTGTGAGGAATGGCATCCACTACCTCGTATTTGTAGGCCCACCAGTCGGAGAAAGAAGAACCACCAGCTCCGTGCTCGGCCATCTTGTTAGCAACTTTGTAGCCCTCGAGAATGTGTGTGAAGGTATTCACCCGAAAATCAAAACGTTCGGCTACCTTCATCAACATGTTGATCTCACCTTGCTGGTAGGAGTGGCAAGTGATAAAGCGCTCGCTCTCCAGAATTTCCAGAATGGCCTCCAGCTCTAAGTCGCGCCGCACAGCTTCACCTCTTTGTAAAGCTTCCCCGTATTGGCGAGCTTCGGTAAAGTAGTTATCGAAAACTTGCTCCACACCCATTCGTGTTTGGGGGTAGCGCGTGCGCCAGGTATTGCTGCGATTAGATTGCTTTACGTTTTCGCCCAAAGCAAACTTGATGAAGCCAGGTGCTCCGGCAAATTTCATCGCTTCGGCACTGTAGCCCCAGCGGAGTTTGATAATGGCAGATTGGCCACCAATAGGGTTGGCCGAACCGTGTAGTAATTGTGAAGTAGTCACGCCACCAGAAAGTTGGCGATAGATATCGATATCTGTAGCATCAACCACATCGCCAATGCGTACTTCAGCCGTACTTTCTTGGGAACTTTCGTTAACACCACGGTTAATGGCAATATGGCTGTGCTCGTCTATAACGCCTGGTGTGACGTGCATGCCACTACCATCAATTTCAACTGCTCCGCGTGGTCCGCGAATGCTGCCACCTACTTGGGCAATTTTGCCGTCTTGTAGCATGATGTCGGCGTTTTCCAATTTGCCGTCCTCTTCGTTGGTCCAAAGAGTGGCATTGCGGATAATTACCGTTTGCGCGCCAGGCGCTTCCTCCCAACCAAAAGCTCCGTAGGGATAAGTGTTGCGACTGACGTAAGATGGAGCTTCCATCGTTTTTTCGCGACTATCAGTAGCTCCAACACCGGCATTGTTGCGTTCAGCTTCCCAGTCGATCCAGTTGCCATCACCATCTTGTCCACGGCCGGTCCAGGTATTGCCGTCAATGATGCCACTGAGGCGCATCATAGGGCCACCTTCATCTTGTGGGAAAGAAAGGCTAATTGTGCCGCCTTTGCTCTTGTACTTGACTTTTAATTTAGTCTCTTCACTGATCTGTATCGATGCTCCTTTATCGTCGATGCTCATATTGTAAGTACGAGCACCTGCTTTAAGTTGGTAGGTGCCGATTAGGTCTGGCGTATCCAATGCTTTGAGTACAAAAGGCCTACCCTGCACCCAATTGTGGTGGATTTCGCAGCCTTTAGTAAATAGTGGCTTGGAGGTAATGAGTAGATTGGCCCACTTACCCGCAGCAAGTGTACCCACATGATCAGCTACGCCAATGAATTCTGCTGGGGTACTGGTTAGGGCGGCTAGGGCTTCGTCGGCACTTAGGCCGTGCTCAATAGTTTGGCGTAAAGCCGCAAAAAAGTCTTTGGCCTTCGTATGCCCGTCAGCCGTAATGGCGAAAGTCAGATTCGCATTCGCCAGGTGACCAGGGTTGGTCGGCGCCATCTCCCAGTGACGAAGTTGAGTCAAACTAAGTTGATGGGCCTCGTAAGGATCTGCCACATCGTAGGCGTCCGGGAATTTAACGGGAATGATGAAGGATGCTCCACTTGTCTTTAGGTCTTCCAGGCGTTGGTACTCATCGCCATTTCCCTTGATGATATAGGTTTGGTCAAACTCTTCGGCAATGCGCTGAGCCCTTAAGGCTTCTTGCCAGTCGCCAACCGCGAAAATTTGCGGTAGCTCCTGAACTTCATTCCACGCTGCCAATGATAGGTTGGTGTCGTCTACTTCGTTGTTGTTGTACCAATTGGCATCCAAATACGTTTGCCGCAATAGCGCAATAATTCCCATTAGTGAGTTGGGGTAAGATTGCGTAGAAACACCCTTGCGGAAAGACATGTAATGACCACCCTGGGCCTTAAGGATGAGTTCGTGCGGGCGACCATCTCCTAAACTCACAATTGTCGAAGAGCCTCGGCTAATACCATCTTGTTGATGAGAGGAAAGCGTACCATAGCCCATAGCACGCAGGCTTCCAGCCGCTTTGCCGTCGGGTTGAAAATGCTCGTGGGCACGGAACTCTGGTTTCAGGGCCTCGTTCCAAGAGTAGGCCCCCTCTTTGTTAGAAATCATTTGCGGCTGCAGGCGGGGACGATCTCCTGCAGGCTTGGCTTCGGGCAGACCATATTCTGCGTAAGCATCAACAAAGGAAGGGTAAATGTACTTGCCCGCCACGTTAATTTCAATTGCTCCGGCAGGCACAGCACCACCAGCTTTAAGGCTTATGATGCGGCCTTCTTTGATTATTAAAGTGGCGTTGTCAATTCGCTCGCCGGCTTGTGGTATTACGGTGGCGTTGGTGAAGGCGTACCAGCCGTCGCGCTGGTCTTTGATTCCGTTGTAGGGGAAGGTCTCCTGAGCCTGTAGACTAATGAAGCCAAAGGCGAAGACCACTCCTAACAGGAGAAGTGCTTTTTTCATACTAGTCAGAACTTGTAACGCAAAAAATTGGCGAGCAATCTTTTGTGCTATGCTTGAAATGGTAGAATGCTTTGAGGACGTAATGCCGATCCTCAGAAAAAGTTGCAATTGCAAGGTAAGAAAGCTATTTTTAAGGTGATATAGCTTAGACCATCTCTACGGAATTAGGCTTGCGCTCTAACACTAAACTTGAATAATAATGTTTTGCCCATACCTTAGCTTAACAGTCTTACTGTTTTGTTCTACTCTCACATTTACCCAAGATGTTTATCAAGACCTAGAATGGGGAGAGATCAGCCCTGTTGATTTGCATATGACTGTTTACTCTAAGGACTCTACTGCTCAGGCTGTAGTACTAGGAGATCAGGGCTACGTTGTGGTTGGCTATGATCAATCTGGGCGTTACGAATATGTATTAAGACGTCACCGGCGAGTGAAAATTTTGCACGAGGCTGCAGTCGATGATTACGGTGATGTTCAAATTTATTTCTACCACAAGGATCGGCTGGACAACTTGAGAAATATCAACGCCCAAACTATTGCTCCGGACGGTACTGTTGCATCCATTAAGAAGGATGATGTTTATTTTGAGCAGCTAAACGAATATTGGTCAAGGGCTACCTTTAGCTTTCCTAATGTAGCAGTTGGAAGTGTTTTGGAATACCGCTACGTGCACGAGAGTAAACGGCTGTTAGTACCCGATGAGTGGACTTTTCGTGAACCTATTCCAGTACGTTCTTCCTATTATACATTTGCCTGTAATGTTCCCCTAGTGTACTCCTATCTTTTGCGTGGTGCAGAATATATGGATAGTGAAGTAGTGGATGAAGGCCAGGAAATTTTTCGGCTTGAGGATACGGAGATTCACGTGAATGGAGCAAGTTTCTGGATGAAAAATGGTGCGGCAGTGAAAGAGGAGCCATTCATGACTACAGTAGAAGATTATTACATCAAAGTACGCTTCCAAGCTAGTGAAGAGATTATATCAAGTGGCTACTCTAGATCTTTTTACAGCACTTGGAAAGAAGCCTGCCGTGATTTACTTAATCTGGATAATCTCGGGGGAGCTTTTTCGAAAAAACGCTACTTCAAGAATTTATTAGAAGCCGCTCAATCAGCAATCAATACAGAAGTAAAGCAAAGTGAAATTGTTTATCAAGTGACTCAGTTTATAGCTGAGCAAATTAAATGGTCAGGCCGGAGAGGGGTTCGTACTGATATTACTTTGGATGAAGCCTTTGCGAGACATGAGGCTGACTTGCCAGAAATACAATATGCGGGTTTAGTACTACTCCGAGAATTTGGTATAGAGGCGCACCCAGTGCTACTTTCCACCCGCGACAATGGAGCTATGATTCGGGCCTTTCCATTCTTGGATCAATTTAACTACGTAATTCTCTTGGTAGAGGTGGATGGTCACGAGCAATTATTGGACCTAAGTGATCCCCTGCTGAGGCCAGGTGTTGTTCAAGTACAGGCCTTAAATAGCCATGGTTTTCTACTGGATAAAGATCGTCCTCAATGGATTGACTTGGACCTTCCTGTTCTACAAGATGTACTGGTTTGGCGTGGCCTTATTAGTAGTAACGGCTTATTGAAAGGTGACATGACGTGTACTTTTTCCACTTTTAGTGCTCGTAATGAACGACTGGCAATTGCTGAAGATAAATTAAATGCAAGTTGGAGTGATCGACTCCCGGAGGGGGGGACGATTACGGGGCTTGAGGTTCAAGATGTTACGGATCTTCGTAAGCCGTTAAAAATACAAGGGCAGTTCGAAGTTCCTAATGCTGGTTTTGTGAACGATGACTTTCTATATCTTACCCCAACTATCTACGCAAGGATTAATGAAAATCCTTTTACCCTAAATAAACGTGACTATCCTATTGACTTTCCCTACCCCTTTGAGGAAAAATCAATTTATACTTACGACCTGCCCGAAGACTATGTTGTGGAGTCTTTGCCAGAAAGTCTTGATCTAAACTTACCCAATGGAGATGCCAGCTTGCATTACCTATGCCAGGAGAAGAACGGAAAGGTTAATATGATCATCCAATTTCGGGTGCAGAAAACGCTATTTCCACCCGAAGAATACCCAGCTTTACGCGATCTCTTTGAAGAGCTGGAAAATAAAATGCAAGAACAAATTGTATTGCGCAAAACAGAAACCTCAAACTAGTATACCATGCGTCAGATTTCATTTTTTATAGCTCTCTTTCTGATTATTTGTCAGTTGCCGCTCTTAGGCCAGTTGGACCAAAATTTTCTTGGCGTAGCGAACGAAATCGTCGAGTCCGAAGGCGAATTAGAGCTCCTGAGTGCGGAAGAAGCTCGCTACTACGAGCGTAAGCGAATCACCATCCTGAACGAAGACAGTAAGGCCAATTTATTCTATGTGTTCTACAATGATGAGAACAAAATATTAGACCTGGATGCCGACATCTATGATATGGCCGGTAAACAGATTCGTAAAGTGAAGAAGTCAGAAATACGTGATGAAGCCGCCGTAGGAGGTGGGACTATTTACAGCGACCAACGGGTGAAGTATATTGAGCTCAACCATGCTCAGTATCCCTATATTTTGGAGTTTACCTACACCCAACGCATCAAGGGTATTGCGTTGGCCAGTATGCCCAATTGGTACTTTCAGGAGGCGTCTTCTTCGGCGGTTAAGTCATCAACTTTTACGGTAAAGGCCCGTCAAGGTTTGGGTTTTCAGCACCAGCTCTACAATATAGATATCAAGCCAATAATTAGTAGAAGTGGCGATGTAACCAGCCACAAATGGGCGGTCCAGAATATAGCTGCCTATACTCCTGAGCCCTACAGCCCCTCTTTTCACGAGAAGGCTCCCATTTTGCGTTTGACGCCAAGCCAATTTCAGATTGGTAAGCTTGAGGGGAGCATGGAAAGTTGGGAGTCCTACGGGGTGTTTATAAATCAACTTTGGGAAGGGCGCGATCAACTGCCAGAAGAGCTAGCCGTCCAAGTACGGGAACTCACCGCAGGTGCTAGCACCAACGAAGAAAAGATCGCCAGCTTGTACCGCTACATGCAAGAGAATAAGCGCTATGTGAGCGTGCAATTGGGCATTGGCGGCTGGCAGCCCTTTACCGCTAATTACGTAGAAGAGAAAGGGTACGGTGATTGTAAAGCCTTGAGTAATTACATGAAGGCCATGCTGCGCGAGATTGGCATTCAGAGTTACCCCGTAATCATCTATTCGGGCAAAAGCCCTTACAAGATAGAAGACGACTTTGTGGACCCTGCTTTTAATCATGCCATCCTCTATTTACCGGAAGAGGATATGTGGTTGGAGTGCACGAGCCGCACTAGTCCGGCTGGGTATTTGGGAAGCTCCACTGCAGATCGTAGGGTTTTACTGGTTACGCCGGAGGGGGGACAACTGGCCAGAACGCCAAAGCTGGGAGTGGAGGAAAATACGAAAGCAGAACGCCTAACAGTACAACTAGCGGCCGATGGAAGTGCAGTGCTCGATTATACTGCTGATATGCGCGGAGCACTGCAAGAACGTTGGCGTTGGTACGAATTTGAGCTATCAACCGAAGACTTGAAAGAGGAGGTCATGGACATTGGTAAGCTACCCAGTATGAATTTAGGGGAGGTGGAATTGCAAAGTGATCCCGACCAACCACAGGTTAGATTGGCCTTCCAGGCAGATACCAAACGCTATGCTTCGCCGGCGGGTAAGCGACTTTTCGTACCACTCAACTTGATTTGCCCACGCACTAGTGTGCCTGATCTCGCAGAGGGGCGTGAGCAGCCAGTGGTATTGTCTTACGGCTATAGCCAAACTGCTACGATTGACTTTTTAGTACCGGAGGGCTATCGGGTAGAGAGTACCCCAAAACCAACCGAACTGGACACACCCTTTGGTACCTACTCACTGATGGTTGAGGAGACAGAAACAGGAATACAAGTGCAGCGCTCCCTGGTATGGAACGGGGAGGAACAACCCGCTGAGAACTACGAATCTTTCCGCGAATTCCTTCAGCAGATCGTGAAATCCGACGGGAGTAAGATGGTCTTGGTTAGTGAATAGTTTCTGCTATCTTTGTTTCAAAGGGGTAATATTTTAATGTATTACTCCAGAGAGCTATACACTACATCGCCAAAAGGCAAATCCGATGATCTATCCTTCCCTCTTGCGTGCCTGTCAACGGGGCGAAAAACAATTGGCTGTGCTGATTGACCCCGATAAAACCAATCGTAAAGCCATTATTCGCCTTTGTGAGTTGGCTAATCAAGGAGGGGTAAACTATTTCCTTTGGGGTGGTAGCCTGGTCAACGAAACCCAGGCGGAGTATTATCTCTCGTTGCTTCGTGCGCATACGCAGCTTCCAATCATTCTCTTTCCCGGCAGTATCTATCAGCTTTCCGCGCAGGCGGATGCGTTGCTATTCTTATCCTTAATTTCGGGCCGTAATCCTGAGCTGCTCATTGGGCAGCACGTACTGGCGGCGCCACGGATAAAGCGGATGCAATTAGAAGTGATTCCTACCGGTTACTTGTACATTGATGGTGGTGCACTATCCTCCGTTGGTTATATGAGTAATACCCAGCCTATCCCTGGTAATAAGCCAGAGATTGCTAGGGCAACCGCCTTGGCTGGGAAGTATATGGGCCACAAGTTGATCTATCTTGATGCGGGCAGCGGTGCTGAAAAGCCCGTCTCTCAAGCTATGATCGAGGCCGTCCGGTCGGAAATCGAAGAGCTACCGCTAATTGTGGGAGGTGGTATCCGTTCGCAAAAAGAAGCTGCAGCTGCACTACAAGCCGGTGCGGATTGCATTGTGGTAGGGAATAGCCTGGAAGAACAGCCTGAGCTCCTGGGTGAGTTGGCGGCTGTGGTGAAAGGGATGGCCTTGCAACCATGAGCAATGACCAGGACCAACATCTCCAGAAATGGCGCCTGATTCTGGGTGCTAAGGCAGACCCCGATGGGGAAGTGGATATGGGGGAGGAGATGCGAGGTATGAGTGATACGCTCGACGTGCTCTACGACAGTGAAAAAAAAGGAGGCCTGGGAGCCTCTGCTCCTAATGTAAATCGATGGTTAGGCGATATTCGCCGCTATTTCCCTAGTCCTGTGGTGCAGATCATGCAACGCGATGCCCTGGATAAACTAGGCCTGGACCGGATGCTGCTAGAGCCAGAGTTGTTGTCCTCGGTAGTGCCGGATGTTCATTTGGTGGGCACCTTGCTCAGCTTATCGAAAATCTTGCCGGATCGAAGCCGGGAAACGGCTCGCCAGCTGGTACGGCAGGTGACGGAGGACTTAGAAAAGCGACTACGGCAACCTCTCTTGCAAGCCGTGCGCGGAAGCCTGCATCGTGCTGCCCGTACGCGCCGTCCCCGTCCGGGTGATATTGATTGGCGACAGACCATTCAGAGAAATCTCAAACATTACCAGCCTGAGTTTAAGAGTATTATTCCGGTGGAGCTGCGGGGCTACGCTCGCCGTCAGCATCAATTGCGGCATCTGGTATTGTTGATAGATCAAAGTGGCTCCATGGCCGAAAGTGTAGTGTACGCCGGAGTGATCAGTTGTATTATGGCCAGTCTGCGCAGCATTCGCACCCAGGTCATTGCTTTTGATACCAGCGTAGTAGATCTTACGGAGCATTTGCATGATCCTGTTGATTTACTCTTCGCAACTCAACTAGGAGGTGGCACCGATATCAATCGAGTGCTGACCTACGCTGAAGGCATTGTAAGCCACCCGCAGGATACCATTATGATCTTGCTGAGTGATTTGTTTGAAGGGGGCAATCCTGCCGAAATGTTCCAGCGCATAGCGCGTCTGCAAGCTAGTGGCGTACAATTCATCAGCTTGCTGGCACTGAGTGACGAGGGTGTGGGCTCTTACGATCACGGTCACGCTCAGCAGTTGGTGGAAATGGGTATTCCTGCTTTTGCCTGTACACCAGATCAATTTGCGGAGGTGATGGCCGCAGCGATTCAGAAAGAGTCGCTCTCACGTTTCAAAATGGGCTAGTAGTTTATGCGCGCTTCTGGGGCATTACTGCCGGAGGAAATCGAATTTATTGAGTCTGGTGGGGGACAGCTGCTATTCATTCCGATGGGAGAACATGGACAAATCTTTGAAGATGAGTACCAGGAGCAGGTGGCAGCATTCATTCGTGGTGATCAGTTGATAAGTAGTACGGTTCCTGCCCCCTTGAGTACACGGGCCCGAATCTACCCAACCGTGGCAACTGATTGGGCCCTGCTGGAAGCCGATCAAGTGTGTACCGCCCTGATTTTTGATAGCACAGGGAGGTTAGTCTATGAAGCAGTTCATGTAAATAGACAAACCAGGATAGACGTTTCCCGATTTAATAGTGGTTACTATTATGTGGTCTTACACTCAGCGGTTGCTTCGCAGACCATAAGTCGCTTTATCGTACGTTAAAGTCAAGTTTAGATAACCTTAAGCACCAACTTCCCTTTCTTCTCTCCACTAAACAACCGAAGAAATGTAGGATGGAAATTCTCGATTCCCTCGTAGACATCCTCTTTTGACTTGAGTTTACCTTGCATCATCCACTGCCCCATTTCCATGGCGGCTTTTCCGTAGCCTTTGGCGTAATCCATGACCACCATGCCTTGCATAGTAGCGCGGTTGACTAGAAGTGAGAGGTAGTTGCTAGGACCTTGAATTTTATCGGTATTGTTGTACTGCGAGATGGCACCACAAATTACCACCCGAGCGTGCATGCGCAAACGGGCAAGGGCCATGTCCAGAATATCGCCACCAACATTGTCGAAGTACACATCAATGCCCTTTGGGCAGTGTTCTTTCAAGGCGCGACCAACATTTTCGTTCTTGTAGTCAATGGCGGCATCAAAGCCCAGTTCTTCCGTTAGATATTGACATTTTTCCGGTCCACCGGCAATGCCTACAACTGTACAGCCTTTGATTTTAGCAATCTGCCCAACCACACTACCTACCGCACCGGCTGCTCCTGAAACTAGCACGATATCTCCTTCTGTGATCTTACCCACCTCTAGGATACCAAAATAGGCAGTCATACCTGGCATGCCGAGGGTGCCGATGTAGGCGGTCATTGGGGCTAAGCTAGCGTCCACTTTGTACCAATTGGTGCCGTCCGTTAGACAGTATTCTTGTACGCCACCCCAGCCGGAAACCACGTCTCCTTCTTGGAATTTATCGTGTTTTGAAGCGACTACTTCGCCGATGGAGCCGGCGCGCATGACTGCTCCTAACTCAATGGGAGGGATGTAGGAACGGGTAGCATTCATCCAACCGCGCATGGCGGGGTCGAGGGAGATGTAGTGATGGCGTACAAGCAGTTGGCCATCTTCGAGTTCTGGTACCGCTGTTTCTTCTAGGCTCCAGGTATCTGCTTCGGGTAAGCCTACGGGGCGTTTGCGGAGGATGAGTTGCTTATTGGTCATGGCTTGATGGTTAAGAGGTTATTTGAATGTGTTCAAATTTCGACCTAAGGTAGCTTTTACTAGCGTGAAAACAAAAAAGCCCCTGCTGTACACAGGGGCTCAACAAATGTGCTAGTATACCGCTTACGAAGTGGTTTGCCCTTTGGCAAACGACTTCTCGCGAGTATATACTCGAGGCGAAGATGTTTTGGCTTCCCAAAACTCTTCGGCCTCGGTATATAAAAATCCCAAACTGGTGCGTCCACGCACCCGACTGTTACTTACTTCAGGTTTACCTTAATCAGTTACCTCAAAATCGTTTAGTACACCAGTAAACCTTCTGGTAGAATGTAGTAGGTAGAAAGTAGAAGGACACTTACTTCTTTCTACTCCTCGCCTGCCATAGTACTTTGTACGGGCGCCTGCGCCAGAGGCTATGCCGACGGTGCGCGGGCAGGTTTACTCTCTACAGGTAAGGCTGGTTGCAACCTTATCTTCTTACTACTCGACAGTCACCTCCCGACGTTGGGTGACTTTGTCTTCGTGCTTAGGCAGGACGATGGTGAGAATTCCAGCATCGTAGCTGGCGCTAATGGCCTCGCTATTGATTTTGTCACTCAGCTGGAAGCTGCGCTCAAAATCGCGGAAGCGGAATTCGCGTTTTTGCCATTGTCCTTCTTCTTCGCTGCTAGCGGGAGCGGAGGCGTGGATCGTCAATACATCATTAGCGATGTCTAAGCGAAAGTCCTCACGGGTGCGGCCCACAGCAATTAAGTAAATTTCGTAACGGTCATCCATTTCGCGAATGCTAACCTGCGCACCTGGGCGGCGCATTCCTGGGTGACGGTGACCATAGTGGCGGCCGTGGCCGCGGTGATATTTCATTCCTCTACACATAGTTTGTTAAGTTTGATTTGAGTAAATAGTGGAGCAGTGTCAGCTATACACTAAATGATAGTAAGCTTGAATACTCAGGAGTTTGAGAGTGGAAGCCTGAAGCTGGAAAGGAACAATTCACTCCTGGCCTCCGACACTCTCCTATATTTCTGACTTCCTATTTTTAATTATTCTACAGTACCCGAATAGTCCGATACTTGTAGAGTCCGTCTTCCGTTAATTCCGGAAAGGCTTGTACCGCTGGATAACTGTACCCTGTATGGGCATGTTCTGTGCCAAAACGGTGCTGGTGCCAGCGACCGTAACGGACTCTTTTCAGTTTACGCATGAAGAAGGCAAAGACCGCCAGCCCCAGTGCGAAGAAGAGCCCAGCCACCAAAAGCTTGGCAAAAAGAAAGAACAATACTACCCCTGCCGCGAACGACAGAGCGCCGAATACAACGCGCATAATCGTGTGATTTTGGGCAGCAGTCAGGTGTGATGCTGTACTGCTGTGTGGTTATTAAACTTGCCTGCTGTAGTTTTCAGCAGTGCTTTCAATAAGGTAGACGGGTGAGGGGGAGAATTACTTTAAGGAGAAGGAAGATTTTTTGAAGAAAAAATAAAAATGAGTCTTAATTATCTGGTTATCAGTTGATTGTTTTTAAATTTTTTCTGAAAAATTGACTCATTTGTATAAACACGTTAACACATAGACGCATTAATACCAAAATTTTCCCACCCCCAAGCAACCCCTCTTGCACCAAGAAACAGTACTTAGAAGCTAGTCCCAACTCAAAATCACCTTCCCACAGTTCTTTTCCTCCATCACATCAAAACCCTTTTGGAAGTCATCAATATGGAAGCGGTGTGTGATCATGGGTGAAAGGTCGAGGCCAGACATGAGCATCTGCTCCATGAAGTACCAAGTTTCGTACATCTCTCGGCCGTATATGCCTTTTAGAGTCAGCCCCTTAAAGATGATTTTGTTCCAGTCTACATTTGTGTCCTTAGGTAAAATGCCTAGGAGTGATACTTTACCAGAGTTGTACATATGGTCAATCAACTGATTGAAGGCTGGTGGAGCTCCGGAGCATTCTAATCCGATATCAAATCCGCGAATACCCAGTTTCTGCATCACCTCGTCTAGACTTTCTTCTATAGGATTGACCACCTGAGTGGCTCCCATTTTTTGGGCGAGGGTAATCCGATACGGGCTGGTTTCGGTGGCAATGACATAACGAGCACCGGCAAACTTAGCTATCGCAATGGCCATGCTACCAATGAGCCCAGCTCCAGTGATGAGTACGTCCTCACCAATTAAAGGAAAGGATAGCGCGGTATGTGTAGCGTTTCCAAAAGGATCCATGATGGCCATGATCTCATCCGGAATGCTCTCATTTATTTTCATGACATTGGAGGCCGGAACTTTTAAATATTCCGCGAAAGCGCCATTGATATTCACACCCACACCTAGTGTATTCTCGCAGATGTGCTTTCGTCCACGACGGCAGTTGCGACAGTGATTGCAGGCAATATGACCCTCGCTAGTGACCCGGTCCCCTTCTTTAAATTCTTTGACCAATGAGCCCACTTTAGCTACGTGGCCCATGTATTCGTGGCCAATGGTAAGGCCGATTGGAATGGTTTGTTGGGCCCAGTGGTCCCAAAGATAGATGTGCAAATCGGTGCCGCAGATGGCGGTTTTTGACACTTTGATCAGTACTTCATCGTGTCCAACTTCGGGCATGGGGACATCCTGCAGCCATATCCCTTTTTCGGACTTAGCTTTGACTAATGCCTTCATATTTGTCAACTGGTTGTATACCAAGGCCTAAGCGATTTGGAAATCCAAACTGCTTCGTCAGTGGTATTTTTGGTTAAGGGCAAATTTTGCTCAAAGGTATTTTCTTCCATTAAGCCTTGCAACAGAAGCAGCAATTGGCGGACAAGTTTGTAATTTTACGCGGCCTAACCGAATACTCAAATTAAAGCAACGTAGAGCAATGTATACCGATTTTCAGCAGCATTTAAAAGACGAGCTAGTAGCCATCACCGAAGCTGGTCTTTACAAGAACGAGCGTATCATCGTTTCGCCACAAGGAGCAGAAGTAACTTTGGATTCAGGACAAACCGTCCTTAATTTTTGTGCAAATAATTACTTAGGGCTCTCCAATAATCCACAGTTAGTAGAATCGGCGAAAGCCGCTTTGGATTCTCATGGTTACGGAATGTCTTCCGTGCGTTTCATATGTGGCACCACGGATATCCACCGCCAGCTGGAGCGAAAAATTGCTGAGTTTTTTGGCACGGAGGATACTATCCTTTACGCCGCCTGCTTTGACGCCAATGGTGGTGTCTTCGAGCCACTCTTGACTAAAGAGGATGCTATCATCTCCGACTCTTTAAACCACGCTTCCATTATCGACGGGGTACGCCTCTGCAAAGCTGCTCGCTACCGCTTCAAAACGGCTGATATGGAAGATTTGGAGCAACAGCTCATCAAAGCTCAGGAGCAGCGCTTCCGCCTGATTGTCACGGATGCCGTCTTTTCTATGGATGGTCACGTAGCACCCTTGGACAAGATTGTTGAGCTGGCCAATAAGTACAACGCCATGGTCATGATCGATGAGTGCCATTCGGCCGGCGTAGTAGGTGAGACTGGTAGAGGAGTAACTGAGCTATACGATATGCTGGGGCAGGTGGAGATTATTACTGGCACCTTGGGTAAAGCCTTTGGCGGTGCTATCGGCGGCTTTACAACTGGTAAAAAAGAGATCATTGACATCCTGCGCCAACGCAGCCGTCCTTACCTATTCTCTAATTCTATCCCCCCACTCATCGCTGCTGCCGGCATTGAGATGATCGATATGATGAATGCTTCCAACGGCCTAATGAATAAGCTACGGGAGAATATTGCCCACTTTAACCAGGGCATGCAAGCAGCTGGCTTTGATATGAAGCCTACTCAATCTGCAATTTGCGCCGTCATGCTGTATGATGCGAAGCTATCGCAGGAGTTTGCCGCCAAGCTGCTAGAGGAAGGTATTTACGTGATCGGTTTCTATTACCCGGTAGTGCCCAAAGAGCAGGCCCGTATCCGTGTCCAGTTGTCTGCGGCTCACGAGCGCGAGCATTTGGATAAGGCGATTGCGGCCTTTACGAAGGTGGGTAAAGAGTTGGGGGTAATTGATTAATGCTCATTTTAGAGTAACGAACTGATATAATTTAGGTATCCAGTTTTACCATTGTTCTTTCGCCAGAATTTGACGGACTTTAGAAGAATTTTTAGGCAAGTAGCATAGAACGATGGAAGAGAAGGAATAGGATTTCCGTTAGGTCGAATATCAGGATTGTTGATGAACGAGAGGTCCGCTTCTATTTCCTCTCGTTCATCAATGATGTTCAGAATTTCATCTATTAGCACCTGCCGGCGTTCAATTGTAGATAAGGGTTCTTCAGGAGCCTTTCCCTTGGCAACGAGCTGAAAATAGGTTGTGAGTCGGTCAAGTGCAAAAGCAACGTCATCGTCTTTTAATTGCGTAAATTCTTCCCTAACTATTAGTACAACAGTTTCAATGGATTGCATGAAGGCTTGTTGATAAAAGGCAGGCTCTTTCATTAGTATTAGTTATTTTCCAATACAAAACTTCCCAAAAATATTTCCCAACAACTCATCCGTACTGATCTCCCCAGTGATCTCCCCGAGGTGATGCAAAGACCGCCGGATATCCATGGCGATAAAGTCAGAGGTAATACCACTATCCATTCCGGTGAGCACTGCATCCAGTGCTTCATAAGACTTCTCCAGCGCTTCGTAGTGGCGGGCATTACTCACAATGGTGCTATCTGTATTTACTTTTTCGGAGACGACGGCCTCGTACAGTTTTTCTTTGAGGTAAGGCACATTCATGCCTTCTTTGGCGATGAGGGGAACCCAGGCATTCGGCTCAACCCCTAGCCCCTTCTCGCGAGAAGGGGTATCTGTGTGCTGCGGGAGTAGGGCTTGGCGTATCTGCTCAATCACACTCGCCAAATCATCGTAAATATCTTCGTTACGGAACCGCAGCACTTGGTAACCCATCTCTTCTAATACCTCAGTCCTTTCTTCGTCCTTTAGTTTTACCTCAGGAAGCTGATGGTACCCGCCATCAATTTCTAGAATCAGTTTACGATCCAAACAGACAAAATCAGGAATAAAATGCCCAATCACATGCTGGCGCCGGAATTCACACCCCTCAATCTGCCGCTTTCTAATATGTGGCCAAAGCTCCGCCTCCGCCTGCGTCGGATTATTTCGCAATTCCCTGGCCCTCTCTTTAAGTATGGAGTAGGTGTTTCGATCTGCAGTCAACCACTTCCCAAGCGTAGTAGGAGCGCTTGCGCTACCTGCAATCTCCCCTCCTTGAGAGGAGGGGCCAGGGGAGGAGCGAAAATACTGCTCATACTTCGTATACGGATTCAAATCCATCTTATTCGCCACTACCAACACGTGCATCCCTTCCTGCACTAGCTTGTTCAAATCTGCCCGTACTTCTTCCGGGGAGGTTTCAATGACATCAAAGACGTACACCAGGAGGCTACTTTGCCGTACCTTCTCTAGCGTCTTCTCCACGCCGATGGCTTCAATGGTGTCTTCTGCTTCGCGAATACCGGCCGTATCGATGAGGCGGAACTGGATGCCTTCGATATTCAGGATTTCTTCAATGGTGTCGCGGGTGGTGCCGGCGATATCACTAACGATGGCACGTTCTTCGTTGAGCAGTGCGTTGAGGAGGGTGCTTTTGCCGGCATTGGGCCGACCAGCGATGACCGTACTTACTCCTTGCTTGATAACATTGCCGAGCTGAAAACTGTGAATCAACTGCCGGAGTACCCGTTGTATTTTTTCTACCAGCTGGCGTAAGTCGTCCCGGTTGGCAAATTCTACGTCTTCTTCACCAAAATCTAGTTCCAGTTCAATCAAGCTGGCAAAGTCGACTAGTTGCTGGCGGAGGGCAGCAATTTCATCACTGAAGCCACCGCGCATTTGTTGCATAGCCAAATCATGACTGCCGGCGGAGGAAGAGGCAATCAAATCCGCCACTGCTTCAGCCTGACTCAGGTCCATACGGCCGTTGAGGAAGGCGCGCATCGTAAATTCCCCGGCTTGGGCCAAACGTGCACCTTGGCGAATAAAGAGCCTGATGATCTCCTGGATGATATAATCGCTCCCGTGACAGCTTACCTCCACAACGTTTTCGCCGGTGTAGGATTTTGGACCTACAAAAAGGGTGACCAGTACCTCGTCTAGTATCTTGTCCTTCTCATCGCGGATGGTGCCGAAATGTACGGTGTGGGTGGCTTGCTGACTAAGGTCTTTGCCGCGGAATACACCGTTCACAATACTAATAGCCTTCGGGCCGGATAGGCGAATTACTCCAATTGCGCCCACTCCTTGCGGAGTAGCCAAGGCTACAATCGTATCTGCTAAATTATGTGCGTTATAAGCCATTATTCCTCAAATATGCGCTCTACCAGTGTGGGGTCCATTACAAAAGGGTTGGCCTTGCCATCTTGGTAGCGTCCTATCGACTGGCTGCGCTCTATTTCCCATTGATCGGGTGGGTCAAGAACGTGCCAATAGCGTAGTGTAAACAACTGATCGCTCAAAAAGCTTACTTCTACCTGATCATTGTACATCACGTATACGTAAAACATGGCGCGCGCCACGTCTCCTTTCTTGTCTTCCGGAGGCTCAAAGTAGCCTTGACCTAGTTCACTATAGCGATCGCGAACATCTGCTGTCGGAACGCGCCGCAGGTTTTGTTGACGGTAGTACCAGTGGGTAGCCTGCTCATCATCTACCTCGCCGAAGGGGTGATTACCACGCGCTTGGTTTACGCTGGCTAGTACAGCAAATAAATGATGCATGTCGCTTTTGGCATTTCCCTGTTTGGTGCCTTTGCTTTGTGGCCAAATGTGCTCACAGTTCATGCCGGTATCAGCGCCATCGTCAAAAATATACTTGGTAGGATCGTGCCGGTCTGATAAGTGATGGGCATAGCCAGTGTAAGGGCAGTAGATACTGTCTTGCTGGCGGTCGATGAGTGCATAAAGCGTATCGCGCGCCTGGCCATAGCTCAATACCGTTCTGGGGCGATAGGCTTCTTGTAGTGCTATCGCTAATTCGGTGCCACGGAGGTTCGAAAAAATTGTTCCGTCCTGTGCCACAACAGGTTTGGTTAACACGATAAGGAGGATACACCAAAGTGCTCGCATCTTAGCTTTTTTCTTTTTGACGACCGAAAAATATAATGAATACAATCCAGCCCGCTAGAACCAATCCACTACCCACGATGATCGGCAGGCTACTAAAGAAAGTGATCAGATAACCGCCTACCAGTGAAGGGATCAATTGCCCTAAAGACTGCATGGATTGATTGATTCCTAATATCTCTCCCTGCTGATCTTCGTTCGCCTGCATGGAAATTGTAGCAGTTAGGTTAGGAGAGGTGATGCCTTGTGCAACGGCAATTAAAGGATTAAGCATATATAATCCCAAGGTGGTATCTGGTAGCAATACAAAAACAAGGGAAGCACTTAACGCCAGTATACTGTAAGTGAGAATACGCTGTGGCGGAAAACGTTTTCCCAAGAAGCGTACGAGTACACCTTGGGTAAGAGCTAACCAAATCCCTACCCAGCCAAAAAGAAAGCCGATGTCTTTTTCCGAATACGAAAAATCTTGGATCAGGTATACCGAATAAAACTGTGTAAAGAAGGTAAAACCAAGGGAGAGTAGTAAAACTACAATGAAGATCCGTCGCAAGTTAGGGGTGCCAAAAGAGATCGCCAGATTGCGAAAGCCCGTAAATGGATTAACCGCCACTGTTCGTCGCTGCTTGAGCGTTTCAGGGAAGGCGTAAATAATAAACAGCACATTAAATGCTGTCAAAATCGCAGTAAACCAGAAGGGAGTGGAGGCGGTAAACCAGGATACAATGCTTTCGTCGGCTAAAACTCCGCCTAGAGTGGGGCCTAGAATAAAACCGATACCAAATGCCATTCCTACTAGCCCAAAATTGCGCGCCTTGTCTTTATCATTGCTCACATCTGCGATGCTAGATAGAATAACGGCGATATTCCCCCCCGTAAAACCAGGAATCATGCGGGAGATAAATAACAATGGAATATTCTGCCAAAGGATGGCCACCGCTAGCAAAAGATAGCCGAGTAAAGTGCCGGCCTGGGTAACAAGTAGAACCGGTTTTCGACCATAACGATCGGACAGACTTCCCAACATCGGGGCCCCAAAGAACTGCATTAGGGGAAACACCCCTAGTAATGCACCATACAGGAAGGAACGTTCCGACTCAGACATAGTGAGGGGAACAATACTGGTTTCGGGTTCAAAAAATAAAGCGGGGAGAACAGGAATGATAATTCCTACTCCAAGCATATCAATGAATACCGTCAGGAAAATGGTAAAGAGTGGCGAACGAGAGTTCTTCATGCACCCACTTTAGTCTTTTGTTTTTCGACTCATTACACGCACCAAAGGTAACAACCAATTTGGAGCTCCGGCTAACAAATCTTGCCACTGGAGCAATAGTATAGCACGTTGCCGTGGCCATTCGCGTTTCCACCAAACGATGGCCATGCGGTACTGTCGTTTAAACCAGTTCGGTATTTGTCCGTACCAAATTTGGCGCAAGGGCTCAATGTGCCGGATGAGCATAATGTGCGCAAAAACGAAGACGACTGCTCCAATGATACAAGGAACAGGAGCCAGGGTACGATAGCCGATTGTTTGTGATAAGCCCAACCCTAGCCAGGTGCCATATAGAATGATATAGTGCACCCCGTAAATAGTAAGTGTCTCACCACCAATCTTAGTAATCAGGCTGGGAATCTTACCAATACGAGGAATACTCCACATAAAAATGGCCATTACAATAAATACGTGGCCGAGCCGCCAGAATAAGTAGTTGTTGTTGAAAAGTACTGGTAAGTACTCCCATCCGGTCAACTCATACAAGTTGACCAGCATCTGCCAGGAACCTATGGTCAGCGTGATACCAAAAGCCAACAGCAAGATGGGCATCAAATGCGAGAAGGCCCACTGTGGGCGCTTATTGATTATGGCACCTATAGCACCGCCGAAAAAGGCAAAGCCTAACCAAGGGACTATGGTAAAGTTAGAACCAAAGTCACGAGTGAGGTAATGGGCAAAGAAACGTGGTGTTTCTGCCCAGCTGTTTTCGGTGAAAAAAGGATCAATTAAAAAAGTACCCGCACCGAAGGCCAGCATCCAGACTACCAGTGATCCACCGATGAATTCTCGAAGCGCACAGATTGCAATCAGCCCAATGAGTGCTAAGCCAATAATGTGAAGGACATCAATGGCTAAAATCCAAGGGCTCAGATAGCCCACCAGTAAGGCCGGAAAGTTGACCTTGAGGAGATAGCCGATGTATAAGAGGAAGAAGCCGCGGCGAATACCTTTTTTCATGCGCGTGTTTTCCCGCATGGGGCGACCATCGCGTAAGAGCAAAAACACAAACACCAGACCCGTTACCGTAAAAAAGATGGGGGCGGTCATCCCGCGCATAAAGGACCACACATAGTACAGTGTCGACTCTGGATTGCGGAACTGCTCCGCCAGTAGTGTGTCCACAAAGTGCCCTTGCAACATCATCAAGATGGCGTAGGCGCGCAACACATCAATGAATACTATTCGTCCGGCTTTGGGGGCCTTAGCTACGGTTTGATCCAAGGTTTGCAATGGCTTGAAAAGTGGATAATCAACCCTCAGCATACCAGCTGCTGGTTGTAACAGTACTAATTGGTCTTATCGGGTAGAGGTAAACTGGAGATAGTGTGGAATTATAGAATGAAAGCTAGCATTCTATAACCGATGCAAAGGTAAGGCAAAATTATATGGGATGCACCTAATTTTTTGATTTTCAGGGCTTACGCACCATTATAGCCAGTGTTGCCAAAAAATATTTGCCGCTCTAGGCAATAGACCGAAAGGCAAATCGTTTTTCTATCATCCTAGCAAACATAAATTTCCGCTTTTTATAGCATCGAATTTTTTACTTTGTTTTTCACTGAGTAAGCTACACCAAATAACATCAGCGATTGTACAATGCTAAGGCGTAGTCCGCTGTTGTGCTACATGCTCAGAGGTGGTAGTCGTACGTGTAAACAAAGAATAATATCCCCAAAAGACCGGTCGATGGAATCATTATCGACCACACCCTAAAACGAACATACTTTTTAAAAGTATACACGAGGTACAAACCATTGAGAGAGTAGTTTGAATCATCAGCAGCAGGCGCAATTCAGAGGAATAGCCCTGCTGCCTTTTTTTGTGCTAGCTCAAAAAAATTCTATCTTACGTATGACTTTTTTGTAGAACCTACGTCCTATAAGCAAAATAATAACTTACACATGGATTTATCTAGCCTCATTCAAGGCCAAGTATCAGAAGCATTAATTGATCAATTGGCTGGCCAACTAGGTGGTGCCGACCGCGGGCAAACTGCTGCTGCTACATCTGGCATTCTTTCAACCCTATTAGGTGCTATGGCACGTAATGCCTCTACACCTGATGGTGCTACTGCATTGAACAACGCACTGGAGCGTGACCACGATGGCAGTATTCTTGATGATGTAATGGGGATGGTAACCGGACAAAATTCTGCCGCCAGTGCGCGTACCACTAACGGTTCAGGCATTCTAGGCCACATTCTAGGCAACCGCCAGAGCGGTGCTGTTGATATGATTAGCAAAATGAGCGGTCTTGACTCAGGTCAAACTGGCAACTTGATGGCCATGCTAGCACCTATGGTAATGGGTATGCTAGGTAAGGCTAAGCAACAGAACGGTTTGGATGCTGGAGGGATCTCCGATCTGCTTGGTGGCTTCGCTAAGCAAGAGCAAGCGCAGAACCCTGCTATGAGCTTGATCACTGGCTTCTTGGATGCCGACGGTGATGGTAGCATCATTGACGACGTTGCAGGTATGTTGGGCAAGGGCCTTTTGGGTGGCTTGTTCAAGCGTCGCTAGAACTGAAAAGATAGGTCTTTGGGCCTGACACATAAAGAGCCGGAAGGGAATGATATTCCTCTTCCGGCTTTTTAGTTAGAATGAAACCAGGCAATCAAAATATCAATAGCAATCAAAATTGCAATCCAGAAATTCTGAGTAATTGCAATTTTGATTGCTATTGATATTGCCATTGTTTACCCTTCATACGTAATTCGGTAAATCGCATTCGCAAAATCATCCGAAACAAGCATTGAACCATCGGGCAAAAACTCTAGGTCTACTGGGCGGCCCCAGGCATCGTCTTCTTCCTCGTCTAGCCAGCCATCAGCGAAGGGCGTATAACTCACCGCGTTTTGGTTTTCATCTAAAATGACTTGCGTGATGCGGTAGCCTGATTTCTTGCTCCGGTTCCAGCTACCGTGCTCCGCCATCAAAATACGCATTTGGTAGTCTTCGGGGAACATGCTTCCGGTATAAAATTCTACCCCTAATGGCGCTACGTGTGCTCCCAAGTTTTGCACCGGTTTACGGTAGTCACCACAGTCTTTTCCTTCACCAAATTCTTCGTCGAGTAAATCACCTTGGTGGCAGTACGGATAGCCGAAGTGTTGGCCATCTTCGACAGCGTGGTTAAGTTCACAAGCGGGGAGGTCATCGCCCAGCATATCGCGGCCATTATCGGTAAACCATAGTTGTTCATCATCGGGGTGCCAGGTGAAACCAACGGTATTCCGTACGCCGTGCTGTACTACTTCCAGGCCGGTACCGTCTGGATTAATACGGGCAATACTGGCAAAAATTTCGTCTTCCGACTCACAAATATTACAAGGTGCTCCTACCGGAACATAAAGTTTCCCATCAGGACCAAAAGCAATGTACTTCCAACCGTGGTGGCGCTCAGTAGGGAATTCATCATAGACAACTTCTGGCTTCCCAGGTTTATCCAACTTACTTTCAATATCGGTGAACTTCAGAATACGGCTAACCTCCGCCACGTAAAGATCACCATCGCGGAAAGCTACTCCGTTTGGCATCTCCAAATCCTCGGCCAGGGTATAGCGCTCGTCGGCGATAAAGTCACCATCGGTATCGCGTAGGGCGTAGACTTTACCTTCTCCACGCGTGCCTACAAATAGGGTTCCGTCGGGTGAATAGCACAGGGAACGCGCGTTTTCTAAGCTATCGGCAAAGACAGATATACTAAAGCCTTCTGGTAAGTTAATTTGATCCAGCGGTAGATCGCTGTCGCCGCCCAATGGGTTTTTGATAGGGGGATTAATGGGGCCACAGCCTAATCCCACTAGCACGCTCACCACTAGCAAGCACATTAGATATCGCATACGCTTTCTTGTTTTCGGTTAAGTAGACCTAAAGATAAAGTGCAATGGTATATGAACACCGATTACACAGCTAGCAAAGCACTGAATTGGTCCGGACAGCTACTAGCTACTGCAATGAAATACAAATGCGGGGGGAATGTTCAAGGGAGTGAAATTTATGTTCACTCGAGGAAAAACATCCTCGTATAAGGATTTCAAGATGAGCGAGTAATGCACTTGCGCAAATCGCCCATTTGAGGCGAGATGTTGATAGCAGGTGGCTACAATGTTCTTGGCCAGGTCTTTGGGTAAGATCACGAAAGGGATAGCGGAAATGATATGGTCCGCCTTTCGTTGATGTCCACCAAATTCTTCTAAATAGGTAGGAAGGTGTTCCGCCGAATCTTCGATGACAATTAAGCGGTCATCGTCTATGGCGCGGAGCAGGTCGCAAAAGTTAGCCTGAACTTCAAAGCACAATAGCTTGGCATCGGGTCGCATTCGCTTTAAGATGTGACGTGTCAATACGCCGTTACCGGCGCCCAGTTCTACAATGAGTGTGGCTTTGGAAAAATCTATCCCTTTCAGCATCGCTCGACACAAAAAGCGTGAACTCGGAGTAACCGTTCCCACTGTCTTTAAGTTCTTGATACTTTCGCGCAAGAAGCTTAGCTTGTTCATTCCTTCCTTATATGCTGTCAATCATTGCCCTATCAGATTAGGGCTGCGGCTTAAAAGTAAGGAATAATTCGTTGCCAAGGCTATTGTTTCGACCAGTTGCTGTTGCTTAACGTCCAAGGAAGGCGCGTAGATCAGGGTATTCGCTTACATAGCGCGAAACTTCACTTTTATCCAAGCGAGCACCGTACAAATAGGGAACGATATAGGCTCCTCGGAACCCTTGTGCAAGTATCGTGCGGCGGAAATCCGAAGCTGCTCGAAAACTTGAAAACGCTCCTGCCGTGTACCGGTAATAAGGTGAATCACCAGCTTTTTCCAGCATGATATCTGCCTGGGCGCTTAGCTTTTCGTTGGCATAGGTTCTTTGCACCGCAGCTACTTGCACTTTGTAGCATAAAGCTTGATCCGTAGCCATTGCTGAAGGTCCTTTAGGGGTACTTACTCCAATCACTGGAGCCTGACGACTCTGCACCGGACTTTGCTGTGGAGCGAGGTGGGCGGCAAGTCGATAGTTGCTGCTGCTGTGCTTGAGGGTGCGCATAAATATCTTATCCCGTGGCACCC
The DNA here is from genome assembly GCA_039816955.1 of Bacteroidota bacterium. Classification (GTDB taxonomy): domain Bacteria; phylum Bacteroidota; class Bacteroidia; order Chitinophagales; family Saprospiraceae; genus Lewinella. Next base: position 38,534 of record JBCBWU010000026.1, read on the forward strand.
CACTGTTCTCCAGCCGGTTGGCCAGCGCTTCTAGCTTTTGTATTGCATTGTACAGACGAGTGGTTAATAAAGACCCACCTTGAGTAGGAACATAACAACTAATGATCAGTCGGTCACCAGGGTATTGTTGGTAGGCCTGTTGCAGTTGATCATACCAGGCCGGTGAAGCCAAGTTGTCTGTTGTTGGAAGCTCACTTGACCAGCCGCTAGCAGCTACCGGCTCCGGAGGGGAGATAGTATTACTTGGCGGGGGATTAACCTGAGTAGGAGGTGTGGGTTCGGAAACATTTGGAGAAGTAGGAGGGCTTGGAGGTTGATAGGCTAAAACGGGCGGCTCCATTTCCTTGCGGTACTTGGTAAAGTACGCGAGGTAGAGGTCTCGCTGTCCAAAACCATCCTTGCGGGCGGAGGCAAAAAAGCCAGTAAAGCCATCTCTTGCTAATTGGAAATGACTGTCGTCTGCTGCGGAATTAATGGGCACACCTAGATTTTCGGGCTCAGACCAACGTTTCGCTTCCGGTAGGTAAACCGAGCGGACAATATCTAAACCCCCAATTGACTTGCGGCTGCTATTGGTACTGAAGTAGAGCGTGACACCATCCCGCGCCAGAAAGGGAGTCGTTTCATCGAAGGGGGTGTTGATTTCTGGCCCCATATTTTCAGCGGCCGTCCAACGGCCGTCACGTAAGGAAGAACGGTACAAATCCAGACCACCATAACCACCAGGGCGTCGACTAGCAAAAATCAGTAGCGTATCGTAGTAAACATGTAGCGCCTGATCACCTCCTTGCCCACTAGCTGGAGCTAAAAAGGGCGTAGTAGTAAGGCTGCGTTCTTGGCGAAAAGTATCCGCAAAAATTTCTCCCCGATCCCAGTTCCAGCCCTGAAAATAGAGGAGGACTTGTCCTCCACCAGAAAAACCGATTAAGTATTCGTGTTGAGGGCTATTGAGCAAACTGTGCATGGCCTGGGCGCGTTGCCACTGTCCGCCTGTAAGGTCAGTGCTGTACATGTCGCTGAGGTAGGAGCCGTATTGTTCATCCGTTTGGGTGTACTTATTGCGAGGTCCACCACTGTTGCCGGGGCGGATGCTCGAAAAGTACAGCCGTGTAGACCGATTAGGGCTGGGTACGGGGCCAAATTCATCCGCCGCAGTATTCACCTGCTGGCCCATATTTTCCACAATGGCTTGAGGATCGCGGTAGAGTAAGCGTAGGCCATTGTCACAGCGACGAATGGCCTCAATCGTCATTGGCCGGTTAGGATGATCACCTCGTAGTGTCCGCAGGTACATCTTGTACTGTGCAGCCGCTTCACCGAATTGTTGTTGGGCGTGTAGGATTCGCGCCAGGTACCACCAGCACTCCGGATAAGGCGACTTGTCTTCAGCAGTGAGCGCATTTAAGAGCTCTTGCGATTGCTCCAGCTGATTGATCTGGTAGTGACAGACGGCTAGCAGGAAGCGACTCTCTTCGTCGCTGCGGACCAGTTGCCTTGATCTTTGCAGCGTGCGAATAGCATCCTCATAACGCTCAACTGCCAGATAAGCTTTGGCTTCTTCTTTTAGTTCTTGCTTGCTTTGAGCCAACAGAGATGAACTCAATAAGCAGAGGCAAAAGATCAATAGCAAATTACCATACTTACACTGCATAGTCTGGTTTTACACCAACAATCCCTCTTTACTTCACAACTTTGAGGCTTAAGTCAAGGCTAGTTGCCGAGTGGGTCAATGCGCCTACGGAGATGAAATTTACGCCAGTTCGGGCAATTTTGCGAACGGTGTGAATATTTACGCCACCCGAAGCTTCGGTTTCGAAGCGTTTATTAATCACTGCCACTGCTTCTGCCAGAATAGGAAGCTCAAAATTGTCGAGCATAATCCGGTCCACTTTTCCTGCCCCAGCTTCCAATACTTCGTAGAGTTCCACAAGGTTACGTACTTCGATGGTTACTGGTAAAGACAATCCTTTCTCGGTTTGGTATTTGGCTACTTGCTCGATAGCAGCAGTAATACTTCCACAAGCGTCAATATGGTTGTCCTTGACCATAATGCGGTCATAGAGCCCATCGCGGTAGTTGGTACAACCGCCTAAGCGAACAGCCCATTTTTCAACGAAGCGAAGGTTGGGGGTAGTCTTACGGGTATCTAAAATCTGTACCGGGAGGTCTTCAATCTCGAATTTGAAGCGATTGCTGAGGGTCGCAATACCACTCATGCGTTGCATCGTGTTGAGTACCAGGCGTTCTGCCTTGAGTAGTGCTTGGGTGTTGCATCGCACCTCAAAGGCAATATCGCCGTAGCTCATATTCTGACCATCCTTAAGGTTGAAAGTAAGCTCCGCACTGGGGTCAACATGCAGGAAAATCCGTTCGGCAATAGCCAATCCGGCAATGATGCCAGGATCTTTCACCAGTAGGTTGGCTACCGAGCGATCATCCGCTGGAATACAGGCTAGGGAGGTGTGGTCACCGTCGCCAACGTCTTCTGCTAAGGCGCGTTCGACGAAATTTTGGATTTGTGCTTCTAGTTTGGGATCCAATGTTGTGGTCATAACTGGTTTATTTGCTGAAGAGCTGTCAAGAAACTATCTCTTTTGAAATAGAGTGCTGTTAACAGCTGCTAGAACATTACGCCGAGGCGAAGGACAATACTGTTGAGCTTTCCTTTCGAATCTTCTTCTCGGTCGCGGCCGTTGCTAATGATACGGGTATTCTTATCGGTAGTCACATCGGTGAAACCGGTTTGGAAAACCAGGCCACCTACCAGAGCGGTATTAGAGGAAATGGTGTACTCAACACCAGCTCCTAGCCCCCAAGATAGATTTACCAAATTCACTGCCGATTGAATATCAAAATCCTCGTCGCTATCCACCGCCGCATCGTTTAGGATATTACCGCGCGATTGAGTGCGAATACCCAGGGCCATTCTTGGCTCCACGTAATATTTGAGGTAACCAAATTCGCGGGTACGTAATTTCAGCCCGATAGGAATCTCTACGTATTGAATGCTGTATTTAAAGTCGGTTTCACCTTCGTATACATTATCGCCAGGAATATCGGCTTCTGTCCAGATTTGTACGGTATCGATGCTCTGATCGTAGAATAGTTTTCCACCAGCGTTGAAGTGGAAACCAATCCCCGTCGCCAGGGAATAATTTTCGCGGAAGTAGAATTCGCCGATCATCCCCAATTGTAGACCCAGGTTGGGACCATTGGCGTTGATTTTACTGTCGTTCGTGGTTAGCCAAGACAAAGTCGGACTCAGTTGAAATCCAAATTGGATATCATTCTGAGCAGAGAGGCCAAAGCTGAGTCCGGCAAAAAGGAAAACCACAATTAGATTTTTCATCGTATTCACTGTTTTAGAGGTCAACTTAGCAGATGATTAGAATCAGTAGCGCTACAATTTTTATGCTTATCGTTCGTTGAAAAAATCCTTCCGCGCTTTTCTTTGTTGCATCATTTTTTCACCGACCAAAACGTCCTGTGAGTGTACTACCAATGTAGCGATTGGTAAAACCAGGGCAAAAATAGCTTTTTGATAAGTAAATCTCGCCATGTACCAAGATTGTAAGACAAGTTTGCTCGTTTTTAGCTTTATCCTTCTGCTTTTCTCCGCTTGTACGAATGATAAACGCCCACTACCCGATATTTCTGATGTGGAAGCTCCACTAATTGTAGAGCGTTTTGAACAAGATCTTTTTCAGTTGGATACCAACAATTTTGCCCTCGCCTTGCGGGAATTAGCAGAGGAGCAACCGGATTTTACTCCGCTTTTTGTGGAGGGCATAATGGAGGTCGGAAATTTGCAAAGCTTAGACGCGGAGCAACTAGCGTACCTGCGTGGTTTTGTGGCCTCGCCCGTCTATCGTGCGGTACATGACACAACCCAGATGGTTTACCCAGACATGGGAGCGTTACAAGCCGATTTACAACAGGCTTTACGCTATTTTCGCTACTACTTTCCGGATATACAAGCTCCGGAGCGACTGGTAACTTTTAATTCGGCCTTCAATTACCAAAGCATCATTTTTGGTGAGAATGACTTGGGCATTAGCCTGGACATGTTTTTAGGACCCGATTTTGACTATCAACGTTACAGCCCCGGTGCCCCGATTTTCTCCAATTACCTGGTCCGTACCTATAATCGCGATCACGTAGTAAGCTCGCTCCTCCGCGTACTCCTGGAAGACGTCCTGGGCCAAGCCCCTGGTAGCCAACTCTTGGACGAAATGATTCACCGTGGGAAACAGTTGTACCTTCTCAAGCAATTACAGCCCGAAGCAGCAGATACGGTCATCTTCCGCGCTACTGCTGAACAATGGGAATGGCTAAAGGCCAATGAGTTCAACCTCTGGACCCACTTGCAAACGGAAGATCTCCTCTTTAATTCCCGTTACCAGGACATCCGCAAACTTATTGAGCAAGCACCTAACGGTTCGCCTTCCCTGCCCAGGGAATCTCCCGGAGAGGCCGCCAATTATATCGGCTACCGAATCATCGAGACTTTCATGGATCGTCAACGCGAAATCACCTTGAGTGAGCTGCTACTATACAAAGATCCACAGGAGATTTTAAACTTGTCGCGGTATAAACCGCCTAGGAATTAGAATTAGAATAAGGATGAGAATTAGAATTAAAATGGGGATGGGGATTAGAATTGATCAAAATTCACCGCCGTACCGAACTTTCACTTAAACGGTCACTGCTACTCTAATTCTAACTCTAACTCTAACTCTAATTCCCATTCTAATTCGCTCCCCCATGAGGGAAATCCGCCCCTTCGTCGTCTTACACATAGAAAGCGGTACCTTTGTGGTGTTTACGAATTACAACCGATGTAAAACCAAATAAAAATGAGCGCACGTACTATCCCTTTGGTTAATTTGTCGCAATTCGAAAATGGTACGCCAGAAGAACGTTCTGCTTTCGTCGACCAACTTGGTAAAGCTTTTCATGAGATCGGCTTTGTAGGAGTTACCGGCCACGGTATTCCAAAGTCTTTGATCGATGACTTTTACCGTACCTCCAAGGCCTTCTTTGCCCTGGATACCGATACTAAATCTCAATATGAAGTGCCCGGCTTAGCTGGCCAGCGTGGTTATACTTCCTTCGGGAAAGAACATGCTAAAGGTAGCAAGGTAGCCGACCTGAAAGAGTTCTTTCAGATTGGTCAGGAGGTAGCTGCTGATGATCCATTAAAACCGGAATATCCCGATAATGTGCAGGTTGGTGAAATGCCTGACTTCCCAAGGTTAGGGCGTGAATTGTACGAGGCTTTTGAAGAGAAAGGTGGCCAGTTGCTTCGTGCTATCGCGATCCATCTCGACTTGCCAGAGGATTATTTTGAGCAGCACATTACGAAAGGTAATAGCATTCTACGGGCCATTCACTATCCACCCATCACTAGCGAACCTAAATCAGCGATTCGGGCAGAAAGCCACGAGGATATCAATTTGATCACCCTTTTGGTCGGTGCTTCTGCTGGCGGTTTGCAACTTCTGAATAAAGATGAAGAGTGGCAGGATATTATGCCAGAGGATGATGAGATTGTAATTAACGTTGGAGATATGCTACAGCGTTTGACCAACAATTACCTCAAATCAACCACACACCGGGTGGTAAATCCGCCGCGCGAAATGTGGCACTTGCCGCGCTTGAGTATTCCTTTCTTCTTGCATCCCCAAAGTCAAATGGACTTGACGGTACTTAATAGCTGTGTAACGGAGGATCGGCCACAAGCTTACGCTCCAACTACAGCTGGTGATTACTTGGATGAGCGCTTGCGCGAAATTGGTTTGAAGAAATAAGAGCGGACTCAACCTTTGTCCTGCTTTAAACCTTTCATTTACAGCAGTGTCAAAGCAGAGGAAGTGAGATTTAAGAGTGGCGAAGTAGCTGAAATTCACCTACCTTTGTACTCGCAATTTGAAGATGTAATTAAAAGTACCTCTAGGGATAGAGGTTAAATCTAGAAGCATGGATGTTTTGCTATTGTTGAGCTTTTTAGGACCAGAAATGCTGGTCGTAATATTCGCAATTTTATTGTTGTTCGGTGGTCGTAAGATTCCTGAACTGATGCGGGGTATTGGAAAAGGTATCCGTGAGTTCAATTCAGCACGTAATTCACTCGAGCATGAGTTGAAAGAAGGTATGAAGGACGAGCCTAAGAAAAATACTTCTTCAGAGGCATAGCACTGAGCTACA
>JBCBWU010000270.1:0-8370 GCA_039816955.1 Bacteroidota bacterium
GATGCCGTTTATATAGCCATGCAAATTACACCTACCGCTACATCAGGAGGCATTCAGCGAAGTGTAAAGGGCAGCAATATCTTCACCTCACCCCTTAGAGCCACTAAAGCACAAGGAGATTACCTCGGCTATGACTTTTTGACCAAAGACCTATTGAACGATCATGCTAATGAGGCGGTCGTCCTGGCCGGTAATGATTTCTATGATAATGCTTTCACCGAAACTGCTTATCAGGTGAACCGTCTAAAGTTGGGATTGGTGGATAGCTTTCCGCGCTCAACATCTAATCGCCTTGGTCCTGATCATAGATTGCTCACAGGAGAGGAGATCACCTCACCTAATGGGCATTTTAAACTCCTGTTAAGTGCCGAAAAAGGAAACCTAATTCTACTGAACCGTCTGGGAATTGAAGTCTGGAATTCTAACACCACCAATGGTGAAGCGGCTTATGCTACTGTGCAAGCCAAGGATGGTGATTTGGTGATCTGCAATAAGAATCATGATGTTCTTTGGTCGGCTGGCAACGATAAAAGCTTCAAGCCTAGATACCAAAGAGTAGCTAATTCAGAATTGGTTCTAAAAGATAATGGGACACTCAGTGTTTTTGCTCCGAGCGGGGCCTTAAATTGGACAACGGATGTACGTAGGTACGATCGGTATCCCATTAATGAGCGACTTCAATACGGGGGCTTTGAGTCCTTTAGTAAAGGGACGGCTATTTTCACGGATGCTAGCGGTAACTACCTGTTTCGATGTTCTACGCAGGAAAACACTAGTAATAAATACAACTGGCATATTTACCAGCTTACCCTTACGGGCTTAACAGAAGTCAGTCAGGGAGAATTGGATACTTATTATGACCAAGCTTCCGTTTTCTACGAAGGAGACACGGCCTATTTGTATGCGCAGTCTTCTAAAGCGGATAAGGATAAGGCCTACCCCTGGTTTATCGCTACTATTCAACCGAGTGGCCTTGGTGACACACAAAAAACGAGTAGTAGTCGGGATCATTTTTTTGATGCATGTACCACTTTCTCAATGAACGGTAAAAATTATCTGTACGGGCAGGCCGCATCTGATAATTATGTCTTCTTAAGTGAGATTAGCCGAAAGGGATTTGAAAGCCCTCTTCTGAGTACTGGGGATTGGAAACGCTATTATTCTGCCATAAGTATTTACCAAAAAAATGGAGATACGTACTTATTTGCCCATTCTACTAAAAAGAAAGGTGATTATCGCTGGTTTACTGTTAAGCTTACCGAAAAAGGAATGCAAGAAGAGGAGCAATCGGGTTCTTGGAAACGACCCTATGGCCAAGTAGGAATTTTTGTTCGCAATGGTAAGCACTATATGTACGGCCAGGCCGCTAGTGATGATGGCTATGGGCAGTACCGCTGGTTTATCTGCGAGTTGTTGCAGTCAGAACTTTTAATGGGTACTCGTGACTATTTCTATGATCTGGCATTGCCGTTTCAGCACAATGGACAATTGCATTTGTTCACCCATAGTAGCGCCAGGAACCAGTGGTTCATTAGTGGAGACATTCATCAAATGGTTGAGTAGTAGGCGGTGCTTTAATTTAACAATCAGAGTCGATGTTAGGGCCGGAAGGGGGGCAGGATCAGTAGATTTACACCCCCACTCTAACGCTAATCCACATTCGGATTCTCATTCTAATTCTCACGCTAATGCTAATTCTAATTAATCAACCCAATCACCAAATACCCCAGCGCCGCAATCCCCTCCCTTTAGGTACGGGTGCGACTTTATTCGACGACAAACTTGCCAGCAGCTCTCAGCTCTTCCGTTTCGCGATCCAGGATTAGCCAGTAGTAAAGCCCAGCTTGTTCGGGCAGGGGGATACGCTGACTGATGTCTAAGGTGTCAGTTGTCTTAGTGGCTTGTAGTATCTGTGTGAGTACACGTTGATCTTTATAGAAGTCATCGCTGGCATTACTGTAAACTCTTAATTCTAAAACACTAGCAATCGTGGTGCGAGCTCTTAACTGCCAAGTAGATTGTTCTGAGCTTAGAGTGGTTATACTTGCTGGTTGCTCTACGGTGAAAAAATCGGTATCACGCACGATAGTGTTGAGTAGTTCTTCTAAATCTGAGTTGGGAGCAAAATCGGCTGGGGAAGCTGCCGCAATGGGTGCTGCCGCTGACTCTTGCCCTGTATTATCAGGAGTAGACCCTGGCACAGCTGGTGACGGTTCTTCCGATGCAGGTGCGGTGAGGGTGTCTTCGTGGATGGAAGGTACGGGTGCTAGTACTTGGCTGTCGGGCATAGCAGTACTTTTAGGCGAAGTAGGCTCGGCCGTTGGCTGTGCCGGTACTTCCGTGATTTGGTTCCAAGTGTAGTAGCTGCCTCCAAATAGTACTGTACCGACTAGTAAACTTAACCACCAGCGCCGGTACCAGGGTGGAGCCACAATGTAGCGCTTTCCGAACTCATCAAGGGTAGACTCTAGGGCGGGATTCCGACGCTGAAAGAAATCCTGCGTAGCCTGATACAACGACAAGGACTCCGCTAGCTTTGGCTCGGCAGCCAGACGCTGCTCGAAGGCTTTCTGCTCAGCAGGAGGCAACTCGTTCGCCAGGTACCGCTCAATTTTCTCTTGGTCTGTCACGGTATATGAGTTTAGTGTTTGAGTTCTTTATAACGGGCATCGCTTTTTACCAACTTCTCCAGTTCTTTCTGGCAACGATATTTCCGGTTACGGGCCGTGTGGCTATTCTTTAAGTCAAGCTGTTGTGCAATATCATTCATAGGTGTTTTTGCGAAAAAAAGCTCCAGTAACTGTTGGCATAGCCCCCCCAGCTTTTGAAAGGCCGACCGAAAAACTAGGTGCCGTTCTCGTAATTCAATATCACGCAGCAGATCTTCGTCACTTTTATATCTGTGATCGGTAGCAATGGTCACAGTCTGCGAAGACTTTTTCTTGCGCTTTCGGTCCCACAACCGCAGGCAAATACCGTACAGGTAAGTGTAAAACTGACTAGTTAGCTGAAAATCGGGGCTCTGCGCTTTCTGATAGATGATCATCAAGGCATCATGCATGATATCACGAGCATCTTCAGCAGTGCCACCGTTTTTTTTCACCATTAACTGAATACGACTGGCATAATTACGATAAATAAGCTCGATCGTGGCCGTATCATGCTGTAGTAATCCGCTGATGTAAGGGGGATTGGGTTTACGGGACAAGGAAGTGTTAGGGACTTGACTGAATAAATTAATACGAGCTAAATTAAAAAAAATGTCACAGTTGCGGTAAGCACTGATCGTGGCATTTCAAGGCAGTTACAAGCTCAATAGCAACTTCAAATTGGAAGCCAGGCTAGGAAACGCCGAAGGCTAGGCCTGGTTTAGCCTGTGTTCACCGAATCCGCAAATCATGCTTGCTTTGATATTTCCATTGGAGTTGAGCTTGCGGTTGCTCAGAGTGGTATCCCCGAAATAAGATAAGCTCACCAGTCGTTTCATGCACTTCGCAAGTATAATTTTACCATCTGCAAGTCTATTTATACCATTCAGAAAAAAGGGAGAGACCGGTGCTTGTAAAGCCTAGTAAAAGATTTGATACTTCAGGCCTAATCAGTACCTTTCCTGCGCAATCTCTTAATCATCGAACGTAATGAACCCCAACGAAACATTAGCTTCTGGCAACTCCTGTAGATACTTATTATTTGTGTTTGTTATCATGGTTTTTTGCCCGTGTTTTGGCCAAGGCCAGACTGCTCAGGAAGCAGCTGACGAGCGCTTGCAAGAAATCAATCAAGACGATTTTGCCGGTGATAGGGTTGCTGAACTAGCTCAGTTGCTGGAAGTCTACGAGCAGCTGCCTTTCGATAAAAACCGCGTGGCGACAATGAGCCGTCTTGCCTATGAATTGAACGATGGTTCCCGCCCTATGTCCGACTCCTTAGCGCTCGCAGCCATCGAACTAGCAAAAACCTCACTGGGCGATTCTCATGCTGCTGCTACCTATTATGCCTACCGGGCGTTGGCTCAGTACCACTGGGATGATTATCCAGCTTTTCAGGATTATCTTGACCAATCACTCCTTACATTTACAGATTATAATCAAAGTTACTTTTACGTCTACAAGGAGAAGCTCATCCGAGCAATGGACGGCTACGACGTATCGGGTATACAACGTATTAATGATCAATTGACGGCCCTGTTCAGCGGTCCCGATTCAGCATTGGTAGCACCTTACCAAGTGATGCTGTACGATGTGAAAATGATCTTGGCACGCTTCCAACAAAATGGGGAACAGCAGATTGCCTACGCTCGGAAGGTGCTACAGTTAGATGAGGAAAACCCATTTTATACCGTAAAAGACCGCATCGGCGTAGTGGCAGACCTGGCGATGTCCTACATGTTTATTGGTCAACTTACAGCGGCAGAGGGCGTACTGGAGAAAGCAATGGTAAAGCAACAGGATCATCCTGAGGTGTTAGGAACCGTCCAACAGGCTTTAGCCGTTGTATACGCCGAGCAAGAACGCTACGCCGAATCAGTAGAAGTAGGCAAACTGGCCGTAGAATGTGGTGAGCGATACGGCACCGTCGATTTGGGTTCTGCGACCTACAATTTGGCCTTCCACCAATACTTATTAGGTCAGTACGAGGAGGCGCATAAGACATTACAGAAAGCCAAAAATTACATACCTCCTAGCGTACAGTTTCTTGCGTACGATTTGGAGGCCCGAATCTTCGGTACTCAGGGGCGTTACAGTGCCGGGCTGAATGCCGCTCAGTCGGCACTGGTTAATGTGTTTGGGACTTTTACGGACACAGCAGTAGGAGCTAACCCTGGTATTTTTGATGAAGCTCGTGATGTAACTTGGGCTGGCCAAATCTTGTACCATAAAGCCGTTTGTCAGGCAGCAATTGGACAGGAGCAACAGAATTCAAAGCTGCTTCGAATGGCTCAAGCTACGAATCATTTGGCCTTGGCCTTTGCGACGGATAGCTACAGTAACTTACAAGGCTTTGAATTGACACAGTATCATAGCCTTCAAAATACCTTGATTAGGAAGAGTCTACAACTGGAGACAAGCATAGCCCTTGATCTATATCAACTCACGAATGATCTAGCCTATCTAGATACGGCCTTCCTAGCCTTTGAGCAGCAAAAATCGGCAGGTTTGCTACAAACCATGGCTCCGCTGCCATTGCCGTCAGAAGAGCTTGAAAGATTAGATGAGGCCAAGCGCACCCTAGTGGATGCCCAGCGCGCTGCTGCGCTCAGTGACTCGCCGCAGCGAGAGGAGACCAAAGTTATTGCGGCGGGAGAGGCTTTAGCAGCAATCGTACAAGACCTGCGGACGAAATATCCGATACAATCAAATCACTACTTTTCTATCCCTTACGTAAGTGCTACGACCCTGCAAGCACACTTACCACCCGGTAGCGCACTTATTAGCTATAATATTTTCGCAGATGAACCCTACGCTTTCCTTATCACTGCTGATAGTAAACAGAGAATACCACTCCCGCAGATAGTAGATGCTGATAATTTGGGCACTAAGATCAAACAATACACGCAGTTGCTGCGGAGCCCATTGCTGAGACAACGGGCTAAACAAGAGCAACTGAGTAGCCTGGGTGCTGATTTGTACGGGCAGTTGCTGTCCCCGCTCCAGTCTGATTTACAGGGTATTAATCACCTAGTCTTTGTGGGCGAACTCGCACTCCGTAATCTGCCTTTTGAAGCACTGCTCATCCGACCTACTAAGGGCGAGGAAATCAGTGATTGGCCCTTCCTAATTCGTGACTACCAGATCAGTTACCAATATTCCGCTACGGCCTACGTGTTGACGCAGCAAAAAACGTCCATTACCAACCAGTCTTTATTAGCATTTGCACCGGTTTTTACCGCTGACCAACAGCCGAGTGCTGAGTTGCGAACCAGTGATTTTCCTATAGATTCTTTGTCGCGCAGCATCACCGATGGGCAATTCTCACCGCTGCCGGCTTCGCGTGATGAAGTGCTAGCAATCGCGGAGTCTTTGCCAGCCAGTAGCCCAAAAACGATACTGCTGGAAAGCGAGGCTACCAAGGCAGCTTTGCTAAGGTCGCTCAATGGTCCCAGTTATCAGTATGTACACATTGCTACTCACGGCCTGGCAAACTTGAAAGAGGCCCGCCGGTCAGCTCTGGCCTGCTATACGGAGGAAGAAGCTAGCGCCGGTCTGCTCTATCTGGATGAAATACAATTACAGGCCGTAAAAGCAGACTTGGTTGTGTTGAGTAGTTGTGATTCTGGCCTGGGGCGCTTTGCCGGTGGAGAGGGTATGTTGGCGCTCAACCGAGCTTTTCTGTACGCTGGTGCCCGCAATGTAGTGTCGTCCCTTTGGAAAGTCAGTGACGAGCAAACTAAGAACTTCATGCTACACTTCTATGCTGCTTTGATATCCGGTAAGTCTTACAGCGCGGCCTTGCAAGCGGCTAAATTGCAAATGCTAGCGACCTCTGCTACCAGCCTGCCCCGCTACTGGTCGCCGTTTATGTTGATGGGGCAATAGATTGAACTAATTCTTCTTTGGAGCGTGCTATCTCTCCACCCATGAGTCATCCCACATTTTCGCTTTGGCGGAGATGTGGGATGACTCGTATTTAACGTGAGGCTGGGGGTTAGATTGCTTAATAAGTTACTGATTATCAAGATCTAATGTTGTAAAAAGAAGAAGGTAGAAAGACAATATGGCGTCCTTATCCCCTCTACTTTCTACCCTCTACTAGGAGGTGGGCTTTGACTAACAACACTTTACGCAATTGTCTGGGTCCAACCTTACGTTATTTACGCCTTGCGGTAAAAAAAATGCGCTTGAGCTGTGACAATTTCACAGCTGAGGAGATACAATCATCAGTGATCAAAAGTATACGTGATGATGGGTGTTTCTAATCCTTTATTTATCCGTAAAGGAAATTGCTACCAGAAGGTTCAGCCGATTGATATACTGGTCTTCAAAGCAGAAGATAATTACGTTCGGATGTACTTGAAGGAAGAAGATTCAGTGGTCCTTTATTATTCGCTGAAGAGCTTGGAAGAACAGTTCGTCAGTGGCCCTTTCTTGAGGGTCCATCGGGGCTATATCATCAACGTCAAAGCGCTGGACCGCTGGGACCTGGAGGCGAACGAATTACACGTCGGGCCCTATACCGTTCCGCTCAGTCGCTCTCGGCGAAAGGCCCTGGAGCAAGCTTTACATCTCTTGAACTAGCGATCAGTGACTAGCAATTTTCTACCACTCACGGCGCTAATTCTACTACTCGCCCGAAAAGAGGGGCGAGATGCAATTTTGGCGCACGGCCACAATAATTTTGATACAAGATTTTTCCTTTCAGACGACCTTAAATTATATTCTCATGAACCTGTCGACACTGTCGTTACCAGATGGTAATGCTACTAAATTATGGCTAGCATTTATCTTGTCTGTACTGAGTTATTCGCTCTCTGCTCAGGTAGTAAGTTGCCCTTTTAACGGAGCTCCAGCAGCTGCCACCACTATTGATACAGATACCCGTTCCGTTGGAATGACCATGGTATCAGGAGACTACGATATATTTCCAACAGCCTTAGCTTCGCGCGTATCCGTTATCGGAAATGCATCCGTCACTATTTGCTATTACGGAGATGTGGATAATGCAGACGAGACCTGGTCGGTCACCTTGTCCGGCCAAAACCTTGCCACTACGGAAGGAAATTTCACACCACCCCCCACGGCTTCTAACCCAAGGTGTCGGACCTACGTAGTTGACAATTCTAACTTTCAAAGTGACTTGACGGCCGATGGCGATCTTGATTTCACTTTTGACCTAAACGGCGCGGGTTGGCAGTACAGCAATAGCGTTCCCCCCAACCCAGCGGGGGATGAGTTCAGCTATTTTGTCCAGAGTGTATCTTTCAACTATGTCATTGATGTTCCTTTGGTGGCCAGTGCGACTCAGGTGTGCCCAGCAGGTGACGACGTAACCTTTACGACTTCACTACCTAACGGGACAGTACCCGGAGACAACGGTACCTTCTCCATTACCCCTATGGGCAATAATGCGGCGCTGTCGGTAACGACGATGGGAGGCAACGCCATTGCCACTTTGGACGTGAGTATGGTGGGGTCCGGCAATTATACCGTTACCTACACCTATAATGTGAGTGGCTGCGAATATTCAAGGTCGAGTAACCTTGAGGTCATTACGTTACCTAATGCGGCATTGCAAGATGTTACGCAGACCTGTCTGTCACCCGGTAGTTCATTCAATCTCAACGCTATGTTTACCAATACCACCACTCAAGGTGGATCATTTACGGTAGACGGAGCTAGTTCGGATGGAAACTTGATTGTACCACCTGGTGGT